>JALWUQ010000010.1 GCA_026993075.1 Campylobacteraceae bacterium
TCCGGCAATCAAGGCAACTATCAAAATAGCTGAAATATCAAGACTAAAGCCCTTTATCTTAATATTTCCAAGAATATAGCCTAATGAGATAATTAAAAAAAGATAAAAAATATCACTATGTGTCATGTGCCGCCACTCAATATAAAATTTTGCAATTATACAATAAATAATCTATTATGTGATAAAATACAAAATAAAAAGAATAAAGGATTATACAATGACTCCAAGCAGAGATGATGCGTATGCACTTTTGCGAGAATATAATGAAAATGAATCTTTGGTAAAACATGGACTTGCAGTTGAGAGCACTATGAAGCATTTTGCCCAAAAGTTTGGTGAAGATGAAGAATTATGGGGCATAGCTGGTCTTTTGCATGACCTTGACTACGGGAAATACCCAGAAGAACATTGCCATAAATCTAAAGAGATTCTACAAGACAAAGGTTATTCAAAAGTTATCATAAGGGCTGTAATGAGTCATGCCTATGGTATTTGTACTGATATTGAGCCTATTAGTTTGATGGAAAAAACACTATATGCAACAGATGAGTTGACAGGGCTTGTAACAGCTTGTGTGTATGTAAGACCCAGTAAAAGCATATTGGATCTAACTACAAAATCGGTAAAGAAAAAATACAAACAAAAGTCTTTTGCCGCCGGAGTTGACAGAGAAGTTATCCAAAAAGGAGCAAAAATGCTAAATATGGAACTTAGTGAGCTTATAAGTGAAGTTATCGAGGGTATGAAAAAAGATGCTAAAAGCTTAAATCTCAATGGAGGGTTGTAGTGAAAATTCTAATAACAGGAACTGCCGGTTTTATAGGAAGCAGCTTAGCGGAGAGATTACTTGAAAGAGGCGATGAAGTAGTAGGAGTTGATAATATCAATGATTATTATGACCAAAGAGTAAAATACGGAAGGCTTAAAAGAGCGGGGTTGGATGCAGAGGCTATAAAAGAAGATGAAAATACTTCAGCTAAGTTTTACACTTCACAACTGTTTCCAAACTATAAATTCGTTAAAATGGATATAAGTGACAGAGAAAAAATAGAAAAGCTTTTTGAAGATGAAAAGTTTGATAAAGTTTGCAACTTGGCTGCTCAGGCGGGAGTTAGATACTCACTGACAAATCCTCACTCGTATGTACAAAGTAATCTTGTAGGATTTGCAAATCTGCTTGAGTGTTGCAGAAATAATGATATAAAAGCTTTTTGCTATGCAAGCAGTTCAAGCGTTTACGGACTCAATGAAATACAGCCTTTTAGCACCAAAGCAAATGTTGATCATCCCATAAGCCTATACGCAGCAAGCAAAAAATCCAATGAATTAATGGCTCATGTTTACTCTCATTTATACCATCTACCAACAACCGGTTTGAGATTTTTTACAGTTTATGGCCCATGGGGAAGACCGGATATGGCTTTGTATCTCTTTACAAAAGCTATCATAGAAAATAAGCCCATAGATGTATTTAATCATGGAAATATGCAAAGGGATTTTACATATATCGATGATATAGTAAACGGTGTCATCAAAGTTATAGACAACCCACCAGAGGGAAACCCTTTATGGAATGGAAAAAATCCAGATCCAAGTAGCTCAAAAGCACCATACAGGATATACAACATAGGAAACAATAATCCCGTGAAACTTATGGATTTTATTGAAGCTTTAGAAAATAAGCTGGGCAAAAAAGCTAAAAAAAATATGCTACCAATCCAGCCGGGCGATGTACCCTCAACCTATGCTGATGTGAGCGGACTCATAGAAGACTTTGGCTATAAGCCGGCAACTTCCATAGAAGAAGGAATCAATAAATTTGTTGATTGGTACTTAGAATTTTTCAATATTTCAAAAGGAGTGATAAATGCCTAAACCTAAAATAGATGAAAATATAGGATGTGAAAATGAAATATGCATAAAAAAGGATAAATGCAAAAGACAAGTTATAGCCAAAAACGGTTCAGCAAAAGGGATCAAAACATTTGGAGGCACGAAAGAAAAAGGGTGTAGAAACTTTATCCAAAAGTGATAAGAACTCTCAAAAATATGTGTAAATTAGGTAAAAGAGTTAGGAGCTCAAGCTCCTAACTTCGTCA
>JALWUQ010000011.1 GCA_026993075.1 Campylobacteraceae bacterium
TTTAAAATTACTTCTTTCCCACCATGTTGTGAGAGTTTGTTTGCATTTGTATCTATCGCTTCTTTGTTTCTTCCATATAAAAATGTCGGCTCTTTTTTTAAAACAGTACTATTTTTTGAAAGCTTTATAAGATACTCTATAACTTCAGTGTCTATCTGTCCCATCCTGACTTTTTTTAAAATATGAAAAAATTCTTTATCATTAGTTCTTTTCATATCTTTTAATTCTATCACGACTGGATCAAAAAATTCCCAGGCACTGCTTTGAAAAGCATATAAATCTTTAGAAAAAAGATTATTAACACCAAATTTTTTGACAATAGGCGGAAGTTGGAAAAAATCTCCTGTAAAAAGAAAACTTCCCTCAAATATAGTGCTTTGGACTCTATATTTTATCATATCAAGCAAATTTGAGCTTACCATGCTTATCTCATCAATAACAATCAAATCACAACTTTTCAAAAGTTCCTTAAGCTCTTTAATTTTTTTTCTGTTTTTCTTGTCATTTGCGACCAACTCTTCAAGTGAGCTACAAATCCCAAATGAAAAAAAACTATGCAGAGTCTGCCCTCCGATATTTACCGCACTTATACCTGTGCTTCCAAGTACGACTATATGTTTTGAGTTATTTTTATAGTGAGATATTACTTCTTTGGCAAGATAACTTTTTCCAACTCCTGCTCCGCCTGTTAAAAAAACATTTTCAGTTTTCAATGTGTTTAGTAATTTTTTTAACAATAGATCTCTTTTTTTAGTTTATATTTTTTAAAGAGATGCCAAGCTTGACACCTCTTATTCAATACTTTAATCAAACATTTCTTTCAACTGCTCATCGCTTAATTTACTAAAGTCAAGATATTTATATATTTTATCTCTCATTTGAGGTGTTATCTTCTTTGGTACTATATCAAGATATTCCTCTTTTGTAGGCAATCTTCCAAGAAGTGCGGTAACTGCGGCAAGCTCAGATGAGCCCAAATAAACTTTTGCACCTTTGCCCATTCTGTTATCAAAGTTTCTTGTACTTGTTGAATAAACTATAGCATCATTTGCTACTCTGGCTTGATTTCCCATGCAAAGTGAACATCCCGGGATTTCAGTCCTCGCCCCGGCAGCCCCAAAGATAGAGTAATACCCTTCTTCAGTCAATGTTTTTTTATCCATTTTAGTAGGAGGAGCTATCCACAGTTTGGCAGGAACAGCACCCTCGCCTCTTAAAACTTCACCCAAAGCTCTAAATAACCCGATATTAGTCATACAACTTCCAACAAAAACTTCATCAATCTTACCATTTGGTCTTGTGCTGTCACTTAAAATTTCACTCAAAGTCGCAACATCATCAGGATCATTAGGACAAGCTAAAATAGGCTCGGTTATCTCACTCATATCTATCTCTAATACTTCACTATATTTCGCATCTTTATCAGCTCTTAAAAGGGTAGGATTTGCTATCCACTCTCTCATCTTCTCAGCTCTTCTTTTTAGTGTTCTTTTATCCTCATATCCAGCTTTTATCATAGCTTCTATCATTGCTATATTAGACTCAAGATATTCGATTATAGGTTCTTTATTTAGATTGACCACACAAGCAGCAGTGCTTCTTTCAGCACTTGCATCACTTAGCTCAAACGCTTGCTCCACTTTTAGATCTTCAAGACCTTCAATCTCCAAAATCTTTCCGGCAAATGTATTTATCTTTCCTTCTTTCGGGACAGTCAACAAACCATTTTTTATAGCATAATAAGGTATAGCATTTACCATATCTCTTAGAGAAATACCAGGTTGCATCTCTCCTTTAAATCTAACAAGCACAGACTCAGGAACATTAAGAGGCATACTTCCGGCAACCGCAGCAAATGCAACCAGCCCACTACCGGCTGGAAAACTGATACCTATAGGAAATCTTGTATGAGAATCACCTCCGGTGCCTAATGTATCAGGAAGACAAAATCTATTAAGCCATGAGTGGATAACTCCGTCTCCGGGTTTTAAAACTACACCTCCTCTGTTTTGAAAAAATTCCGGCAGTGTATGTTGAAGTTCTATATCTGCAGGTTTTGGATAAGCTGCTGTATGGCAAAAGCTTTGCATTACAAAATCAGCTCCAAAACTAAGAGCAGCTAACTCTTTTATCTCATCTCTTGTCATGGCCCCAGTTGTATCTTGACTTCCAACAGTTGAAGTTACAGGCTCACAATACATTCCGGGTTTTACACTTTGCATTCCACAAGCTTTTGCTATAATTTTTTGAGCTAGTGTATAGCCGTTTTTATCACTTTTAGGTTGAGATGGCCTTTTAAAAATCTCATCTTCACCAAGATTTATAGCCGCTCTTGCTTTGGAAGTCAAGTTTCTTCCTATTATCAAAGGAATTCTTCCACCGGCTTGTATCTCATCGGGAAGTGTATTTGGGGTAATATTGAATTGACTAACAACTTTATCATTTTTATATATTTTGCCCTCATACGGTTTTATTACTATTTCATCACCCATTTCAAGTTCTTTAACATCAGCTTCTATAGGAAAAGCCCCGCTGTCTTCAGCTGTATTGAAAAAAATTGGAGCGATAATGGAGCCTATTATCACTCCGCCTGTTTTTTTATTGGGAACTCCTGGAATATCCTCACCTATATGCCATTGTACTGAATTTATAGCTGACTTTCTTGAACTTCCCGTTCCTACAACATCTCCCACATATACGATAGGATTCCCTTTTTTCTTTAACTCTTTTATAGTCTCAAGTGGATTATCCATCTTCGATGTAAGCATACAATTTGCATGAAGAGGTATATCACTTCTTGTAAAAGCTTCACTAGCAGGAGAGAGGTCATCTGTATTTGTTTCACCTGGTACTCTAAATACAGTTAATTTTAACTCTTTTGGCAACGGATTTCTTTTTGTAAACCATTGCGCATTTGCCCAAGACTCAATAAGCTCTTTAGCATAAGAATTTCCCTCGTCCATCAAATCTTTTACATCATTAAAAGAGTCATATACCAAAAGTGTATTTTTAAGCTGATCACAGGCTTCTTGTGCCACTGTAACATCTTCGTTTTTCAAAGCTTCTATCATAGGCATAACATTGTAACCACCAAGCATTTTTCCTAAAAGCTTTATAGCATCAACTTTATCTATCACCTTTGAGTGGGCATCACCAACAATAATAGCATTCAAAAATCCTGCTTTTACATAAGCTGCATCATCAACTCCCGGACTCACATGATTTTTTAGAAGGTCTTTTAGATACTCTTCCTGTGGTATGATGTCAAGCTTTAAAAGCTCCACAAGTTCCGCAGTCTGTTTCGCTGTTAAAGGCAATGGAGGTACGCCTAAAGCTTCTCTTTTTTTTGTGTGAGTTTTGTACTCTTCTATTATATTCATAAAAACTCCTTGTTAATTTAAATTATAGTATTTTATCTAAATTTTTTAAACTTGAGGATAAATATCTATTTTTTTAGAAAATAAAAGTGCCATTATAGTATTTCTCTCTGTCCTTTTGTATTTGGTGCAGATAGTATTCCCATCATTTCAAGTTGCTCTACTATTCTTGCAGCTCTATTGTATCCTATTTGCAATTTCCTTTGGATATAGCTGATAGAGCTTTTTCGTTCATTTAATACTATATTTTTAGCTTCCTCATAAAGTTCGTCAAATTCATCACTTACATCTTTTACATTATCAGAAGATACTTGCCCAGTACCGTCTCTTAAAAAACTTTCATCATATACAGCTTCTCTTTGTGCCTTTAAAAAATCAACTATTTTTTCAATATCTTCCTCAGAAGTGTAAGGAGCATGCAACCTTATAAGTCCTGTCATATTTGGAGGAGTAAAAAGCATATCCCCTCTTCCTAAAAGTGACTCGGCACCCATAACATCAAGTATAATTTTACTATCTATTTTTTGACCCACTTTGAAACTTATTCTTGATGGAAGATTGGCTTTGATAAGTCCAGTTACCACATCAACAGATGGTCTTTGGGTAGCAACTATGAGATGAATACCACTGGCTCTTGCCATTTGAGCCAACCTTGCTATATAAAACTCTACTTCTTTACCACTTGTCATCATCAAATCAGCCAACTCATCTATAATAACAACAATATAAGGGAAAAGCTCCAGCCCTTCTTTTTTTGCTTTTTGATTATACCCCTCTATATTTTTAGTTTTTGTCTGACTCATTATTTTATATCTTTTTTCCATCTCGCTCACAGTATTTGCAAGGGCAATAATAGCTTTTTTTGGTTCAGTTATTACCGGTGTCAACAGATGAGGGATATCATTATATACAGAAAATTCAAGCATTTTAGGGTCAATTAAGATAAGTTTCAAACTATCAGGAGAATTCTTATATAAAAGTGACAATATCATAGCGTTTATACCCACACTTTTTCCACTTCCCGTAGTTCCGGCTATCAGCAAATGAGGTAATTTTTTTAAATCGGTCAAAAAAGAGTTGCCTACTATATCCTTACCTAAAGCCAATGTTAATGGGGATGTTGATTTTTGAAATATTTTAGATTCTATAATATCTCTTAAAAAAATGGTATCAATTTGCTTATTTGGTATTTCAATCCCTACTACATCTTTTCCTGGGATCGGAGCTTGAATTCTTATGGTTTTTGCTTTTAACGCCATAGCTAAATCATCTTGTAAAGTCAATATCTTTGAAACTTTTACATGAGGAGCTGGCTTGAATTCAAAAGTTGTTACTACTGGACCTGTATATGTTCTAACCACATCACCTTCTATTTTAAATTTAGCAAGCTTGTTAAGCAAATCTTTTATTTTTTTATCTATTTCACTTTCATTGATAAAACTATGTTTTTTTGGTGCTGCTTCTAAAAAAGTAGAAGAAGGAAGTTTAAAATTTTTCGGCTTTTCATTTTTCCCATCTACATCAATCATTTGAAGTAATTTTTTATTTTCTTCAACTTCATTTAATATTTTTACACCGTTTTGTGTAGGTATTTTATTATCTTTAGATTCATTCGTTTGATTTTCCTGCTGATTTTCTTCAACTTTTTTTTCAGATATTATTGTAGATTTTAAAGAAGCATCTTTTTTGTTATTTATAGTATTTTTTTTGATTTTCTTTGGTTTGGTTTGTATAAAATAATTAACCGAAAACAATCTCACAACCTCTTCAAATGATATATCAAATAGAATAACAATAGATAGAAAAAAACTCATAATGATAAATATCCATAAACCTCCAATACCAATAAACCCGGATATAACTTTATCAATAGAACTTCCGATATATCCATCAAATTGTCCGCTTACTACTACACCTTGAAACATTATAATAACAAAAAACAAAAGTAGCAAAGATAAAGAAATCTCTAATATTTTATTACTTGAGCTTGGATACTTATATATATAAAATGCAGGAATTATAAGTAAAAAAGGATATACAAAAGCTACATATCCAAAATATTCTCTATTGTAATTTCCAAGTAAATGACCTATTGTCCCGACCGTAGATGCATCAAGTATAAAAGTAGCGAGCCCAAAAAATATGGCAACACCTAAAAAAAGTATAAAAGCAATCTCTTTAACTATAACATATCCTTTATAAGAAAAATAATATTATTATATCATATATATTTTAATAAAGAGATTGAATTGACCTTTGCGATCGTTGAAAGCAATGCTTGAAAACCTACACTTATTTGATTGTATTTGGCCAAAGCAGCTCCCATATCAACATCAGATACTTGAGATTGTAAGGTTGTCACTTGCAAGGATAATATATCACTTCTTTGATAAGTACTATTAAGAGCATTTGAGAATGAGCCTATCTTTGAATGAAGTTTTAAAACATGGTCTAATAAATGAGAAACTCTCTTGATAGAGTTTTCCATGCCCAGATTTCTTTTATCTCCACTTGTGCTATCCATAGAAAATTTTCCTTCTCTTACAGCACTTATCATCTGATCCATATCTTTAAAAAAGTCAATACTGGGCTTATCTATAGCTATAGCATTGTTTGACATAAAAGACAAAGAATTACCGGTAGTTGAACTGAAATCACTACTTGTACTGTCATACATAGAAAATTGTATCTTTGTTGATGGATTTGATTTGTCTTGAATTTGCATTTCTCCTTTGTTATCAAGAGAAACATTAATACTCTTTTTAGAATTAGTAACTGCATTATCATACCCAACTTTATCATTTGTTGCTGGCAAATTATCAGATATTATCATACCCACTACATCATTTAATTGCTGATAAGTCATATTATTTGCATCAGAAGGATTAGTATTTACACCGTAAATATTATATGTATTTCCATTTGCAGTAAATGTGGAACCTCCATTTGTCGTAGATTTTAAATCAATGGTTGCAGATTTTGAAACACCGTTGATATCATCATATTTTAAATTTAGAGTTTTTCCATCAAGCGAAGAAACTCCTGCTGCATCAACCAACTTTGTTTTGGCTGTTGCAAAATCATTTATTGTTTTATCAATTTGTGGAACATTACTGCTTAATTTGTTACCATTTACACTAAAATAATTTCTGTCAAACGATACAGCTTCACTTGTTCCTGCAGATTGAATGTAGCCACTATTAACAAATGAAACAGTATTGGTTAAATTATCTATGGAGCTTACATTATCATACGAGCCAACCATACTAAAATCTAAAGATTTATTACCATTTATTTTATCAGTTATTTCTATTTGACCATAATTATTTAATGTAACATTTACATCACTTGAAGGGGTAAAACTACTTTTTATATTATCTAAAAGAGTTTGTATTGTATCATTTACATTTACATCTATCTTCTTTTTAAAACTGCTTCCATCACTATTTTTCGCCTGAATATAAAAATATGCATCTGTTGATGCAGAAGTTCCCCCACCGTTAAACTTCATTAAATTTTCTATCTTATCACTACTTTTTAATATATTTTGCTGATTATTGTCAGAATACATTTTTACATTTGTTGAGAGCATTTTTTTATAGTCATTATCTGAGCCTAAAAACAACGACTCTCCATCAATATTATATGGCAATGAAGATTGTGCACCTGTTGTTGCTTTAATTTCTTGTGCATTTCCTTGATAATTTCCATTTGAATCTATAGGTTTTGTAGAAAATGCTGTTCCCGAAAAAAGAAATTTACCGTTTATTGATGAATTGGACAAATCCATCAAGTTGCTTTTTATTGCTTCTAAATTATCTGCTATTGCATTTAAACTAGTGGTATTATGTGTACCATTTGCAGCCTGTATAAGTTTTGTTTTAAATTTAATTAATGAATTTGTAAATTCATTTAATACAGTATCACTGTTATTGGCAAATGTTTGAGCACTTTGAGAGCTGCTTTTTATCTGAGCCAAAGAAGTTTTCTCATATTCAAGCCTGGAGCTATCAATATATACAGAAGTATCATCAAAACTATTTTGTATTTTATGTCCGGAAGAGATTTGTGATGTCAATTTATGCATCAAATTACTATCTCTGCTATAATCTGTATTAAAATTATTATATATTAATTGATTTGTTATCCTCATTTTATCCCTTTTTCTAAAATAGCATATCACTACAAGCAATTTTAATTCCTCTATCAAATATGCCTTAATTATCCATTTTTAACTTAAAATTATATACAAATATCGGCTTTTAGCGATTTTTTTTAAATTTTTAGCGAATTATTATTGTCTTTTTTAAAAAAAAACTGTACAATTTAGGCAAATATAATTTTTTAAAGGATTGCTAATGAAAAAAGCTGAATTTATTCAAGTTGTTGCCGAAAAGGCAGGATTGTCAAAAAAAGATACAAATGTTGTACTTGATGCAATGTTAGAAACAATCACAGATGCACTAAGTGATGGAAAAAGTGTTAGTTTTATTGGTTTTGGAACTTTTTCAACAACACCAAGGGCTGCAAGAACAGCTAGAGTGCCAGGTACTGATAAAATAGTAGATGTTCCTGCAACAACTGCTGTAAAATTCAAAGTTGGTAAAAAATTAAAAGATGCAGTAGCACAAAAATAATCTTCTATAATATGCTTAAAAGCTTGTTTTTAACAAGTTTTTAAGCAATAAAACTCTAAAATTTCACTCTTATTTTATATTTATGCCTGAGTGGTGAAACTGGTAGACACGCCAGATTCAAAATCTGGTGGTAGCAATACCGTGCCGGTTCGAGTCCGGCCTCAGGTACCACTATGAGACCACTGCACAATATAAACACTCATAATATCAACAGGTAGTTTATAGGCGAGGCAAACTTCTGCAGGCTTAAGTATTTAAGTCAATGAAGTTTAACGAAGTATATAAGCTACCTGTTGATACCCAAAGGGAAGTCTATTTTTAGGCAATCTTTGTAAGATAAATTTTTTGAATTAACTTTAGTTAGTCCTTCAAAATTTATATCACAAATCTCACCTAAAACTAGACTTTTATGGGTATTTATACTGTGCAGTGGTCTCATTATTTAAAATGAAATATTTTTTATTTCGCAAAACAAATAAATATACACTAAAAATAATAACAGTAAACATAACTATCACCGTATTCCACCCAAAGTTTTTGTAAACTATAACTGGAATAAATGAACCTGCTGAGCCGCCTATATAATAAAAAGTAAGATACATTCCGGATGTAAGAGATTTTTTATCTTCTTTCATGGTATTTGCTAAACCTGATGAGATAGAGTGTATCGTAAACATGCCAATACAAAATATAAAAAGTAGAAAAAATATGAAAATTATATTAGTGTTTACAAAAAATATAGTAATAAATCCATAAAAAATAGTAGCAAATATAAGAGTATTAATTTCACTTTTAAATACTTTTACTATTTTCCCTGACATTAATGCAACAATGATTCCGGCACTATAGCCAAGATACATAAGCCCTATTTGTGTTTCAGATACATTAGGGTCTATCTCTTTTACTCTAAAAGGAAGTATATTTAAAAGTCCTGCGAAAACAAAAAATACAGTAAACATTAAGATATATACAGTTATAAATTTTCTATCTTTTAATATAGCTATAACATCAGAAATATTTGCTTTGATTAGTTTTGTTTCGCCTTTGTAATCGATTTTATATATAAAAAACAAAGCGAGCAATATTTCAAGTGACAATGAAAAAAATACCCATCTCCATCCAAAATTTGTAGCAATTATTCCAGAGGCTACTCTCCCTACTATGCCGCCAAATACTGTTGAAGCGACATATATAGACATGTTTGTTTTAATATTTTTCTTATCTATACTTACAAGAATACTCATAACTGAAGTTAATACAGCCGGTATAACCATGCCCTCAATTGCCCTAATTGCAAAAAATATTTCATAACTATCACTAAATCCCAAAAAGATATTGGTTACAAACAGTACGACAACAGCACTTTGCAACATCTTTTTTGCTGAAAAACTCTCTAAAATATATCCATATATTATAGGAGCCACTGCAAGTGAAAACAATATAATAGCTGTAAAGCTTGAAGCCTTCACAACATCAATATTAAATTCTACTGCAAGAAGTGGCTGAATTGGTTGAGTAGCATACATAACCGACAAAACTATTGTGATTATATAAACTAAAATTGCAAGTTCTTTCTTTTTCAACTTTTTTTCTTTACTCTTGATGTCAGAAAAGGTGGTCTTGCAATCCAAATTATAGGAATCATAAGTAAAAATGTATAACCAGATAAAAGGAGTATATTATCATTTGACATTGTCATAGCTTGTTGAGTTATCATTCTATTTATAAAACTTGCAGGAGATGAAGTAATATGACTTAATGAATGATATATATTTATGCTTTGAGGAGAAAATAGATTGATGTGTTCAGCAAGTTGTTCATGATGAAGACTTCCCCATCTTTGCCAAAAGGTAACACCTATTGATGTCCCGAGGCTCCCTCCTAAGATTCTTAGAAAATTCACAACACCCATAGCAGAAGCTATACGAGATGGATTGATTTGTGAAATAACTATACTTGTAAGAGGCACAAAAAACATGGCCATAGCGATACCCATGATAAGCCTTGGAAAGGATACATGGAACAGATCAACTTCAGTAGTAAAGTTGGACATTAAAAAATAACTCAGTGCAAAAAGTGCAAAACTTATACTAACCACAACTCTCAAATTCATTTTATGCATATTTGAACCAACTATAGGAGATAATAAAAAGGCAAAGACTCCTACTGCCGCAGATGCAAAGCCTGCCCAAAACGCTGTATATCCTATTTGGGTTTGAAGCCACAAGGGAAAAACAACACCGCCGCCTAAAAAGATAGCATATCCAACACTGAGCACAATTGTACCAATAACAAAGTTTCTAATTTTAAAAAGTTTCAAATCAACCACAGGATGTTCATTAAAAATCTCCCAAATAACAAAAAATAATATTCCTATAGACGATACAATAGTAAGAAAAATTATTGTTGTAGAGCCAAACCAATCCAAATTATTGCCTCTGTCCAAAAGTACTTGCAATGACCCAACTCCTATTATTAAAAGCGACAGACCTATGAAGTCTATTGGATATTTTGCTTTATCAGTCTCTTTGTGTTTTATAAGTTGCCAAACAATAAATGAGCAAAAAATTCCTATGGGGACATTAATGTAAAAAATCCAGGACCAAGAAAAATTATCAGTTATGTAACCGCCAAGAAGGGGTCCGGCTATAGGTCCTACTGTTGCTGTCATTGCCCAAAAAGCAAGAGCTAAGCCTTTTTTTGTTGAGGGATAGTTTGACAAAAGAAGACTTTGCGATAATGGCATCATAGGGGCTGCGACAGCTCCTTGTAAAACTCGCCCTACTATTAAAATCTCAAAACTTGGAGACAATCCACACAACATAGAAGTAAGGGAAAATAAAGCAGTTGATATAACAAAAAGCTTAACTTCACCAAATCTTTTTGCAAGCCAACCAGTAAGAGGCATAGAGATAGCATTTGATACTCCAAAAGCAGTTATTACCCAAGTACCGTCAGTGGGAGCCACACCAAGGTCACCGGAAATTGCCGGTATAGAAACATTTGCTATAGTTGTATCCAAAACTTGCATAAATGTAGCCAAAGTTAAGGCTAAAGTTAAAAGAACAAGTATTGGAAGCGGTAAAGACTCAGCCTTAATCATAAATTTTTCTTTATTATTTCTTCAGCAATCTTTTTAGCATTTTTTAATGCATCTTTGTAAAGATTTGTTTTAAAATTTAGCTTCTGTACTTTTACTTTTTTCAGCCTTTTTTTATTTCTTATATGTGTATCAACATACACTTCCATAGAATTCCCCACCTGTAAAGGGTGTTTTTGTAACTCTTTTTGATCCAACGATATTCTTACGGGGACTCTTTGAACGATCTTTATCCAATTTCCGGTAGCATTTTGAGCAGGCAATAAAGAAAATGCCGAGCCGGTACCAGGTAATATTCCTACTACTTTTCCATGAAAAACTATATTTTTACCATATACATCAGAATAAAGCTTTACACTTTGCCCTATCCTGATATTTTTTAACTTGGTTTCTTTAAAGTTGGCGTCTACCCAAAATCCCATCTTAGGAACAATTGCTGCTATAATTGTTTGAGGATTGACATGACTTCCAACACTAAAATTTTTCTTAGCAACAATTCCACTTTTTGGTGATAAAATATCACATCTTTTTAAGTTAATATAAGCTTTCTCCAAAGCAAGCACAGCTTTTTTTATTTGAGGATTATTATAAATATTTTCGCCTTTTAGCAAAACTTTGATAGATAGATAATTTTTTTTCGCTATATTTAAATTTTCTTTAGCCTCTTCAAGTGCGTATTTAAAATTATCATAAACCTCTTTGGAAATTGCTTTATTTGAAAATAATATTTGATTTCTTTTAAAATCACTCTCTGCTTTATCAACTTGTATCTTACGCAAACTAATCAAAGCTTTTGCTTTATCCTTTTGTTTATGTAACTCTTTGATATCTCTGACACTTTGGGCTAAATTATTTTTTGAATTTTTAAAAGCAATTTCTATATCTTTTGAATCAATATGGCCTATTTGCTCTTTATATTTTACATATTGGGCAGTATTTATATTGACTTCATCTATAACACCAGAAACCTGTGGAGTAACATAAACAATATTTTGCTTCACATAAGCATCATCCGTACTCTCATAAAATTGTCCATATAAATAATAATAAAACAGATAGCCTATTATTGATAAAAAAATTAAAATAATAAAAAAAATTAAAATTCCATTCCTCTTTTTATTATTTGTTTTGTTTGTATCTTGCATGTATATCCTATTTTTGATATAATTTAGTTAGCTATGCTAAGTAAATTATATTTTAACACACGGTGCGTTAAAAAAAGTTTAATTTAAAAGATTTCATTTTTTTACAAGGGAGGTTTTAGTGATGCAAGTAAGATTTGGACAACTTATGGGGGATACTGCTAGAATATGGAAAATGCATTTAAATATATTACTAAAACCTATGGGTCTTAGTTATGCAAAATATTCTACTCTTTTAATGATAGATAGACACTCTGGAGAACTTATGCAAAATGAATTGGCAAATTTACTTTCGATAGAACATCCGACTTTGGCAAGAGTGTTAAATGATTTACAAAAAAATGGCTGGATAGAAAAAAAACAGCATTCTAAAGACAAAAGGGTTAAAATTATTTTTTTTACAAAAAACGGCAAAAATAGATTTGAAAAATGCAAGCAAATTGTAAATAATTTTAGAAAAGAGATACTCTTTAATGTTAGTGAAAAAAGATTGAAACAAAATATAGAAGCTTTAGAACAAATATTTAATAATTTATCCAATTTACAGGAGATAAAATGCTCAAAAAAATAAAATTCTTTTTTGAAAAAAAAGATAGATTCTCAAAACTTTTAGGTTTTAAAATAGTTGATATTGATAAAGGATATGCCAAAGTTGAAGTAGAAGTAAAGGATATATATTTAAATGGTGCAAATGTTATTCATGGTGGTTTTTTATTTTCTTTGGCTGATTATGCTTTTGCATTGGCATCAAATTCGAGGAACAATCTATCTCTTGCGATAAATGCAAATATTATTTTTCACAAAGCTATATCAAGTGGAAAAATTTATGCTATAGCTAAAGAGATAAAAGATGGTAAAAATGTAGCAAGTTATGAAATGAAAATATATGAAAATGAAAAAAATATAATAGCTACTGTTATGGGAACCGTTTACAGAAAAGGAAAAAATTTAGTCTGAATTTATCTCTTTTTGCCAACTTATACCAAAAACTACACCGATAAAATTGATATTTTCAAACTCCAAGAGACCCCTTAAAACTACGAAAAATAGAACTTTTCGGGAAAAAAGTGTACAAGGTCAGTTACTTAACTTTTCTTTTATTTTTACAACAATATAAAAAAACATCGGTATAAACAAAACTCCTATAACAGTAGCAACTATCATTCCTCCAACAACTGTTGTTCCTATGATATGCCTGCTATTTGCTCCAGCACCGCTACTTAATACCAAAGGTAATGTTCCAACTATAAAAGCCAAAGAAGTCATGATAATCGGTCTAAATCTAAGCCTTGCCGCTTCTATGGTAGCATCCATTAAACTCATACCTTCTTTAAGTTTATCCATAGCAAATTCAACAATCAAAATAGCATTTTTAGCAGAAAGTCCAACAAGGGTCAAAAGTCCTACTTGAAAATATATATCAGCTTGCAGATGCCTTAGATATACAGCTAAAACCGCTCCAAATATAGCAAAAGGTATAGATACAATGACTGCTAAAGGGATGCTCCAACTCTCATAAAGTGCTGCCAAAATCAAAAATATAAAAATTACCGCATAAATAGTGGTATAGTTTCCATGTTTTTTAAGTTTTTGCTCTTGATAAGAAGTACCTGCCCAAGCGATTGTATAACCTGATGGTAAAATCTTTCTTGCTATTTTTTCAATACTCTCCATTGCATCACTTGCAGAAAATCCAGGTGCCGGATTGCCACTGATTTTGGCGGCATTGAACATATTAAATCTTTGCATAACGGTTGCACCGACAATTCTTTTAATTTTTACTAATTCACTAACAGGTATCAACTTTCCTGTTTTAGATCTTACAAAAATATGTTTATAGTCATTCTTGGTAGCTCTGTATTTTGATAATGATTGAATATCCACTTGAAAAGTTCTGTCAAACAAGTTGAAGTCATTAACATAACCTTTACCGAATGTGCTTTGCAAAGTAGCAAATATATCTCCGATGGCAACTCCCATTGCCTTTGCCTTGTCTCTTTTTATGGTTAGAGAATATTCAGGAGTGTTTGTATTTAAAGTTGTCCTTACCATCATAAGAGCAGGGTCTTTTTTTGCCTCTTTTACGATCTTTTGAACATAAGCATTAAGAAGTTGCATGCTCTTGCCTGTTCTATCTTGTATCCACATATCAAACCCGCCTGTTATGCTCATGCCTCTTATCGGAGGTGGACTAACCGGGATAACAAAAGCATTTTTATCTTGCATAAATTCCATCATAAGCCTTCTTGCTATGGCTTGTGAACTCTCAGACGCAAGAGGACGCTCTCTCCATGGCTTTAATTTTGCAAATGTTATAGCCGCGTCACTTCTATAAGCAAAAGTTACTATATCTATACCGGTAATACCGCCTGCTGAAATTATATTTGGATTTGATAATAATTTTTTTTCTATATTATAAGAAATTTTTGAAGAATTAGGTAAAGAAGTTGCGGGCATCATTCTTGAAATTACCAACAATATACCTTGATCTTCATTTGGAACCAACCCTTTGGGAGTTATACTCATAATATGATATGTAAGATATATAAGTCCGCCAAATAAAAGAAGTGAAAAAAACCATAATCTTATGGTTTGTCTTGAAAAAATGAGAAATATCTTCGTGGACCAGTCAAAAAATTGGTTAAATTTTCTTATAGGCCAAAACGGTGCTTCCTCTTTTTTCTTTAAAAATACAACGCATAAAGAAGGAGTTAGAGTAAGTGCCACAAAACCTGATATCACAACAGCTATGATAATTGTAGTAGCAAACTGTTTATACATAACCCCGCTAAATCCACCAAGTAATGCCGCAGGAACAAATACGGCAGAGAGTACAAGGACGATAGCTACTATAGGAGTTGAAAGCTCTCTCATAGCTTCATAAGCAGCTTCTTTTACGCTTATATCTTTAGTTCTTAAAATCCTCTCAATATTTTCTATAACTATAATAGCATCATCTACTACCAGTCCAATAGCTAAAATCAATCCAAAAAGCGTCAATAAATTTATAGAGAAACCAGCCATATAAAGCCCTGCGAATGTACCTATGAGGGCAACTGGTATAGCTATAAGCGGTATAATAGTGGCTCTTAGATTTCCTAAAAAAAGATAAATTAAAATAACAACAAAACCAATAGCTTCAAACAGAGTTTTCACGACTTCATAGATAGAAGCATTTATAAAAGAGGTTGTATCATAAGGAAAGCTGTATTGTAAATCAGGCGGGAATTTCTTGGATAGCTTTTTTAAAGTTTCATCTACTACTTTTGATACTTTAAGTGCATTTGCTCCAGGGGACAAAAATATAGCAACAGGCATCATAGGTTTTAAATTATATCTTGCAATAGTATTATATGAATTTGCACCAAGTTCTACTTTGGCTACATCTTTAAGTCTCAGAGCAGAGCCATCCGGATTGGCTCTTATAATAATGTTTTTAAACTCTTTTACACTGACAAATCGCCCTTTAGTAGTAACACTGTAAGTAAAAGGTTGTATCTTTTTCATAGGCTCATTTCCGACAGAACCTGCTGCGTATTGATTGTTTTGATTTCGTATCGCATTTATGATATCAGTAGTGCTTAAGTTGTAAAATGATAATTTTTCTGGATCTATCCATACTCTCATAGCGTAGTCTTGTTCACCAAAAATAACAGCAGAGCCTACTCCTTGTATCCTTTTTAAAGCATCCATGACATTGACTTTGAGATAATTTGATATAAAAAGTCTGCTATGCTTTGCACCTTTTGAAGTAAAGGCTATAACTTTTAGCATATCAGGAGATCTCTCTTGGACACTGACTCCTTGTCGTCTCACAGCCAATGGTAGTTTACTAAGAGCTAATTGAACCCTATTATTTACATCAACTTTTGCCTGTGAGACATTGGTTCCTATCTTAAAATTGACTCCTATTGTTAAAACTCCGCTAGGAGATGCCGTAGAAGTCATATATGTCATGTTTTCTACACCATTTATGGATTCTTCCAAAGTTGTTGCAACTGTTTTAGATATAGTTTTTGCATCAGCTCCAGGGTAAATGGCTTGCACATTTATCTGAGGCGGCGTAATGGCAGGATATTGTTTAACAGGCAACATTTGCATCGAAACTATACCTGCTATGATGATAAGTAAGGCTATTACGGTTGCAAAGATAGGTCTGTTTATAAAAAACCTTGAAAACATTTATTTTTCCTGATTGTTGATGATCTTATCTATCATCACTTTACCGCCTGGTCTTAATCTAAAAAAATTATTTACTATAACTTTATCCCCACTTTTTAGAGGGCTTCTTTTTACTATGTAATATTTTCCGCTTTCTCTTCCAAGAACGACAGGCAATACTCTAACATGTCCATCTTTGGCTATAAACACTACTGTGCCTAAAGGATTTTGTAAAACTGCTTTTTGGGGAATCATAACAACATTTTTTTGACTTATACCTCTTAAAATAATTTTTGTAAAACTCCCAGGCATTAAGTATCTGTTTTTATTGTCTAAAATAGCCCGAAATCTTACAACCGAAGTTTTTTTGTCTACATTTGGATCTATAAAATCAACAATACCCTTTTCTTTTAGAGTTTTTCCGTCAATTATCACATTAATTTTTATTTTTTTATTTTCCGGTATTTGCCATAAATGATTTTTTATATTTATATAATCACTAAAAGGCATAGAAAAGTTAATATATACTTTATTATCATTTATAATATTTATAAGAGTAGTCGGTGGAGCAGAAGTTACAAAATCACCTACATCAACTTTTTTAAGTCCTGCCGTTCCACTGATTGGTGATACAACTTTTGTGTAGGCAAGATTGATTTGTGCTTGTTCCAGCTTTGCTTTTGATAAAGATAAGGAAGCTTTTGCCTGTTCATAAGCAGACAGCATATCATCTTTCTTCTCTTGACTAACGGCCTTTTGTTTATAGAGTTTTTTAATTCTATTCCAATTTCTAACAGCATTGCTCAAAACAGCTTTTGCCATTTGGAGCGAAGCTTCAGCCTCATCAACTTTTGCTTTGTAAACACTATCTTCTATCTTGTAAAGCAATTCTCCCTTGTTTACTTCTTCTCCTTCGGTAAAATACTTTTTTTCTAAAATACCTGAAACTCTGGAAACAACTTTAACATTTTTAAAAGATTTTATTTGTGCAGGATATTTTAAAAGTACCTCTGTCGTCATTGGTTTAGAAACTATATAAATATCGGCTTTTGGAGTTGGCATTTTAAATACTCTCGCATGAGATGGTCTTGCTGCAAAACCAAGCATTGGGATTGCTAATATTAAAAATATTGCTCGAAAGCTTGAGTTTTTCATTTTATAAAATCCTCGATATTATTGTTTGTATAATAATAATAAGTTGCATAAGCGATTTGCAAGTCATTAAGAGCCTTTTCATATTGTGCTTTTGCGTTTGTTTGAACACTCAGTGCATCAAGGTAAGTTACATTATCCACACTGCCGGCATTAAACTTTTTATATATATTTTTGTAAACACTCTCAGCTGCAACAAGAAAACTTTTTGCACTTTTTATTTGAGCTTTGATTGTGCTTATTTTTGATAAAGCTAATCTTATATTTATATTTTGTTCATTTTTGAGTTGATTTATCTGCTCCTGTATCGCCATCTTTTGTGCAAGCAAAGACTCTTTTTGCTTTAAAGTAACACTGTTATCAAATATATTTATATTAAAACTAAGCATTAAATTATTTTGATTATCCAAACCCCTTGGATGGAATGTATCATACCTTCCGTATCCATACAAACTAAAAGTATCTTCTAATCTGATCTGGGGCTTATAATACGATCCTATACTCTTAGCGGCGAACTTTAATGATTTTGCATTTTCTTTTAAAATATTTATTTGATCACTTAAACTTTTTTCCGTGTGCAAAGGTGCTGTTATATCAATATTTTTTAATATACCAATCTTTCTACCAACTCTTAGTGATAAAAGCTTTTTGAGTGAATATATTTGATATTTAGTAGCATCTATTAGATAAATGTTATTGCTAAGGGCTGCTCTTAGTTTATCTACACTCTCTATTGTCACACTTCCAACTTTGAAAAATTTATTCATTCTTGATACTTCAGCTTTTAACTGAATATTTTTTTCTTTTAAAGCTTTAAGGGTTTGCTTTGTACTTAATATGGTAAAATAATCTCTCGTAATAATTAGTTGCAAATTCTTATTATATAAAGATGTATCAAATTTTGCAGATTTAAGCAAAGCAGAATTTTGCTTGATAATATTTGCTCTTCTTCCGCCATCATACAAATCAATACCAGCACCAATATATCCACTATACACATCGCCTGGTCTCATTGGAGCTCTATCATCCATTCTCTGATAAAACCCCCCTATATTGACGGTGGGGTAGTAGGAATTCTTTGATGATTGTAACTGTTTTTGTTTTGCGATCTGTATGTACTGCTTTGATTTTATAATTTTATTATTCTTGGATGCAAAAACAAGAAGTGATTTCAAGTTATCCCCATATAAGACCATACACAAAGTCAATAATATTAAATATTTCACCTAACAATCTCCTTTTTCGCTAAAGCAAGCTTCAGTAAAAATTTCTCTTTAGTATTGCTTTGCCCTGACTGGCAAAAGAAATATTAATGATTTTTATTTTTATTTTTGAAAAACATGAATATTTCATTGATTTAACTCCAAATAATATTTTTTTATTTTTTCCAAAACTTTTATAGTAGTGTTATAATCGCTTTCTCCTATGATATCTTCCAAATCTTTTTTTTGTTTTTCAAATACCGGTGTAAGTTTTTTAACATTCTCTTTTGTTTTTTCCGTAACATATATTTCAAACACTCTTTTATCCTCAAGTGAAGATTTTCGCATCAACTTATCTTTTTTTATTAAAGTATTTATCATCCTGGTTATAGTTGTTTTATCTTTATGCAACTCTTCGGCAATCTGTGTTTGAGAGAGTCCTGGCATTTCATATACCAATTTTAAAAGCAACCCCTGTTCATTACTTATGCCATAAGGTTTAAGGTATTTATTGTGTTCGTTTTCCATAATATTTTTAGTTAATTTTAATTGAAGTAAAATATGATTTTTTATATCGCTCAAGAAGACTCCTTATCAATAGTTGTATATGCAACTATAAAAGAATAGTACAATAGACTGTCTTAAATCATGCTAAAATGAATATAATTCAAATCAATAATAAATTAAACTTTTTTTAGAAATTTTGAGAGCAACACAATGCGAGTCCCGTTTACTCTACCTTCTATTTGGTGTTTATTCTCACTTAAAGATATATTTTTCACTACAGTACCTCTTTTTGCAGTAAAACCGGCACCTTTAACTTCTAAATCTTTTATTATAATAACACTGTCTCCGGTATTTAATACATTACCATTACTGTCTAAAGTCGGATCTGTTTGTGCTTGGGTATATAGCTGCATCTCTTCTGCCCAAATTTTTGTTTTATCGTCAATATACATCATATCAAGCAAATCCTGAGGCCATCCTTCACTTGATATAGATTCTAAAATTCTATATATAAGAGCTTGAACAATAGGTACTTCGCTCCACATTGACTCATTTAAACACCTCCAATGTCTTGGAGTTTCAGAGTCAGGGTGGTTTATATTGTTTAAGCAAGTATCGCAAATTAAAACATAATCATTTCTAGGTTTGATTTTATATAACTGTAAATTTGAAGAAGTTCCACACAATTCACAAACCCCACCACTTCTTTGCAAGACCTCTTCTTTTTCATTCATAGAATTTTCCTTTAAGATTATCCACAATATGGTGCGACCGGGGGGATTTGAACCCCCACACCCGAAAGCACTACCCCCTCAAGATAGCGTGTCTACCAGTTCCACCACGGTCGCATTGGCGCCAAGTGTCAGAAGAACACTTGGCAAATTTTTAGCTTAAGAAAGGGTTTGCATATAATGCTATCAAAGCGATAACAAGTGCATAAATAACCTGAGCTTCAATCATCGCTAAAGCGATAAACATGGTAGTCATCAATTTACCACCAAGACCTGGATTTCTAGCTGTTCCTGCTATAGTAGCAGCAGCAGTATTTCCCATTCCTATGGCACCACCAAGTGCAGCAAGACCCAAGCCTATACCAGCAGCAACTACTGAAAATGATGCCAATCCGGAAGCATTTGCGGCAACTTTTAAGACTTTAACACCATCTTGCCCGGCAAAGGCAACTCCTGCAACAGCCAATAAAAGTAATAATACTTTTTTCATACTATGTCTCCTAAAATAAGATATAAAAATATTTAAAATTTTAATATCTTTTAAAATTATTTACAAAGTCCGTTCGGATAGCGTATCCCTACTTATCACTTTGAGATGTTATTTTATCTAAATATTTGTTAAAATATACTTACTTACTATCCTTTAATCCAAGTTCAACTTTATGTCCTTTTTGTGATAACACCACAACATCAATACTATCACCTTCACTTAAAATATCTTGCATTTTTGCATTTCTGTCTTTAGCAACTTTTGATATATGTAACAACCCATCAACTCCATCTCTGAGTTCAACAAAAGCACCAAATTCAACTATTTTCTTAACTTTTCCATGAAACTCTTCACCTTTTTTAAATTCAACTGTTTTTCTTGGTCCTCTGTGAGTGTCTCTTGTACTGCTTCTGCTTGTTATATCCTTTATATGATCACAAGCTGCTTTTACTTTAGCTTTATCAACTCCTCCAACTTTAACTTGACCTTTTTCCCTGTCCAAATCAATAGAAACATTAAATTTTTCAATAATTTCCCTTATTGTTGCTCCAGCTTTACCGATAATATCAACAATTTTAGAAGGATGTACACCAAATATTTCAGAACCTGGCAACAAATCTTCATTGACTACTATCTTTTTATTTGCCTCTTCCATTATATTTAGAATATGCTCTTTCCCCTCTTTTGCCTGCTCTAATGCCTCTTTTAAAATGTTAGAATCAATTCCGCCTAATTTTATATCCATTTGCAAAGCAGTTATTCCATCTTTTGTTCCGGCAACTTTAAAATCCATATCACCGTCATGATCTTCAAGACCCATAATATCAGAAAGGATTGCATATTTATCATCTTCAAATACTAATCCCATTGCAATACCTGCAACTAATTTGCTTGTTGATACCCCAGCAGCCCTCAAAGCCAAAGAACCACCACAAATAGTTGCCATTGATGATGAACCATTTGATTCTAATATTTCAGAAACTACCCTCAAAACTTGAGGATATGTCATATCGTTTAATGGTGCCAATGCTCTTTTTGCCAAATTACCATGTCCTAACTCTCTTCTTCCTGGTGCTCTCATAGGTGCTGCTTCTCCTACCGAAAACCCTGGAAAATTATAATTAACCATAAATTTTTCATAATTTGGTCCATCAGTAGTAAGCAAGTCGAACATTTGAGCATCTTGATCGCTTCCTATCGTAACACTGACTAAGGCTTGTGTTTGACCTCTTGTAAAAAGACAACTTCCATGTACTCTAGGAAGTATATTTGTATCAATACTAATCGGTCTTACTTCAGTTAACTCTCTTCCATCAGCCCTTTTTCGCTCATTAACAATCATTTTTCTTACAATATCTCTTTTAAAAGCTGACAATACTTTTGATACTACTTCTTTTTCCCAAGACTCTTTTGTCGCTGTATCATCACTTAAAATCTTTTTAACAATTTTTTCAAGCTCACCCGCTCTTTCACTTTTTGCCATTTTATTCAACGCATCATAGACATCATTTTTGTAAAATTCAGATATATAAGTGTAAATATCCAAATTAATTTTTTCTTCTTTTAACTCTATTGGAGCATCTTCTTTTTTAAATTCAACAAAAGCTCTCTCGTATGCCTTGCTTGCTTCTTCAATCGCCTTAGAAGCCACATCGATAACTTTCATTGTTTCATCATTGCTTAATTCATTTGAAAGTTGCGTAGTAACAATCTCTTCACTCAATGTAGGATCCACCATTGGATCAATAGCTGCAATAGGTGCAATATCTGTTTTCATTGTTGGAATTGCTCTCATTTCTATCATCAAAAGTTCATCCTTGGAACCACTTACAAATAAATCCAAAGAACTGTCTTTCATCTGAGTATTATTTGGATTTACAATGATTTGCTCCTCTATTTTACCAACTCTCACCCCATATACAACTTTGTTTACTGGTATATCACTAAGGTATAATGCTACAGACGCTGCATTTAGCGCCATAGCCTGAAGATCAGTTTCTCCGTCTGAGCTGACCACCAAGATAGTTATTTGAGTTGGATAAGCATATCCTTTTGGGAAAAGAGGTCTTAAACTTCTATCAACAACTCTTGAAGTCAGTGTTTCAAAATCTCCCGGTCTTGTTTCTCGTTTTATATAACCTCCTGGGATTTTACCTACTGCGTATGATTTTTCTACATACTGAACTGTAAGAGGAATAAAATCACCATCAACCGGATTTTCATCTCTTGCAACAGCTGCTATCATAACAGTATCACCTACTTTCATCATAACAGATCCGCTTGCTTGTTTTGCAACATAGCCTATTTCAAATTCTTCTTTTTTATTGTTTGCTTCTACTTCAACTTGACATCTCATTTACTCTCCTTTTAAATTTCTACAGTTTTTTACAAAACAACCTATTAATTCTGACCTTACGCACTATAATGAGCAAAGCTCTCTATAGTGGCAGAAACTCAAAGTCCCTACAACCCCTTGAAGCTTACAAAAAGTAGGGCTTTTCAAGAAAAAATACATAAGGTCAGTTATTATATCTAATTATCAATACACTTAAAATCTAAATCTTTGGGCATGGTAACTCTTTGGGCATTGTTTATTTATCTCTTCTTCATCAAAAGAAAATCTAAAGTTATCAATATAATCTTTTATTAACTTATAAGATCTGTTAATTTCTATCATTTTTTTATCATTCTCATAAATATCAGGATGATATCTTTTTGATAATTCATGATATCTTTGTTTGATCTCTTTTAACGAAACAAATGTAGTAATTTCCAAAATATCCAATGCTTCTCTTATCTGTTTAATTTTATCTGTCATGGTGCACTATATCCACTATCTCTTTCAAATTTATAATTTATACCTCCGATTGGAGTAAAGTTTACAGTAAGATAAATTCCCTGTCTCTTCACAGAGCTTGAACCGGTATCTGTAAGTATAGGTGTTATTTGCTGTTTATAGCTTATTTTATAACTCCAACATTTCTTTTTCATTATAACACCAAGTTCCCAATTTTGAGTAGTTTTTCTACCTATATCATAATCAATATTTGCAAAATAATTATATCTGCTAAAATAAGTTGTTGAAATATTTGCACTGATCAAATCTGAATTGCCTATTAAAGGACCGTGTTTATATGTATGCAACAATCTTGCCTTATATAGTTTATCAGTATATGTTAATCCTGTCTGAAATTCTGAAAATTCAGAGTATTTATGTGAATATGTTAGGTTATTGGTAATATTTAATTTATCAGAAACTTTATATATCAATTCATTCAGCAAATCTCCATATTTATAATTATAATTATTAAAAAGATAAGATTGAGACAATCTATGTGTTAAAAAAAGATTACCTTTATTGTTATAAAAAAATTCCTCAAGCTGAAAATTAACACTTTTTTGTTCTTTATTTAGAGTAACAAAATCTGCAAAATAACCTTTCTTATCATTAAAACTCGGAAGAATATAATTTATACTGACATTTATGGTATGTAAAAAATTATTATACTTCTTAACCAAATTGGTACTAAGAGAAAATTTGTGATAATTGCTTATATACTGTCCGTTTGGTAAAGAAGTACTTCCATTTGAATAATTTATTTTAGTCAAATAAAGATTTTCAGAAGCAGAAAATTCTAAATAATTATCCAATAATGGTAAAGTAAAAGTAAGAGGTGCGAGTATTTCATTTTGTCTTGCATTTACCCCTGTTTTTCTGTAATAATTATTAAATTTATAATCAACAGAATATAAAAGATTTTTAAGCAATATAGGCTCAGTAAATCTGTGATATTGGATTTCTGGAAGAGTTTGGAGTGTAGTGTCATTGGATATTAGACTTGTATCTTTAAAATATTTAAAATATATCCCTATATAATCTTTATCTCTTCTTAAAAAATAGTTTATTTTAGAAGTTATTAAGCTTGAGACTAAATTGTTTCTATTTTTTTGCAAATTCAAATAATCAATATCATTTAAATATTTATAATTAATGTACAAGCCATCTTGTGATTCACTGCCAAAATATCCACTAAAAATCTTACTTCTTATATAATTTATCTCATATCCGTAATGTGTTTTATTCTTTAAATTATACGCTTTTGCATAAGATTCTTTTTCTTTAAATTCTCCTAAAGTAATGCTACCCTTTGAATAAGCAGAATCAGCAAATCTTAAAGTTCCATATATGCCAGCCCCTCTTTTAGATCTTATTTGAGGATCTAATTCAAAATCCCAGCTTTTAAAAGGTGCAAGATAAATAGGTTGCATATAATATATACCCTCGTTTCCACTATATCCAAATGATGGGCGCAAAAGTCCGCTTCTTCTCGTTTTATTGGTAGAAAATTTAAAATATGGTGTATAAAATACAGGAATTCCTTTGACATAAAAAAGAGCATTATAAAGTGTAACATATTTTGTATTTTTACTGTAATCTCCACTACTATATGTTATCTTCCAATCAGGTTTATAAACATTGCAACTCGAAACTATAGCATTTTTTGTATAATATACATCATTTTCTGCTTTGGCTTTTTCACTTCTCATCCATACATTAGATCTTGCATCATCTAAAAAGAATTGATTAAAAGAAGATAAATCATTATTAAGATTTATTTTGGCATATTTACTTTTTACAAAAAGAGTTGCACCTCTTATAATGTTTATATTTCCATACAATTTGACTATTTTCGTATTTTTATTATAATCAACTTTATCAGCAGTTATTACATATTTATCAGAATACAAAACTACATTACCGACAGCATGTAAAATATTACCTTTTCCTTTAACACTATCAGCTAAAATTTTAACATTATCTCCAAATGCAAACACTGAAGAGACAAACAGTATGACAAGAAAGATTATCTTAAACATCAACAACCATTGTTTTAGCCGCCTTGTCATGCCAAGCTTGTCTAAGTCTATCAAAAAATGCCCACAAAAATCCTATATAAAAAAACATTTCACTTATAATTCTAACAGTAGCTCTTATAAAAGAACTCATAAGATTTGGTTTGTCAAAACCGTCTATAGACACAATCTTAATCTTAAGAAGCATCTTACCAGGGGTTGCTCCATACATCCAAACAAAAAAAGTATGATATATCACTTTGAGCAATATAACTTGTAAAAAAAGCATATTTATCAACTCAATCAGCATAGCAGAAGTTGTAGCACGATTAAAGCTATTTGCATAGATGATATAAAAAAGTATAGATATTATAACTTCATCTATAAAAAAGGCAATCACTCTTTTGTAAAGTGCCCCAAGTCTTAAACCCTCAAAATTTAGCTTTTTAAGTATATCATCTATCAAAATTTATACTCCCAAAGCTTGATATGCAATGTCTGTTCTAAATTGTTTACCAGCAAAATGCACTTGTCCACATAGCCCGTATGCTCTGTCTTTAGCCTCACTTATACTACTTCCTGTGCCAATACACAAAAGGACTCTTCCTCCTGTTGCAAAAAGTTTTCCATCTATTTTTTTAACACCAGCATAAGAAATATGTGTATTTGCAGATATATTGTCATCTATTGTGTCATCTACAATAATTTCTGATGCGATAGAGCTTTTATAAGGGTAATTCTCACTAGCCATTACCACACCTACAGCATATATATTTAAAAATTCCATATCTACTTCTTTTAATCTACCAGTTGAAGCTTTAAAAAAAAGATCACCTGCAGAAGTCTTTAAAAGTGGCATCAATACTTCACACTCAGGATCTCCAAATCTAACATTATATTCAAGCACCACAGGCTCTTCATTAACTACCATAATACCTATAAATAGCACCCCTTTATAAGGAGAACCTATCTCTTGCATACCTTTTAATGTAGGCTCTATAATATTGTTTTTAATTTTATCGTACAAAGTTTTATTTATAAGAGGAGTCGGTACATAAGCACCCATACCACCGGTATTTGGTCCTTTGTCACCATTTAACAATCTCTTGTGATCTTGTGCAGCCGGAAACAATTTATAATCTTTACCATCGCATATCGCAAACAAAGAAAGCTCATATCCATCTAAAAATTCTTCTACTATCACTTTTTTTCCGGCTTCACCAAAACTTTTTCCACTTAGCATATCTTTAACTGTATTTCTCGCTTCATCTTTTGTTTTAGCTATTATGACACCTTTACCAGCACATAAACCATCAGCTTTAACAACTATAGGTTCACTTAGTGTATCAATAAAATTACTCGCTTTTTTAAAATCGGATGTTTCTATATATTTAGCTGTAGGAATATTGAATTTTGAAAGAAAATTTTTCATAAATACTTTTGAACCTTCAAGTCTTGCTGCATTTTTAGAAGGACCAAATATATTTAATCCTTTTTTTTCAAATATATCAACAATTCCCTCTGTCAAAGGTGCTTCCGGACCTACTATTGTCAAATCTATTTTATTTGATTTTGCGAATTCTACCAATTTATTATAATCATTTACATTTATATTATCACCCAATTCATCTGTTTTACCATTTCCGGGAGAAAAATATATTTTATCAATATTTTTATCTTTTTTAAGACTCAGTCCAATAGAATATTCTCTTCCTCCACTGCCGATAATAAGTACTTTCATTAAAATTCCTTGAGACAAAATGAGGAGTAATTACCCAAATGACCGTTTGCTCTTAAGTGGCCCTAAAAAAGCCAAAATACTTGGGAAAGATGCTCTCTTTAGGCTGCAACTTCTCGCTTTTTTGCAAAAACTCCAACGAAGACACAGACACACCAACAACATACAAGTCCCAATCACTGAAATATGTTGGACCCTCATGTATGAGCAGGTGTCGAATCACTCAGGATAATTACTGATAGTATTTTACACCATTTTGGCTTAATTTACAATAGATTTTTTGCCAATTTAATACAAGAAGCAATTGTTTGCTCATTGGAAATAGTATATTTTATATTTTTAGGTATAAAAGAGGCTGTTTTCTCTCCTATAGCAACTGCTTTATAACTATTATCCCATGTGAATTTTTTAAAAAAACACTCTATAGTAGATGGAGAAGAAAATATAATTACCGAATGCTTTTTGGGAAAAGTTTTTAGTATATCATTACAAACAGTTTTATAAATTATCTTTTCATCTAAATCAATACCCTCATTTAGCAAAATAGTATTTAGCTTTGAAGTTACAACTTCAGCTCTTAAGAATAAAACTTTTTTCTCTTTCAAGAAAGGTATAATTTCTTCTGCAAAATTATCTCCGTACGAGCTTGTTGCTGTATATGTTGGTTTTACATTCATATTCAGTATAGTTTCACTCGTACCTTTTCCTATAGAATATATCTCCTTAGATTTCCATAATTGACTAATCTTATTGATAGCCTGTACAGCATTTTTGGAAGTAAATATTAAAGCATCAAAAGAGTTTAAATCAACCTTAACATTTAAAAAAATTATTTTAACAACAGCTAAATTCTGTGCACCCTCATAGCTTTTCTCACTTAGCACATATATCTTTTTATCTATCACCGGCAGTCCTCAAACTTAGATTTTTCAGGTTAAGACCACCAAAGATTTGTGATCTTGTTTACTTAACACTCCTAACACATCTCACATGGCCTTTATAACTTTTTATCACATATCCGACAAAACCGCTATAATAATTCAAACCCCATGCAAACTTAGGATAACCTTTATAGGGTGTTGATGACCAATAAGCACCATAAGTATTATTTTTAAAACCATCAACCATTCCAGGAATACCATCTTTATACAGTTTTATACTTTTCATTTCCTTTATAGTTGGAAGCCTCCAGTCATGGTGTCCATTAATCGTTAAATTTTTACAATATTTAATAGCACCTTTCCAATCCCTTGTTATAGTTTTAACATCACTATTATCTTGCCATTGCAGTTTTGTAGTAGTATCTGTTATTGTATTTTTAGAAGTTTTAACAATTTGTGCATTCAAAATACCAAAACCCATAATAACCAAAAAAATCCATTTCATACCAACTCCTTAATTTAAATCAATTTATCAACCAACCTCACATGCATTAGACTTGTTGCGATATAAGGATATATCATATCTTGTATAAGTGCCTAACCATGCAATAAATTAGAGCAGATGAAGTATAGCAAAAAGATTATAAATCTTATCTAAAATATAGGATGTAGCCAAAAGATGATATTTTATTATTTGAGAATTATTTTTATTGTGTTTAACTTCGTTAAACTACTATTCACTTTCAGTGAATAAACCGTAAACTTACCTCACTTCATTCATTACAGTTTACTTCAAAGTACCCAGACTTTTTTCGTGTTCACCAC
>JALWUQ010000012.1 GCA_026993075.1 Campylobacteraceae bacterium
TTTTGCATAGAATTATTAGTGCTTGAGTTTTCACTCGCAACCGCACAGCCTGAAATAAGTAAAACTGCGGTACTTAACGCCGCTATAGAATATTTTATATTCATAATTGCCTCCTAAATTATTAACTGACCTTACGCACTAAACACATATCTCAGTGGTATAAGTTGCTCTCAAGTGCTAAGATGCAGGAGCTACTAGTAGCTTCAAATCTTACTAACGACGCAATTGTGAGCAAATTATACCACCCTTCGGGCAAAAAAGATAAAGTATCATCTGACTTCGTTAGATTTTTTTACCTTAGCTTAAGCTATGCTTTTAAAAATCTGCCTCGCATATGACACTCTCTCTTTTTGCTCAGATATATGTTTAGTGCGTAAGGTCAGTTATTGATAAAGAAATTGTATTGATAATATGTGTAGTCTATGTTTAGAGTTTTAATCTTTTGAGCAATTTTGGGCAATTTCATCAAGCCAATTTTTCGATTTGGAACTTAACTCCTTTTTTGAATTTAGCAAGGATTGTTTTATCTTTTCAAGCTCTTTTATATCCAAAAGCCTTAAAACATCTAAGCTTATAGTTTTAGCATTTATATCTGTCTCAACAAGCTTTGCTATTTCTAAGATTATATTTTCTTTATTTATTTTATTCATACAGTATTGTATAATATATTTTTTAATTTTAGTTGAATGGACAAATTTTGGATATATTAAACATCACAGATATTATCGGTATAGCTTCATTTGCACTTAGTGGTTTTTTAATAGCAGTTAGAAAAAATTTAGATCTTTTAGGCGTCATACTATTCTCCTTTCTAACTGCTCTAGGAGGAGGAATTATAAGAGATGTCATAGTCGGCAAACTCCCGTTATCTTTAATAGATTCTATGCCATCTGTCATTGTCATTATAGTTATAATAATGGCATCAATTTCAAAGATTGCAAAAAAACAACGCATTGAAAGATTTAAGATTTTTATTCTCAGTGATGCTATGGGCTTAGTCTCCTTTAGTATAGCAGGAGCATTAGTAGGAATTGACAATAAATTAAACTTTTTTGGAGTGATTATCCTTTCTCTCAGTACAGCTATTGGAGGTGGAGTTTTAAGAGATATCCTTATCAACGAAGTTCCTCTTGTCCTAACAAGTGGATTTTACGCAACAGTGTCAGTTATAGTTTGCATACTAATATACCTCATAAATCTTTTTGGGTATTTAAATAATTATTTAATTCTTGGTGTTTTCTTTTTTGGCTTATCGCTCAGGCTTTTGGCTTATTACAAGAATTGGAATTTGCCGACTATTGGAAAAAATCATAAGATAAAAAAATAAAAAACTTTAAGGCATACGAAAGGTTTAAAAGATTATAATAATCATTATCAAATAGGAGTTAGTAAAATGATATTGATTAGTTTACAAAAAGCGAATATTGCCAATATAATAAAATACTATTCTACGGTAGGAATTTGTTATGCGTCGTAATATTTTAGCTTATCTTGCGATTTTTGGACCGGGTATCGTGGTAATGTTGGCAGATACAGATGCCGGAAGTGTTATCACAGCAGCACAAAGTGGAGCTGTGTGGGGATACAAACTTCTCCTTTTACAACTTATACTGATACCTATAGTTTATATCGTACAGGAGTTAGCAGTAAGGCTTGGTTTGGTAACAGGCAAAGGACATGGGGAACTTATAAGAGAGTATTTCGGTCCAAAATGGGCTTGGCTTAGCGTTTCTACTTTAGCAGTTGCTTGTATGGGAGCTTTAATAACAGAGTTTGCCGGAGTAGCCGGAGCCGGATTGCTGTTTGGTATTCCAACTTGGCTTAGTGTAGGCATGGCTGTAATACTGCTCATCATAATGGCTTGGACAGGCTCGTACCGTTCGGTGGAGCGGATTGCTATAATGCTTGGTAGTTTTGAGCTGATATTTCTTTTTGTAGCTTGGCAAGCTCACCCTGATCCAGCAGCCATGTTAAAAGGTTTGGCTGATGTTCCTTGGCGACATTCAGGATATATTTACCTCGCAGTTGCAAACATAGGTGCCGTCATCATGCCTTGGATGATTTTTTATCATCAATCAGCAGTTGTTGATAAAGGTATGAGTATCAAACATCTTAAAATTGCGCGCATTGATACTGCTGTTGGGGCTGTGATTACACAGCTTATTATGATTGCCATATTGGTAGCAACCGCTGCAACCATAGGAGTAAATCATCCCGGTAAATCTCTAAATACAGTACAACAAATAGCAGATTCACTAACCCCGTTTTTAGGCAAAACGACAGGAACTATTCTTTTTTCTTTGGGTATGGTCGGAGCATCAATGGTGGCTGCTGTTGTGGTTTCCTTAGCTGCTGCTTGGGGACTTGGAGAGGTCAGCGGATACAAGCACTCGCTCGAACATCATCCAAGCAAAGCTCCATGGTTTTATATAGTCTATAGTGCGATGTTGATAATAGGTGGCGTGATAGTAGTATCAGGTATCAATCTTATAACTTTAAGTGTAGCGGTTCAAGTTATGAATGCGGCATTACTTCCTATAGTGCTTGGTTTTCTTTTTATGCTTGCTGTCAAAGCCTTGCCGAAGCCATATCGCCTTCAAGGAGGCTACTTGGTTGTAGTCGGCATAGTTATAGTCGCGACAAGCTTAATGGGAGTATATGCTGCACTTAGTTCAGTGATTTAGTACTATTAAAACCCTTGTAATTTTATGAGTTTATCTGTTTTGATATTTGTATTTTTATTTTTACAGCTTTCTTTATAAAAAGAAGAATTTTTGCCGAAAGGTTTACTTTCGGCAAATTTTATATAAAGATACCACAGGATTAATGCCCAAAGTATATAAAAAATTACTTTTTTAATTTTTTGTTTCGATAGCATGATCTAAAAATTTCTCTATTATCCCTATCACCAAAGTCCTTATGTTTTTACTCTTATAATTTTTTATATATTGAATAAATTTTTTATCAAACCTGCTTTTTAAATTTTTACTCAATAATATAGACTTATCTTGTGATTTATTTAAAACGACCAAAATGAAACTTTTGGCTTTTCTTCTTGGATGCTTAATCATCTTATCAAATTCTTGCTTTGCAAATAAATTTATATTTTTATCTTTTGCAATTATCATTCTAAAGTCTATGCCATAATCGTTTAACAATTTATTATCAAAAACTTTATAATGAAGATACAAATCATCCTGTTTTGTTATTTGATTTGTTCTATCATTAAATATTTGAATTTTATTGGACTTTAGAAAGTTAAATACCCAAATATATACAAGCACAACTGCAACAACCACTAAAAACAGATAAACTTTTCTTTTCATATTTCCATTCCATATATTTTCTGATATTATATCAATTTAATCCTTTTCTCTCTCATAAAATTTTATTCTAACTACTCTTATACAACATAACAAATAAGCAATAAAGCATAAAAACTTTTAAGCCTATTTTATTATTTGATCAAAATACACTAATCCTGCCTGCAAAGCTATTTTGAATTTCTGCTTAAATATATCTGCTTTTACTTCTTCAACTTTTGCTTTTGCCATAGCTTTTTTTGATATAGCCCTACTTAATTCATCAGCACTAATCAAAGAGTTATCAAATTTCCCCTTAGTCAACAAATAATATTCATTTTGTGCTTTTAACTGTTCTTGAGAAGAAATCAATTCAAATTTTAATGCACGCAAGGCTAAAAAGGAATTTTTTATATTTGTTTTAACCAAATTTTTATAATTATTAAAATAAAGAATAGTCGCTTCTTTTTGCCTTATTGCTGCTTCTTTTCTATGAGATTTTGCAAATCCATCAAATATATTCCATTTAAAATTCATCCCTATATAGTTTTCATTTGCATTGGTATGCTCATTGCCGTTTAGCCTCAAACTGTCTCCTTGCCTCTTTATGGCACCTATAATTGCCACTTTGGGAAAGTAACTGCTTTTTGACAATTTAATATCTATATCATTTATCTTTAACTGCTCTTGTATGATTTTGATATCTTTTCTATTCTTAAATGCCAAGTCCATCACATAATTCATATTTTTTGGGATATTGATTTTATTTAGCACTATATTATTGTCTGTTTTTATATTTGCTAAGTAAAAAAGCTTATTGCTAAGAGTATCTCTTTGATTTTCAAGCTTTGCTATACTTGCCTTGATATCATATTTTTTTGCTTTTATATTATAAACTCCGGATAGATTCAATAGATTATTTTTATAAAATCCTAATGCTGTTTTTAAAGATATGTCAATACTTTGCATAGCATCTTTATTTGCCTTAATTGCTTTATTTAAAGTGTATATAGCACTGTAGAGTTTGAGTGCGTTAAGGTAAAGTATTCTTTTTAAATTATCTGTTTCTAATTCGCTTTTTATGACTTGAAGTTTTGCTTTATTTATAGAATTACTTATGGCAAATCCGCTAAAAACCGGATACATAAAGCTCAGCGCTCCAGTAAAATTACTCTTTGTTCCAACGATAGAATTTACAGGAGGCAAAGGCGGAACATAAAATATAGCTGTCGGTGTATCTTGCAATCTAATAGCGTTTAAAGAAAGATTGATATTTGGATAATTTTTCGAGACAGCAACTTTTAACATCTCTTTCAAAGCTTTTGTTTTAGCCTCTTTTGATTTTATTAGTAAATTATTGTCAATACCTCTTACAATATTACTAAAATTTATAGCCCATAAAAATACAGGCACTATTAATATAAATATTTTTTTCAAGATTTTACCCTCCTAAATTTTACAAAAAGCAATAATACAAATATCCCACCGATAGCTCCCCATTGAGCTGCGTGAAAAAATACATTTTGAAATCCATAATCATAACTCATAAATGTTTCATAACGCCCAAATACTGCTTTTGTCTGATCTAAAGAGATACCTGTAAAATTTTTAATTTCATGTAAATAATCATATATATATGTAGGATTTTGCAAATCTTGCATGTGTTGAAAGTTTAGATTTTTAAAATATTCCATATTATTTGTAGCAAGTGCTGTTCCGAAGCTTCCTCCTACAAAACGGACATAATCCATCAAAACTATGGCAAGTTCACCCTTTTCTTTTGGAACATTCTTCAAAAGCAAAACTGTTGCCGGAGCAAAAAATAGACCCATGGCTATACCAAACGGTATCGTTAGCAACTTAGCTTCAAGCAATGGGGTATAATAATTTAACATAGGCAAAAGCAAATATGATGTCAGAAGGTATATAACTGTTGATATAAGAAGTACTCTTTTGGCACCAATTTTATCAGATAAACTTCCTGCTACTGGTGCAAAAAATCCTATAAAAATAGCAAATGAGAATACTGCGATACCGGCATCAAGAGTTGGCAACATTTTTATATGCTCATAATACACAGGCAAAAGATAAAAATACTGATACATACTAAAACCCATAATAAAAAAATATAGCAATATACCGTTTGTAAAATCGGCATTTTTAAAAAGTGAGAAATCTATAAGTTTATGCTTTGAATAAATTTCACTTAATGCGTATAAAAGAAAACCTATAATAGTGGTAAAAAGCAGAAGACCTATAAAAGAGTTATTCAGCCATCCTTTTTCCTGACCTTTAGAGAGCATAATAAGCAAAGCTATCGTCCCGATTGATAAAAACAATAAACTTATAAAATTTAATTTAAACTTTTTAAAATCAACATCTTTTGGCAAATATGCCATTGCTGATATCGTAAGCAATATGCCAACAGGTACATTAATAAAAAAAACCATTCTCCATCCATAATATTCAGATAAATATCCGCCCAAAGTAGGTCCAAGCGCAGGAGCGAAACTTACGCCAAGACCAAATATACCCATAGCAAGACCTTTCTTTTTTGGGGGGAAATAAGAAAATATCATAATATTGCTTGTAACCATTATAAGTGCTTCACCAGCACCCTCAACAACCCTGAATGAAATAATAGAAAAAAGAGTATCGCTCATCCCGCAAAAAAATGAAGCAACAGTAAATAATACAACGCCCAATATATATATTTTTTTAGAGCCAAATCTCTTTATAAGGTATTCTGTTATTAAAAGTGCTATCGCAGCAGATATCATGTAGCTTGTTATTATCCACTGCACTCCGTACATGTCGCTTGCAAGCGGTCCTGTCAATTTGGGAACAATAATGTCAACTACTGTTGTATCGAGTATCGCCATAAAAGCACCCACCATGACAATAACACTCAATAGTGCTCTTTTTGAAGAACTCATATCCCAAGAATTATGTTGTGTTGCAGATTTTGATATATTTTCCATTTGTATCAAAGAATTCCTGAATTTTTATCTCTTTTTATAGCTACATTTAAACTCATACCGACTTTTAAACCCTCTTTTTCCTTTAATCTTATCCGAACTATAAATCTTTGATCAAGTTTGGTAAATTCTCCACTTGCAATATCTCGAGGGACTAAAGAAAAAGTTGATGCAGAAGTTGGCAAAATAGACTCTACCACACCCTTAAATGTTCTATTTGGTAAAGCATCAGCTTGTACTTTTACACTATCGCCTTTTCTGACACCTTGGAGTTTTTTTTCAGAAAGTAACACTTCGGCATAGATATCTTTTGGATTTACTATAGCATAAACAGGATATCCTTTTGCAATAACCCTTTTATTGTTAACAAATCTTTTTGCAATAATTCCGTCATAAGGTGAATATAAATTACAATATGAAATTTTATTATTTACCTCTTTTAGCACATCTTTTAATGCAGCCTGTTTATATTTTAAAGATTCTATGGTTTTAGACAATTCTTTTACAATTAATTCTTTATTTATTGCTATATTTAACTGCTCTTGGATATTTTTTAAATTTGTTTGTACAGAAATCAATTTTTTCTTTTGAGCCTGTACTGAATTTTTTAGAGAGTTTTTAGAAGTTTGCATTTGTTCAAACCTGTTTTTGGATATAAGCTTTTTATTTAATAAATTTTTATACCGTTTTGTATTTTTATACAATAAAGACAATTTAATAAGATTTGCTTTTATGGCTAGTTTTAAAGAAGATATATTCTGCTTAAAACTTTCTATACTGTTTTTAGCTATCTTTTTTGATATTTTTATCTCTTTTTGAATTCTCTGCTTTTTAAATACTAAAGCGATGGCGGTATTTGACAATGATTTTATATCATTTACTACTTTGTCTCTTGTAACAATAAAATCTCTATCATCAATGGAAGCAAGAAGTTCACCTTTTTTTACAGCATCTCCTTCTTGTTTTAAAAGTTTATCTATTTTTCCGCCAACTTTAAAATTTAACACACCAAGAGAATCACTTTTTACAAAACCGGCATCACTAACTGCATTTTTTGACCTGTAATTAAGATAATCATATCCCTCATAAGCAAAGACAATCACCAAAATTATTATAACCGCTACTCCGATTTTTCTCATAAAATACTCCGAAAATTTATTTATGAATTATATTCATTTTTTTATAAATTTATTCTGAATTAAGAAGAATATTTATATAATAAGACTTGAAATTCAATATGAACAAGGAAGATTAATTGATAAAAAATCAAATTAAATCAAAAGTTATATCTTATAAAAAAGAATTGATTTTGCAAGAAGCTGGAAAATATATTGAAGAAGTTGGATACAACTCTTTAAAAATAAATGATTTGGCAAAAAAATGTAGTATTTCAGTAGGTCAGCTATATCAACTTTTTGAATCAAAGGATAAAATGTTTTATGAGTATGTTCTTTATCAAATTAATAATTTTTATAACACTTTGATAGAAAATTGTAAAAATACAAACTTTGCTCAGGAGAAGCTTCTTATTTTTACAAAATTAAAATTAAAAATATTTCAGGAAAAAAGAAAAGCTATTTTAGATCCCATAAGTGGCGATCCACTCTTTTTCGTAAAATTTAACAATAAAAACCCATCTCTTATAATTCAAGAATTTCTATCACTGCAATTTAAGGATTTGGAGGATTCTTATAATATAAAAATTAAAAATCCCTTACAACTGGCTTACGCATACAATGCTTATACCTTAGGGTATATTGAATATTGCCTAAATAACAATATAGATGATGAATGTGATGACAAACTCGCAAAAGTGATACTAGATACTTTTTTGCATGGAATGTTAAAATGAAGGCAAAAACAGTATCGCTCATTCTTGGTAGCGGAGGAGCAAGAGGATATGCTCATATCGGAGTTATAGAAGAACTTCTAAGTTTAGGATACCAAATCGATTCAATATCCGGCTCTTCAATGGGTGCATTGGTAGGAGGACTTTATGCTTGTGGCAAAATGGAAGAATATAAGCAATGGGTAACTCCACTGTCAAAATTTGATATTCTTAA
>JALWUQ010000013.1 GCA_026993075.1 Campylobacteraceae bacterium
ACAAACTGATTTTGGTAGATGGATATCTTCTTCCACATCCTAAACATACAAGAGTTTTTGTAGTACCGTGAAATTCTATGACTTTTTTACTTCCGGCAGCTTGATGAAGCCCGTCTATATTTTGAGTAATAGTAGCTTTTAATATACCTTCGTTTTCAAGAAATGCTAAAAATTTGTGAGCATCATTTGGTTTGACATCTCTCATATAATCATAAAATATCTCTTTGATTTTTTGCCAGCACTCTTTTGGATAATTTTTGAAGTAGTCGATATCTAATATCTGGGGGTCATATTTATTCCAAATACCATTTTCACCTCTAAAAGTAGGAATACCACTCTCAACCGATATGCCGGCTCCTGTAAAAGCGATAAGATTTTTACTGTTTTTTATGGTTTTTATTGCTTCTTTATAAAGCATGAAGATATAACTCCTTAGAATAATCTAAGGAGTATTATATCATGTATTGAAGTAGAAATGACAATAGGTTATTTGTCATTTTAAGTTTAAGGAAGGATTATTTTCTTTTAAGTTCTTTTATTCTTGCGGCTTTACCTTTTCTATCTCTTAGATAAAAAAGTTTTGCTCTTCTTACTCTACCTTTTCTAAGTACCTTTATTTCATCTATACTATCACTGTAAAGTGGAAAAATTCTTTCAACTCCAATATTATTTGCACCAACTTTTCTTACTATAAAAGAAGCTCCAGAGCCTGTTCCTCTTTTTGCTATGCAAACACCCTCAAAATTTTGGATTCTTTGCTTGTCCCCTTCTTTAATTGTTACACCAACTCTTAGCGTATCTCCTGCTCTAAATTCAGGTCTTTTTTTCTCAGATGTTTGTTTTTGCTCAAAATCTTCTATATATCTATTTCTCATTATTGTTTCCTTCTGTTTTTACTCTTTTGTACAAATCAGGTCTATAGTATTTTGTCTTCAAAAGCGATAAACTATATTTTAAGGTTGCAATTTTACCGTGATTTCCCTTTGAAAACTCTTTAATTATACTATTTTTTTTAAAAATATCAGGCTTTGTGAAAGATGGAGCTTCTAGAAGAGTATTTTCGTAACTTTCAATATTTAAAGAGTCTGTATTTCCCAATACGCCTTTGATATTTCTGCTGATAGCATCGCATAGTATAAGTGATGGTATTTCACCACCTGTTATAATATAATCACCGATTGAAAAAACTTCATCAGCATATATTTCTATTATCCTTTCATCAATGCCCTCATATCTTCCGCTGACAAAAACAATATGTTTTTTTTCTGATAGTCTTTTGGCATCATTTTGTTTGAAAAGTTTAGCTGATGGAGTTAAAAAAATGATATATGCATTATCATCTTTTTCTTTTATGCTAGTTATCGTATCAAATAGAGGTTGGGGCGACATAAGCATTCCTGCTCCGCCCCCAATCAATGCACCATCTACTTTTTTATGTCTGTTTTTTGTATAATTTCTTGGATTTAAAAAATCTACTTTTATAAGTAATTTATCTATTGCATTTTTTAAGATTGAATCTTTAAAATAACAATTTATCAAACTTGGAAAAAGAGTTATAAAAGTAAATTTCATGAATTTTCTAAGATACCAATGCAATCTTTTGTAAAAATTTTTTGCTCTTGTTTATCAAAACTGATAATGTATCTGTCGATATATGGTATCAAAAATTTGACAGCATATCCTAATGAACTCATACTTTTATCTGTTTTTACCAAAAGATAATCATTTGGTTCAAACCTTTCTATAGAGATAACTTCTCCAAGTATATTATTGTTTTCTATAATTTTGGAGCCTATTACATCAAACCAAAAAAATTCATCTTTTTTCAAATTACACTGCTTTAATGTACTCTTTAAATCAGTGAATATAAATTGATTAGTAAGAGAGGAAGCATCATCTTTATTGTCATAGCCTACAAACTTAACGAGAGATCTTTTTTGATTATAACTTTGAATAGTTAATTTTAATTTTTGTGAAGTTAAAAAGTTACTTCCTTGTTTAAACTGTTCAGGAAAGTCACTTTTGTTATGAAGTTTCAACTCCCCTTTTAGTCCTACAGTTTTTCCTATTTGTGCAACTTGTAAAATAAAATTGTCTTTCAACTTTTACCTTTATTCCTCAAGTGCCTGCACCATAATCTTATAAGATCTTTTATCTTTTGCTTTACATCCTGAGATAACTGTTTTTAATGAATTGATCATTTTACCCTCTTTGCCTATAAGCTTTCCGGTATCACCTTTGTCAGCATATATGGTGATTTCACTAAAAGTATCATCAATTACTCTATTTTCTATTTTAACAACTTCTGGTTTATTTACCAAAAGTAAAGTAAATTCTCTTATAAAATCTTCTACCATTTTATTTAGATCCGGTTATTTTTTTTACCCTGTCACTTAGTTTTGCGCCGACACTTTTCCAATATGTCAGTCTTTCATTATCAAACTTTATAGTTTCAGGTTCAGTCAAAGGATTATAATATCCGATTGATTCTATATATCCGCCATCTCTTCTTTTTCTACTGTCTGTTACAACTATCCTGTAAAATGGTTTTTTCTTTCTTCCCAATCTTGTTAGTCTTACAACTGTTGCCATTTATGCTCCTTGTTTAAATTAAAAATTAAAAGTTTTGTAAATTTTAAAACTTTTAACTTTAAATTTTATTATATCTTAATTATCTTGGAAATCCTCTTCCTTGAGCAGACATCATACCTTGAAGGTCTTGCATTCCTTTTTTACCTGAAAACTTTTTAGCCATTTTGGCGGCATTTTGAAATTGTTTAATAGATCTGTTTACATCCATTTGAGACAAACCAGCACCTTTTGCTATTCTTCTTTTTCTACTATTATTTAAAATAGAAGGGTGTTCTCTTTCTTTTTTAGTCATAGAGCTTATCATAGCTTTCATGGCTTTCATTTCAGATGAATTTTCCAAGTCCATATCTTTTATCTGGTTCGCCATACCAGAAAGTCCTGGAATCATACCTACTAAAGATTTCATGCTACCTAATTTTTTCATACTTTCCATCTGTTCTAAAAAGTCATTAAAGTTAAATTCACCCTTTTTCATTTTTCTGGTTAATTTTTTAGCTTGTTTCTCATCTATAATAGCACTTGTTTTTTCTGCAAGCGTAGCAAGATCTCCCTCTCCCATCAAGCGATTTACTACTCTTTCTGGTATAAAAAGTTCAAGATCAGCAGCCTTTTCCCCAATTCCTACAAATCTTAAAGGAACTCCTGTTTGTTTAGATATGCCAAGTGCAACACCACCTTTACTGTCACCATCATATTTTGATAAAATTACACCGGTTATGCCAAGTTGTTCGTTGAAAGAGCTTGCACTTCTTACAGCATCTTGTCCACTTAAAGAATCAGCTACATAAAATATCTCATCAGGAGTCAGAGTATTTTTTATATCTTTTAATTCATGCATTAATTCATCATCTATAGCCAGTCTTCCAGCAGTATCAACTATAAGAACATCATACAAGCCTTCTTTTGCCTTTTTTAAAGCATTTTTACTAATTATTTTAGGATTTTTTTCATGCTCATCAAAATACAGGTCAAGTTCATTTTGTTCACAAAGTTGCTTTAATTGCTCTATTGCTGCTAGTCTTTGAAGGTCGCAAGCTGCAATTAAAACTTTCTTTTTTCTAAGTTTGAGATAATATGCCAATTTTACAGTTGTTGTCGTTTTTCCACTTCCTTGAAGACCTGACATTAAAACTGTTGTTGGAGGTCTGGAGGAAAAAACAAAGCCTTGGCTACCGCCAATTTTTAAAATTTCAAATATATTTTTTTTCAGTGATTTTAAAAAATTATCTTTTCCAATACCATCTTTTTTTGTTTCAAGCTCAACATTCTTTATCAAATCTTTTACAACTTTGTAATGTACATCCGCTTTAAGTAAAGATTTTTTAAGATTATCCAATGCTTTTTTTAAAGCTTTTTCGTCATCTGCAAAGCGAATTTTATTGATAGCAGTTTTAAAAGAGTCAGTCAATGTACCAAACAAATACAGTCCTTAAAATAATAGTTTTTAAAAGAGTGCAATAATACTAAAAAATAGCTTAAAAATAAGTTATGAAGAAAAGTTAAGGAGGAAAAATCCTCCTTAATGTTCAATATTCTTATATCGCAACAAGTCTAATATTCAATAATTTCTCTAATTCTGATAAATCTTAATGCTCTGTTGCTGAATTTTACTATCTTTTGACCTTTAAAATATGCGATATTTTTATATCTTATTATTGCTCTTGTATAAGTATCATTATATTTTGTAATGCATCTTCTTTGGGTTCTGTATCCACTTGTATAACTTCTTGTGTTTCTTCTTGATAGATTATTTCCAACTAATGTTCCTATGATAGCTCCACCGACAGTAGCAGCTATTTTGCCACCACCACCACCTACTTGATGACCTATTATCCCCCCGGTAATACCCCCGATAAGTGCGCCGATATTTGAATTTGCACCATTATTGTAATATCTGCGAACAGGAACTTGTTCATTCCAACACTCTTGATATGGAACTCTTTTTGTTATATTGGCATATACAGGTTTGCTCCTTATCACCATAACTCTTTTTAAAATAGTAAAACTTTGTGCATTTAGTGCAACTGTTACACTTAAAAATAATACAGCAAAAATTAATTTTTTCATAACCTTATCCTTTATTGATGATTTGTAAATAGTTATACAATCATCTTGTTTTATTTTTAAAACTTTATACTAAAATTGTGAAAAAATCGTGCATTAATACCTATTGTGATAATCTAAAATATCTTTTTAAAGGAATAAAAAAATGAAAAAGATGATTATATTATTGATAATGGCGGTGATAACAATGCAGGCAAAAAATTACAAATATACAAATGAGTTGATCTATCAAAATTCTCCATATCTTTTACAACATGCACACAATCCTGTTGATTGGATGCCGTGGAGTAAAGAAGCTTTTGAAAAAGCTAAAAAAGAGAATAAAATGATATTTTTGTCTATTGGATACAGTACTTGTCACTGGTGTCATGTAATGGAAAAAGAATCTTTTGAAAATCTTCAAGTCGCAAAAATACTAAATAAAAATTATATTTCCATAAAAGTTGATAGAGAGGAAATGCCTTCAATTGATAGGCATTTTCAAGATGTATATTATCTTATGAATAAAAGAGCCGGGGGGTGGCCTCTTACTATATTGCTAACACCTGAGGGAAAGCCTTTTTTCAGTGCGACTTATATACCAAGAGAGCCTAAATACGGTAGAGCCGGTCTTTTGCAGATTTTAGAATATTTTGTGAAAATGAAAAAAAATAATTATAAAAAAATAATAGATACAGCAGATGATGTTGAAAAATATATGAAATTATCCCAAGAAGAAAAAACTATCGGTAAAACAAAAATAAGTGAAAATCTTGCAAAAGCTTTTATAAAAGGTGTCGAGAAAAATTATGATAAAAATAATCCAGGCATCGGCATAGCTCCAAAATTTCCGCATGCAAGCACTATCAATGCTTTACTTGATATATATAAGCTCGATGGTGATAAAACTGCTTTAAAACTTGCTGATGATATGCTCAGCACTATGGCAAAAGGTGGCATATATGATCAAATTGAAGGTGGATTTTATAGATATTCAACTGATGAGAGGTGGATGATACCACATTTTGAAAAGATGCTTTATACAAATGCTGAATTGTTGGAAGATTATGCAAAAGCTTATGAAATTACAAAAAAACCTCTTTATAAGAATATGGTAAATGAAATTGTAACTTTTGTTGATAAAAGGTTTGAAAAAGACAGTGTATATTTTAGCGCAAGTGATGCAGATAGTTATGATGCAAAAACAGGTGAAAAAGAGGAGGGTGCATACTTTGTATATACTTATAAAGAGGCAAAAGATGCTCTTATTAGGGATGGACTTAAAAATTATAAAGATATACTTGATTATTATGGAATTACAAAAGATGGAAATTTTAAAAGTGGTGAAAGTAATCCGTATATTAATAATTTTGCAAAGGTGCCTACTGATTTAAAAGAGGCAAAAAAAGCTCTCATAAAAGTAAGGGATACAAAAAAATATCCTTTTATAGATGATAAAATATTGACTTCTTGGAATGCATTATATATAAAGGCACTTTTTATAGCAAGTGATATTAACCATAATTATTTGAAAAAAGCTTCCACATCTTTAAATGAGTTATTGAAAAAGGTATACCTCAATGGTACGCTATATCATCAAGTATTACTTGGTAAAGAGGCTAAAGTCAAAGCTAACTTGGAAGATTATTCTTTTATGACATCAGCCTTGCTGATAGCTTATGAGAAAACTTTGGATAAAAAATACTTAGATTTGGCCAATGAGTTTACACAAAAGAGTATTGAAAAATTTTATGTTGATAAAACCTGGTATTTTAGTTTTGAACCATTTAAAGTAAAGGCTACTATTGAGGGTAATTCTTATGTCAGTTCTCTTTCTGTAATGATAAACAACCTTTTGAAACTTGCTGTATTTGAAGAAAATTTATCATATCAAAATTTGGTAAAAGATACTTTGGAAAATAATTCTCTGTTTTTATCTAAATATCCTGCCAATTTCCCTAAAGCAGTAGATGATTACTTGGCATATAAAGATGGATATATAGTGATAAAATCGAAAAAAAATCCATTACTAGAGTTAAAAAATTCTATTAAATCTCAGATTTATTATCCATATATCTTGTATAAATCTACAAAAGACAATACATATTTAGCTTGTAAAGTTGACGCTTGTTTTGCCTATGGCGATGATAAAGAGAATATAATAAATAAAATAAAAGATGAAATTAAAAGATAACTATGTGCTAATCTGCTTTTTTTAAAGATAAATCTTTCGTAGCTTTGAGTAATTTTCTTTGCATCCTCTTTTGAAATGCCTCATTTGATAAAGAAGATTGATTTGAAAAGAGTGCTTTAGCATACAATACGCAACCTTTATCTCCTGGATCGCACTCTTTTTTTATGATTTGGCAATTTCCGTTTATGCTGTGAGGGCAGGACCATCCCCCCGTACTCATATTATCCATCCTCCGCCTAAAAGCTTTTCATTGTCATATAGTGCTGCCATTTGTCCTGCTGCTACTGCAAAAACACTTTTATCTAAAATAATCTCCGCCGTTTTATCTTTAAAAATTTTTACTTTGCAAGGAATTTTATCACTTCTGTATCTTATTTTTACCGAAGCATCAAACTCTTTTTCATTAATAAATATATTAACATCTCTTATCATAAAATTATTCACTTGTAAATTTTCTTTTGTACCTACTGTTATCTCATTTTTAACAGGATCAATTTTTGTAACATAATGAGGCTCAAGAGCACCAAAAACTTCAAATCCTCTTCTTTTCCCTATGGTATATTGCATATAGCCTTTGTGTTTTCCTATAACTTTTCCTGTGCTGTTTATTACATCTCCTGGTATATTGACTGTTGTATGGTCTTTTAACACATCAATATAAGTTGTATCAACAAAGCAAATTTCACTACTTTCTTTTTGAGCAGAGAATTCCTTAAGTATTGGTATTTTGGAAGCAGTTTCTTTTAAATCTTTTTTTAAAATGCTATTAAGGGGAAAAAATAAAAAAGGAATATTTTCTTTTTTGATATTTGCAAGAAAATAGCTTTGATCTTTACTTTTATCTTTTGCTTCACAAATAAATCCATCTTTTATACTTATATAGTGTCCAGTTGCCAACTTATCAAAGTTTTTTTGTTTCATAAACTTGATCAATTCACCAAATTTTATATTTCTATTACAAAGTACACATGGATTTGGAGTTTCTCCTTTTTTGTAACTTTCAATAAAAGGGGAATAGACTTTTTCATTAAATTGGGGCTGAAGATCAAGAATATGATATTTTATACCAAGAAAATTTGCAATTTTTTCTACTTTTTTTATATTATTTTTATGATATTCTGGAGAGTTATGGAGTTTCATGTAAACTCCTTCTATTTCATATCCTTCATTTTTCAACATATAAGCAACCGAGCTTGAGTCAACACCTCCGCTCATAGCAACCATTATTTTCATAAGCGCCCCTAAAATTTTTTAGAGATTATATATTATAAATAATTATATTTACCTGAGTTTTTCAAGCCTCTCTCTTTTTGTTCCTATTTCAGAAACCTGTATGCCAAAATTTCCATCAACTATAACTACCTCTCCTTGAGCTATAACTTTATCTCCAACCAGGATATCAAGTGGATCATTTGCTAACTGATTTAACTCTATAACTGAGCCAATATCCATATTTAGGATATCCTTGAGTAACATTTTTCTTGAACCTATTCTTACTCTTACCGGAAGCTTGACATCCATGATAAGAGATATATTTTTCATTTCATTTTGAGTAAGCTCTTCATCATTGTCACAATTATTATTTTTAGTTTTTCTAACTTCTTTCTTTTCAATCTTTTTTTCTATTTTATTTTCAAAAAAAGCTGATAACAATGTATCATCAATGGCAATATACAGTTGTGAATTTATCTCTGATATTTTAAGATTATATGTAAGAATAGTTGAATAACTTGTAAGTTTTATATCATCATTTTCACCTATAAATTCTACATCATTGATAGTAAAAGAGAGTTTTGGTAAATTTTTCTGAGCAGATAAAGATGTTGATAATCCACCAAATATATTTGAGACTATCTCTTTTGCAGCGTCTAAATCATCTTCATTCATCTCTTCTTTACTCTCTCCTTCTCCACCTAACATCATATCACCCAAAGCAGTTGCAAGTAAGGGAGTCATACAAAATGCTATTTTTCCCTCTATCTCTCCTGTTGAACTGATGTGCATACAAACAAGCGGTGGCATAATTGCGATATTTTTGGTAATTTCATCCTTACTGCTTAATGTAAGAGTCGGTGCAATGCCTGTCAATCCTTCTATGGTAGAAACTATATCTTTTTCTAAAACATCAATAAACTTATTCACTAAAAATCTCCTTATTATGCACTGACGGTAGAAATTTTTTCTATCCTATTTTTTTCTACTATTTCTAAATATTCCTTAATCTCATCTTTATCGCTTTTTAGAAAATCTATAATTTTTATAGACTTTCTAAATCTGTGAATACCTACATTACCTAAAAACATATCTTTTTTATCTATGCTGACAACAGCATTATCATCTGCACTTCTATCTAATCTTATTATATCATCTTTTTTTAAATCAAGTAACTCTTTTACACTCAATAAAGTTTTTCCAAGAATTGCCTCGATATCTATATCTGCCCTTTTTATAAGTACATTTAACTCTTTATTTCTACTTTTTTTTGTGTTTGAGCCACCAAGCATTATATCTCTGTTTGCTAGTTTTGGAAGGATTGATTCAAGATAAATAACAGGATAGCATATATTTATCATTCCGCTTGTATTTCCTATTATAAGCTCCATAACTACCATGATTACAATTTCATTTTGTGAAACGATTTGTACAACATTGGGACTTGATTCTTTTGTTTCTATATTGGGATACATATCAGTTATTGGCTCCCACGCAACTTTTAATTTTTGTGTTATTATTCTAAGTATCGCATCCAATAAATTCAACTCAATATCAGTTAATTCTCTACTTGATTCAAAACTTTCCCCTTTACCTCCAAGAAGTCTGTCTATCATGGGAAATGCAATTGATGGATTTATTTCTATAACCCCACTTCCATCAAGAGGCTTCATAGAAAAGACATTAAAACTTGTCGGGCTTGGCAGACTCATAAGAAATTCACCATAAGTCATCTGATCGACTGAATGGAGTTGTATCTCAACGATAGATCTCATAATTGAAGATATTTGTGAAGATAAGCTTCTTGCCATTTTGTCATGTATGCCTTTGACTGCTCTTAATTGTTCTTTACTGACTCTGTTTGGTCTTTTGAAATCATAGAGTATGATTTGTCTTTGATCAATTATCTCATCATCTGATATATTTAAAGTATCCTCTTCATCGACAACTTCAAGCAGAGCATCAATTTCTTCCTGACTCAATATATCAGCCATGATTATTTCCTAATGTATTTCTTATCGTTCTTATAAGTTTTTTATGTATTTGAGAAATCCTTGATTCACTGATATTTAAAATATCACTTATTTCTTTTAAATTTAATTCTTCAAAATAGTAGAGTTGTATTATAAGTTGTTCTCTTTGTTTCAATGTTTTTAAAACCTTTTTAATACTTTCTATCAATGCATCTTTTTCGATGATATTTTCTGTATTGTTTTTATCAAATATTGCCATTTGTTCATTTATTGGAAGTACCATAGAAGCTTCTGAGATATTTCTTACTTCCTGGATTTTTTTAACACTTTGTCCTAATACATTTGAAAGATACTCATCATTTGGTTCTTCATCATACTTGTTCATATACTTTTCACATTCACTATCTATCGCTTTAATAAGCCTCCTGTTGTTTCTGCTTAGTGTGTCAAGACTTCTTAAATAATCTAACATTGAGCCATAAACTCTTTGCTTTGCATATCCCCAAAAGAAATCATTTTTATTTTCATCATACCTTCTTGAGAGTTTTATAGCCTCTTCTGTGCCAATTGAAATTAAATCATTAACATCAATATTACTTGGTAATCTCTCTTTGAGTCTGTATGCCATAGCTCTAACTGCAGGTAAAAATTGCAATACAAGCTTATCCTTTTCTTCTTTTATTTGTCTTTTGTATTCATTAAGCTGCAATTTTGCCGTAGCTGTCATCAGTTTTTCTTTTATTATTATTTGTTGATATTTTTACCAAAGAATTTATTTTCTTTTCTCTATTTTCAAGTTCATATATGAAATAGTCACTGACTTCTTCATATTTTTCTTTATTAAAAATTTTTTTAGATAAACTTTTAATATCTAAAAAATTTGCTATCGCCAAGTGAATTAAAAGATAAAAAAATAGTGTAACTATAAATGTATAAAACAGTATATTCCCTGGCTCATTAAAGTTTATAATTGAAAATATCAAACCTATGAAAAATCCACAAATGGTAAAAAAATAAATAAAATTTTCTATTCTCAAATGATTTCCTTGGTTAGAATTGTTCAATCAGCCGCTTTATGAAACCGCCAAAACTTTTTTCCTTTGTATCATCAAGCACTTTATGTTCCAATTTAAAAATTAATTTTTTAACTATATTTTTTAAGTCTCTGCAAGTTAAAGAATTTGGGTATTCGTCAACAAATATTGTCCTGTTTCTTATACTTTTAGCAATATTTTTATCATTTTGAACACTTCCTATTAGATTTAAATTAAAACCGTTATTAATATTTTCTTTTGCTACTTTGTTTATTTTGTTAAATATCATTTGAGCTTCTTTTGCATTCCTGACCATATTTAAAACCATGTGTAAATGTGATTTAAATTTACTTGTTATTTTTATGGTAGCATAAGCATCTGTTATAGCTGCTGGATCGGGGATGGTTACTACTATTACTTCATCTGCAGCATTTAAAAAAAGTTGTGTATGCTCACCTATGCCTGCTCCAGTATCGATTATAACATAATCCAGATCATTCAAATTTGATGCCTCTTCAAAAAATCTTTCATAAATAAACTGATCGCTGTATTTTAGTATTTCATCTCCACTGTCACCTGGTATCAAGATAAGGTTTTCTTTTATTGGCATAATTATCTCATCCAGCGAACATTCTCCTTTTAAAACATTTAATATATTTTTGGTGCATCTTACATTTAAAAGTACATCTAAATTTGCCAGACCGATATCCGCATCAAAAAGAGCGACTTTGTAGCCTGCATCTGCAAATAAAACAGCAGTATTGACACTTATTGTACTCTTTCCTACGCCACCCTTGCCGCTTGTGATAGCTATAAATTTTGTATGAGGAGTATCTTTGTTAGTATTTGATGTTACTATATCTTTTAATTTAGTTGCCTGGTTTTGCATTTTTTCCCTTTGTAAAACCATCTAACATACATTGTATCAAATATTCACTACTTGCGCAAAATATGTCATCTGGTACTTCCTGCCCGACTGAAAAGTAACTCAATGGTTTTCCGATTTCTTTTGTAAAAGAAAAAATATTACCAAAACTTTTTGTCTCATCGAATTTTGTAAATATTATAGTATCAATACCCAAATATTCAAAGTTTTTGTATATTTCTCTCAAATCTTCAAGTTTGGTACTTGATGAGAGTACAAGATTAACATCAATGGTTTCATTGGATTTTTTTAAAAATTTTTCTATTTTTTCCAGCTTGTCTTTATCATATTGAGAACTCCCTATGGTATCTACCAATATAGTATCGCAAAATGAAAGAGATGTGATGGCTCTTTTAAAATCTTCTATATCAATAACATCTTCTATGGGTAATCTCATCATTTTTGCATACTGAAAAAGTTGTTCCACTGCACCTATTCTGTAAGTATCAAGTGTGATAATTCCCACTTTTTCTCTTTTTTCTTTTAAGTAAGAATACCTAGCAGCCAATTTTGCCAAAGTAGTAGTTTTTCCAACGCCTGTTGGTCCGACAAACATCATAATTCTTTTTTTATCTCTTTGCATATCACTTTCCATTCTAACAGGAACCATTTTTCTCAGTAAAACTTGAAAATATCTTTTGACTGTTTGGCTGTTTTTTCTCATATTGTATGGCATGTGTTCAAGTGTTAATTCCATTATAGAGTCTAAATCATTTTGATTCATTCCACTGAACTTGGCTTTTTTGTAAATTTCAGAAAATTCAGAGGGTATGGATAGTCCATCTCTCATCGGCGCTTTTTCTTCCCAGAACATTTCTTGAATCAGTTTGACTTTATCTGAAAGATTGTAAATTTCATTTTTTATCTCTTTGAATTCTTCATTATCTTTTTTATTTTTCAATTCATCTGCATTATTTTCTTCATTTTTATATGATTTGGCTGTTATATCTTCTATTTGTGATATTTGTTTGGCAGCCTTGGATAGATCCAAGAGCACATCTGTGCTACTTTTTTTCTTTTTTTCTTTTTCCTTTTTTAACTCTTTTTCTTCAACAGCAACTACTACTTCATAAAGCGCGCTCTTGTTAAAAGTCTTTTTTCTTATCTCTTTGGTACTTACTACAAGAGCATTCTCTCCACATTGTATTTGAGCTTTTCTAAGAGCTTGGGAAGGTGTTTGCGCATTAAAAGATAAAAGCTTCATAGACTCCCTTAATTTTTTTTCTATATGACTTTAATATAAAGCCTTTGTTTAATTGCAATTGCCTTAAAGGCAAAATAACTGATTCTCTTTCAAACCATTTTGCATGAGGTATTTTTAAAAAAGGTTTTATTAATGTTATTTTATCATAAAAAATTATATCTAAGTCTAAAGTTCTAGGAGAATTTGCAAAATATCTTTTTCTGCGGTATTTTTTTTCAATTTTAAGTAAATATTTAAGTAGCAAAGTAGGGGATAAATCAGTTTTTACAAGGAATATAGCATTATAAAAATCATCCTGATTTAGATATCCAAAAGGAGGATTTTTTAGTATAGGTGAAGCTTGCAATATGTTTATTTTTAAATCCTTAGACAAAAAATAAAAAAGTTTTTGAAATCTTCTTTTGCAATCTCCAATATTACAGCCTACACCGATGATTGCATAATGTTTATTGGTATATTGTTTTTTTGATTTATAAGGAAAGCATGTGATTTTGAAAAATTGCATCTTATATATTATAAAACTTGAGCACCGTTTTTGGTCATTACTAACATATCTTCTATTCTTATACCAAATTTATTTGGTAAATATATGCCGGGCTCTATTGTAAAAATCATATTTTCTTCTATTACAGTTTCACTTCTTTTTGATATAACTGGCAATTCATGGATATCAAGTCCTACGCCATGGCCTGTTGAATGAATGTAATATTTTCCATACCCTGCTTTTTCTATAACATCTCTTGCTGCCTTATCTATATCTTTTGCTTTTATCCCCACTTTAGCATATTTTATAGCTTTTTCTTGGGCTTTTAAAACAATATCATATATCTTTTGCTGTTTTTTGTCTTTAAATTTTTGTTTTTTACTGAAATTTAACTCTTTTTCAGTATTATACTCTATAACTCTTGTCCTATCACTGCAATATCTTTGATATTTTGTACCAGCATCAAGTAATAAAAGAGCATCTTCTTGCAGTTTTGCGTCTGTTGGCAGAGAGTGAGGTTTTGCCGAATTTTTATCTATAGCTACTATTGGATCAAAACTTGAAGTCAGCTCACCATATTGGCATAGTATTTCATTGGCTTTGAAAAAAAGTTTTTTTTCACTTTTGCCGTTTCCGTTTAGCTGAAGGTATTGTACAAAATTTTCAAATCCTTCACTTCCTAATGAAACAGCTTTTTTTATTTTTTCTATTTCCTTCTCATTTTTAATAATTCTCTTTTTTTGAGAAAAATTTTGCTTTGAAAAAAAATAGCAATTCAAGTTTGAACTCAGTTTTTCAAAGTTTGCTACACTCCAATCAAGAGGATCATATATAACTTTTTTTATCTTATTTTTTCTTAATATTTGCCTTGAAGTTTTATATATATCAAAATCACTATTTACTACTTCAGCATTTTTGATATTTTCTTTTGCTTCAGTGGTATATCGTCCGTCAGTTACAAAAAAAGCTTCATTTCCAAATTTTAAAAAGATTGAGTTATCACACGAAAAGCCACACTCATAATATATGGCATTTTCGTTTTTTAAAATGAAATTCATTTTTTGCTTTGCTCTTGAGCCTTTTGTTGTTCTTGCATAGCTTTTATCTCGCTAAATATCTGAAGCATTCCTATCATTCCAAGATGGTATCCAAAAGGTCCAAAGCCTGAAACCTGACCTTGGCAAACAGGAGCAATTAAACTTTTTTCTCTAAATTCTTCCCTTCTGTATATATTACTAACATGTACTTCGATTGTAGGTAATTGTACTGCAGATATGGCATCTCTTATGGCTATTGAAGTATGTGTGTAAGCTGCCGGATTTATGATGATACCGTCAGCATCTCCTAAACATTCTTGGATTTTATCTACAATTTCTCCTTCAAGATTTGATTGATAAAATTCAACTTCAATTTTATTTTGTTCTGCGACTGCTTTTAGCTGAGCATTAATCTCTTCAAGCTTCATTGGACCATAGATATTTTGATCTCTAAGCCCAAGCATATTCATATTTGGTCCGTGGATAACAACAACTTTCATTTTTCACCTTTGTATATAAATTTGGTTGCTATTTTATCTTTTTATTGCTTATGTCGAGGTTATATTTTAAGATTGATACATGAGATCTTTCAAACGGATGTTTGCAGATATCATGTATTGTGCAGCGGTCTCATTATGGTTGGGCACTTATTTAATCAATAATTTATAAAAACATGCAATATGATACGATTTAATGGCCTATCGCTGTATTTTATAATTGTTCTTCCTTTGTAGTTACCAACATTTTTGTATCCTATAAATTTTCTTTGTTGACTTTCGTTGTATTTTGTGACACATTTTCTTTGAGTTGTGTAAGTGGTTGTTCCTGCATTATTGTTTTGATCTGATAAATTTTTACCTATCAAAGTTCCTAATATCGCTCCACCTACAGTAGCAGCAGTTTTGCCACCGCCACCACCTACTTGATGCCCTATGATGCCACCTGCAACCCCACCTATTAGTGCACCTACTGTCCCACTGTTTGAATTTGTATTACTTACTGGTACCTGCTCATTCCAACACTCTTGATATGGGGTTCTTGTTGTAACCATTCTATATACTGGTTTACTTCTTATAACAGGTATAGAGTCAGAAAATTGAATACTCTCAGCCAATAGAGAAATTGGTATCATAAATAATATTGCAGTTATAATTTTTTTCATTTTTTGCTCCCTTTTTTATTTTTTATATGCTATTATACAATAATTTATTAAACAAAAACTAAATATGAAAGTTGTGACTGTTTTTTTACAAAAAGTACAGTTTAATAGAAGGAGATTTGTAAGTGAGACACTTAATCAATACTAAAGATTTTACCAAAACTGAGATAGAAAAGTTGTTTGAAAGAGCAGAAGAGTTTCTTGATGAGAAGCCAAGGAATATCTTGCAGGGTAAAAGTATTATAACGATTTTTTTTGAAAATTCTACTAGAACAAGAAGTAGTTTTGAAATAGCTTCAAAAAGATTGGGCTCAAGCGTAGTGAGTTTGGATGTATCTAAAAGCTCTTCAAGTAAAGGAGAAACATTGTTTGATACTGCTGCAAACCTGGATGCTATGGGACCTGATGCTATCATAGTCAGACATAAAAATGCAGGAGTTCCAAAAATACTTTCAAATTATATAAATTGTCCTATTATAAATGGAGGAGATGGAAGTCACGCTCATCCTACACAGGCACTTTTGGATCTTTTTACCATAAAGAAGTATATCAAAGATGTAAAAGGAAAGAAGATAGCTATTGTAGGTGATATAAAAAACTCAAGAGTGGCAAATAGTAATATAGAGCTACTGAGTCTCTTCGGACTTGACATAACTCTTGTTGCTCCTCCGCATTTTTTACCAAAAACAAATCTAAAAAAATGCTATGATTTGAGTGAGGGTATAAAAGGAGTTGATATCATCATGAGTCTTAGAACTCAAAGTGAAAGACATACAAATCAAATATATGCATCATTGAAAGATTATGCAAATGATTATTGTATAACCAAAAAGATTTTAGCAGATAAAGATATAATACTTCTTCATCCAGGACCTGTAAACAGAAATATAGATATAGATGATGAAGTCATGAAAGATTCAAGATGCAAAGTGCTTGAGCAGGTAAAAAACGGAGTAGCAGTGAGAATGGCTGTACTTGAAAAGCTTATTGCTTAAGTTTTTGAAATACTCCTATTTCTCTATTTTTAAAAACTTTATGGTGTAATTCCACCATGCCTTGCATAGAGATATAAATACCTTTTTTATGGTTTGAAAATAAAAATCCAACAGCCATAGAAAAATTTGAAGTAGCTTCTATTTGTCGTATGCTAAAAGGAACCATAGCCCCTGTTAAAACAATTATTTTATTTTTTATTCTTTTTTCTAAGAATATCGCTGTTTTATCTATTGTATCAGTACCATGAACAACAATAATTTTTTTACAATCACTATCTTGAATTTCTTTAAGTATAAGACTTCTGTCGTCATCATTTATATCTAAACTGTCTTTTGAAATGATAGCTTTTATATCATAGTTTAAGTTATTTTGATATTTTAATATATTCTCTATCATCTCATTATTTTTAGCCACTTCAAGTTTTCCGTTTAGCGGATTGTATATTTTATTGAAAGTACCACCGGTATTTAGTATAAATATTTTTTTCATCTATTTTTTCCTTTAAAAATAATTGTATTTTATTATGGTAATTATATCGCAACAAGTCTATTTTTGATATAATAAAAAAATATTTTATTTAAGGAAATAGCCAAATGAATAATTGGAATCTTGATGATCTTTTTAAAAGTGATAAAGAGCTTGAAAAAAGTGTCCAAAAAATAGACTTAGAGGCACAAAGATTTGAAAAACAGTATAAAGGAAAATTATATAGCATAAAAACAAAAGATTTTATAAAAGCATTAAAAGTATATGAAAATATACTAAATTCTATAGGTAGAGCCGGTACTTACGCATTTTTAAAATTTGCTAGTAATTCTGATAATGGTGGATTTTATGCCAAATACTCTTCCAAGTTTAACATAATACAGGAAAATTTACTTTTTTTTGAGCTTGAGTTTAACAAATTACAAAAAGATAAACAAAAAAAGATTATAAAAAAATCCGGTTTATATGAGCATTATTTAAAATCTTTAAAAAAAGAGAAAAAACATCAACTTTCAGCCAAAGAAGAGAAAATATTATTAAAGAAGAGTCTGACAAGTTCAAGAGCTTTTAGCAGATTATTTGATGAGCATTTTAGCAGATTGAAATTTGATTTTAATGGTTTGAAAATCAGTGAAGAAGAAATTTTATCAAAACTTTATTCAAGCGATAGAGTAGTAAGAGAAAAAGCGGCAAAATCTTTAAGTAAAGAATTAAAAGATAATATTCATTTAACTTCATATATTTACAACATGGTAAAAACTGATTTAAAAATTGAGTGTGATATAAGGAGATATAAAACAGTAGAAGAACCAAGACACATAGACAATCAAATAACACAAAAAAGTGTAGATGCCCTTATAAATACGGCTTCTAAGAATTTTTCTCTCAGTCAGGAGTATTATAAAATAAAAAAAGAAATTTTGGGATATGAAAAATTATTTGATTATGATAGATATGCACCTTATGAAAATGAGAGTGAAAATATATCTTTTGACGAAGCAAAAGAGTTGGTTTTGGCGGCATTCAAGAATTTTGACAAGAAATTTTATAAAATTGCAAAAAAAGCTTTGGATGAGGGATGGTGTGATGTTTTTCCAAAAGATAAAAAAAGAGGAGGGGCCTTTTCTCATCCGGCATCAACAGATACCCACCCTTTTGTTATGTTAAATTATACTTCAAAAAGAAGAGATATTTTTACAATTGCACATGAGTTAGGTCATGCAATTCATCAATATCTATCAAGAAAAGTAGGATATATAGGCAGTGACACACCTTTGACCACTTCAGAAACCGCATCAGTATTTGCTGAAATGCTATTATTTGATTATATTAAGACAATTACCCCAAAAGAAGAGTTATTGGGGCTTTATGGCGGAAAATTGGAAGATATTTTTGCTACTTTATTCAGGCAAATTATATTTACTATGTTTGAAAGAAAAGTTCATTCCTGTGAAGATGAGGTTAGCGTGAAAGAATTTAATGATTTTTGGATAGATGAAAATAAAAAAATGTTTGGAGAAGGAGTTACTCTTAGTGAAGATTATCAACTCTGGTGGAGTTATATACCTCACTTTATTCATACACCATTTTATTGTTATGCATACAGTTATGGACAACTTCTTGTTATGGCATTGTATGGATTGTATAAGAAGAAAACTCCTAATTTTATACAAATATATAAAAAATTTTTATCAAGCGGAGGCAGTAAAAGTCCTAAAGAACTTATAGGGATGTTCGGTTTTGATATAGAGGATGAGAAATTTTGGGAAATAGGTATAGAAGAAGTTTCCAAACTTTTTGAAGAATTTAAACTGATAAGGAAAAACAGTGCTGAATAAAACAGTAAATAAAAATAACTTCAGGGATTTAATGGTAAATCATTGCGAGGATATGATCAAATTTTTGTTTGATGAGGATATTGAATTTTCCATACTCACACCTTTGGCAAACATAGAATTCAATCCTGTTTTGCCAAAGGATATTATATCTGAGTTTAAGCCTATTACTTTATTTACACTTGCAGGATATACTTACGAAAGTGCCAAATTAGATGAAAATATTTTGTCTTTTGAGGCTGGGTTTGGTAAAGAGAATTTTGGAAGTTATGTAAGCGTGCCTTCTTATGCAATTTTACAGATTATTGTTGAAAATACTCCTATTTTCATAAATCTTGCAATCCCACCTGAAGAGCAGATAAATCCTGAAAAAGAAATTTCTACCAGTAAAGGAGTAGAAAAATCAATGGATATATTTTTATCAAATCCAAATAATAAAAAATTATTGAAAACAAAAAAAATATAGAGTAAAAAGTACCCTATATTTTTTTGATATTCATTAAAAAATCTATCATGCTATCAATAAATGCATCATTTTTTCTTTCTTTTAAATAAGCAATATAAAAATGTCTTTTTAGTCTGTATCCTCTTATTTTTGTACTAAAAAGAGTACCGTTTGCTACTTCATCACTTATAATATGAGAAGATATTACAGATATTGTAGGTTTACCATCTTTAGGAGCTTTCATAATCGATCTTTTTACAGCTGTGGAGCTTGAAACTATACTTACTATATTAAATGATTTGCAATCTATTCCCATATCTTCAAAAGCTTCTGAGACAAGTTGTCTTGTGTGTGCTTCTTCTTCTCTACATATCCAGTTAAAATTATATAGATCTTCTTTTTTTACATATTTTGGTAGAGGCGAGTTGCTAAAAAGAACCAATTCATCTTCGAGCCATTCCCGATATAGCATATTGTTTTCAAAATGTGGTACTTCTACCAAAGCAAGGTCTATTTTTTTATCATTTAAAAGTTCGATGATATTTTTGGATAAATCAATTTTAACTATTATATCACTTTTAATTTTTTCTTTTATTTTATTTAAATAATTTGGTAATATATAGTTTCCTATGGTAAAAGATGCACCTGTCATAAATGTGAGTTGCTTATTTATAACTTTTAAAACTTCTTTTTCAGTATTAAAAATACATTTTTCAAGTTTTAACATTACAGAATATATCTCTTCTCCCTCTTTTGTAAGTCTTATACCATTTTTCTTTCTGTCAACTATTTTTGTTTCAACATAATCTTCAAATAATTTTATCTGCTGAGTAACTGCAGGTTGTGAAATTCCTAGTTTTTTTGAAGCTTTTGAGAAGCTTTTTTCTCTAACTACTGTTAAAAATGTTTGAATTTTTGAAAAATCTTTTAGCATTTGTATTCCTTTTTTAACTTTATAACTAACCTTACGCATTATAACATAAGACATGTTATAATGCGTAAGGTTAGTTTATAATCAAGATTATAACTGAAATAAATAATTTTTTCAATACATAAATAATAAAAAGTTATATTTTATAAAAAAATTCTATTTTTATGGTGAAAAAGTAACAAATTTTGATATAATAGATATAAATAACTACTTTATGTACTATATAACAAGAAATGATACAGTATATGAGGGAGTTGATATTTTAAATTAAGATGTAAAGAATGAAAAAATTTTTAAATGAACTTAACGAAGAACAGGCAAAAGCAGCGAAAACGATAGATGGACCTATGCTTATTTTAGCAGGTGCCGGAAGCGGTAAAACAAAAACCATAACTTCAAGACTTGCGTATTTGTTGTCTATTGGTATTGATCCTGCAAATACTTTGACACTTACTTTTACAAATAAAGCAGCAAATGAAATGAGAGAAAGAGCCTTAAAAATGATAGGACATGTTCCATATCCTCCGCTTTTATGTACTTTCCATAAGTTTGGATTGCTTTTTTTAAAATTTAATATTGACAGAGTTAACAGAAAAAACAATTTTGTAGTCATTGATAGTGATGATAAAAAAAGAATTATCAAAAACTTAGGAACAGACCTTCCGATACCACTTGTCGCAAGTGAAATATCCAAATATAAAAATTCACTTATATCTCCAATATCAGCACAAAGTAAAGCGATACAGCCAAATTATAAAATAATAGCATCCTTGTATAAAAGTTATGAAGAGTATCTCGAAAAAAATAATCTGGTTGATTTTGATGACTTGTTAGCACTAACTTATAAGATTCTTGATGAAAATGAAAATTTATGCACAGAGGTGAGTCAAAGATATAAATATATAATGATAGATGAATATCAAGATACCAATGAGTTGCAGTATAAATTAGTTAAAAAGCTATGTCAGACTCATAATAATATATGTGTAGTAGGTGATGATGATCAAAGTATATATGGCTGGAGAGGTGCAAATATAAAAAATATTTTAGAATTTTCTGATGAATTTAATGATGCCAATATAGTAAAGCTTGAAAAAAATTATCGCTCTACAAATCAGATACTAAAAGTAGCAAATGAATTAATAAGTCACAACAGAGGAAGGCTTGGCAAAAAATTAGCAAGTGTAAAAGGCGATGGCGAAGATATAAGTTTTATAGATTCTGAGAATGAAAATATTGAAGCAAGTATTATAGCCAATAGAATAAAAAAACTTATAAATTCTGGTATAAGTCCAAATAATATAGCTATTTTGTATAGAATAAATGCTTTAAGCCGTTCTATAGAAGAAGGTTTGAATAGGGCACAAATACCTTATAAAATGGTTGGTGGAGTTAAATTTTATGAAAGAGCTGAAATAAAAGATCTTATAAGTTACTTGAGAGTTGTAGCAAATCCTGATGATGATTTTTCTTTTAAAAGGATAATTAACAGACCAAAACGGGGGATAGGAAAGGTAACGGTTGATAAAATAATAAAAAAAGCATACGAGAATAAACAGTCTATTTATAGTTTTTTATCCAAAAACAAAGAAGAAGTACATAAAGTGGTTACAAGCAAAAAAGCTTTAGCAGAGATACAAAAATTTATCAAAAATCTAAAAAAGTTAAAAAAAACCCTGGAAAAATCAACTTACGATTTTATAGATTTGTTGGATGAGACTTTTCATATTAAAGAGTATTATTTAAAATTACCCGATTCTTTGGATAAAGTGGCAAATATAGATGAATTTTATGGGTTATTTAGAGATTTTATTCTTTCAAGACCAGAGGCCGGGATAGATGATTTTTTAAATGAAATAATGCTTCAAAGCGACCAAGACCAGATAGATAATGGAAGTATTTCTATAATGAGTATTCACGCTAGTAAAGGCTTGGAGTTTGATTATTTGTTTGTTATAGGCTTGGAAGAGGGATTCTTCCCAATAACAGGTGACGGTAGTGATATCGAAGAAGAAAGACGCCTCGGCTATGTAGCTATCACAAGAGCAAAAAAAGAGTTGACGCTCAGTTGTTCTTCAAGTAGGTTCTATAAAGGTAGAAGGGCACATTTGACTAAAAGTAGATTTTTAACAGAATGTGGGATGTGCAAAGGGAGTTTGACTCTTGAAAAAACAACTGTATTTAAAAAAGGCGATCTAATTAAACATAAAATATTTGGAATGGGAAGAGTATTGGAAGTTAATAAAATAAAAAGAGAATTCAAACTTCATATAAACTTTGGAGGAACCAAAAGAGATATTCTTGCATCATTTGTAGAAAAAATATGAATAGACTTTTTGTAGCCTTAAAACCGGCAGGAGTTAGTTCAAATTATTTTTTACGAAGTTTAAAAAGAAAATATAAAATTAAAAAAGCTGGTTATTCGGGCACATTGGATCCGTTTGCCGACGGATGTCTTATTGTTGCTTTTGGCCAGTATTCAAAGCTTTTTAGGTTTTTTAAAAAAGTGCCCAAAAGATACAAAGCTACTTTGTTTTTAGGAGCACAAAGCGAAACTTTGGATACTGAAAAAATTTATAATATTATAAATATAGAGCCAATCAGCAAAGATGTAGTGCAAAATGTATTACACTCTTTGATAGGAGATTTAAGATATCTGCCTCCAAAATATTCGGCAAAAAAAATAAATGGTAAAAAAGCTTATGAACTAGCCAGGCAAAATAAAGAGTTTGAATTAAAAGAGATAAAAAGTATAATTTATGATGTAAAGCTATTATCATATACACATCCATATATAAACTTTGATATATCTGTCAGCGAGGGAAGTTATATAAGAAGTATAGGTGCAATCATAGCAGAGAAACTTGGTACAACAGGGGTGCTAAAAACGCTAACAAGAGTAAATGAGGGATTATTTGTATATGATAATGAAAAAAGTTTAAATCCTGTTAAATTTCTAAGAACTGAAGAAAATTTATATCTTTTGGATAAATTAGATATACTTTTAGGTAAGAAACTTAAAGCAGAGTCATTTAAAAAGAGTGAAAATGGCGAGTATCATTTAATAATAGATAATTTCCTGTCGATTATTAAAATTGAGAATAATGAAGTTACCTATCTTTTAAACAGAGTAGTTTTGGAGGATTTATGTTAGTTTTATCAAGAAAAGTCGGCGAAAGTATATTTATAGGAAATGATGTAGAAGTTCAGGTTGTGTCTATATCAAAAGATAAAGTAAAACTTGGTTTTGAAGCTCCTAAAAATATACTTCTTATAAGAGGAGAGCTTAGATTGGCTGTTGCGGGAGCAAATTTACAAGCCAGCAGAAGTGAAAAAAATATAAGTTTGCTAAAAAATATTTCATTAAAGAAGATAGATTGACAATCCGTTCGTTTGCAAAGGTAAATATTTATCTTAAAGTCATTGGTATTAAAAATGATTATCATCTCATAAATTCAAGATTTATGCTTGTAAAGAATCTTTTTGATACTATAAGTTTTATCAAAAAACAAACTAAAGATGAAAAGTTTGAAATTGTTGGGAATTTTTCTTGTAAAATAGAAGAAAACATTATATATAAGGCTTATTTGGAATTATTGGGCTTAAAAGAATATTCACAAAAAATACAAAATTTTTTTAAGTACTATAAAGTAAAAGTTGAAAAAAATATTCCCGAATTTGCAGGACTTGGAGGCGGGAGTTCTAATGCCGCATTTTTTTTGCATTTAACAAATAGCGTGCTGTCTTTGGATTTGAGTCAAAAAACTTTGCTTGGATTATCATGTAGGTTAGGTGCGGATGTTTCTTTTTTTATCTCTTCTGGTAAGAGTGCTACTGTCGAGGGTATAGGAGATGAAATTAAGAAATTTGATGAAGATTTACTTGATTTGAAAATTTTCACACCTGATATAAAATGCAAAACTCCTATAATATATAAAGAATACAGAAAAAAATTAAATAAAAATTATGATAAAATAATAAAAAATAATAAATTACTAAGCTCTAAAATCAAATCATTAAAAAGTGATGAGATTATGGATAATTTTAAAATTGAAGAGTTAAATGACTTGTATGAGCCTGCGGTTTTGCTATATCCAGGCTTGAAAGATTATAAGCAAGATGGATACTTTTTCAGCGGTAGTGGCAGTAGTTTTTTTAGGAGAAAAGATGGGTAAAACCATAGCAAGAAACAAAAAAGCTTTTCATGATTATGAAATACTTGAAAAGTTTGAAGCTGGCATATCTTTAAAAGGTAGTGAAGTAAAAGCCATAAGGCTTGGAAGAGTCAATCTTAAAGAGAGTTTTGTGAAAATTATCAAAGGTGAGGCATATCTGCTTAATTCGCATATATCGCATTTAAGCACAGCAAATCCTCACTACAGACCGGACGAGAGAAGAGAAAGGAAACTTTTGCTTCATAAGAAAGAGATTGACAGGCTTATTGGAAAAATTGCAAGGGATGGATTGACGCTTGTTCCTTTAAGTATTTATCTAAATAATAAAAATCTTATCAAAGTTCAAATAGGCTTGGCAAAAGGAAAAACAATACATGACAAAAGAGAAACATTAAAAAGAAAAGAAGCCGATAGAACTGCCAGAGCAGCAATTAAAAAGTATATATAAATACTCTTGTGGTATTTATGATATAATTTGATAACCAAAAAGATTTGAAGGAAGCAAAAATGGAAAAAAATGGGAGCAATGAAGCAATAGAGCTCAAAAAAGAGATTGAAGCTTTAAAGAGAGATTTTTTGAAACTTGGCGATTCTTTGGAAAAGATTGTATCAGAGAAAATTGAGAAAAATTTTGAAGATATTAAAGAGAGTGTAAAAGATAAAATTTCACAAGATAATCTCGAAAAATTAGATGATTTGAAAATAAAAAGTAAGAATATGACAGACCTTCTAAAAACAGAGCACGAAGCTCATCCTTTACTTAGCATTATGGTTGCAGCGGGGGTTGGCTATATTGTGGGTAAAATTTCAAATAAAATATAAAGAATAATAATGAGCAAGGTAAGTATATCTGAATTTGTTATCGCGGTATTTGATTTAGTTGAAGCAGAAGGAAGAACGCTTAAAGATGCTGCTACGGTTTTTATAGAAAATCAACAGATAAGTTTTAAAAAGACTATTGCTAAAAGTAGCCAGATAGTAGGATTGATATTTATTGCCATTGTCTGTATATTGGCTGCTATTGTATTTTTTGTATTTGGCTGCTATAAGATCTTTTTAACCTTTTTACCTGCTTCTATAGCACCTTTTGCTGTATCTTTACTGCTTCTTGTTATAGCAGGAATTTTTTCTTATTTTGCTTTGCACAAGGTAAGTAATGCAGACAAATGAAGCAAAAAAGAAGCTAATAGACATAACTACAAATACAGATATGTCAAAATATACTTCAATCACATCGGCAAAAAAAAGACTTCTTGAGACAGATCCCGGCATAGACATTTCTGAAGTGCTTTTTTTTTGCAATCAAGGTGAATTTTCTAAAGCAAAATCAGAACTTTTTACTCAGTTGATTAGTAAAAATATGATAGATTTCTTATCTGAACCATTGATAAGAAGGACAAAAGATACTTTGGCTGCAAAAATAACTGATTTTGCTTTAAAAACTTCAAAATAATTTATATCATATATGTTTCGAATTTTTGATCTAAAATAATTTCAGCTTGTTTATATTTTTTCGATAAGGGTGATTTTGTTGTGCTTATCAATTCTCTATATTTTTCAAAAGTATCCCATACCATAAAAGCACCTTTATCTCTACCTTTTAACTTCAGTGCGATAGCGGTTGCACCATTGATGAGGCCTTTTTGGATATTTGCTTCATCTTTATTTATTTGCTTCAATTTTTTCCAAGACTCTTCTAATATTTCATGTGCTTCAATAAACTTGTTATCATGAATGGCTTCTATAAATTTATCTATGTTTTGCATATTTTTCCTTTCTTAAAATTGTGCTATAATATACATTATGAAGAACTTAGAGATAGAAAATAAATATTTATTATCATACGGCAAAGCATGTAAATTTTTGGAAACTTTAGATACAAAGTATTCTAAAAAGATAGTGCAGTGTTATATAAAATATTCCAAAAATAGTATAAAAAGGGTTAGGAAAATAGGTAAAAAATATATTTATACTTTAAAAAAAGGCAGTGGAAAGGTTAGGCAAGAGAGAGAAAAAAATATTTCCAAAAAAAAATACAGAAGGCTTTCAAAGAGAAAAATAGGTAATAAAGTAATAAAAACAAGATATTTTTTTACTATTGATAAAAAAAACTATGAACTTGATATATTTAAAAAGAGATTAAAAGGTTTGGCCTTTTTGGAGATTGAATTTAAGAATAAAAAACAGATGCAAGATTTTATCCTTCCTGAAATTCTTTCAAAAATAGTCATAAAAGATGTAAGCGAGGATAATAATTATACAAATAGTTCACTTGCACTTTTATCGAATATTCCTTTTGAAAATCAAGAAATATTCGAGAGTATGGATTTATTTGATAATAATAAAAACTTTGTTTTTGCTTTTTCTGAAAAAAACAGTATATATGATTATTTGCAGAATTGGTTGTATTACTATTTTGTATTATTGAAAAAATATGCACAATTATCAATTCAAAACAATAATAATGAGGATTTGCATCAATTTAGAATAAATATAAGAAGAATAAGATCTCTTCTTGCGGTTTATAAAGAACTTTTTGACAAAGAAGTACTTTTAAAGATTATGAACTCTTTTAAAATAATTGTATCTCAAACAAATAAAAAAAGAGATATTGATGTTTTTTTATCAAAATTAGATGGTATTAATGATAGTAAAATATTAAAATTTATTGAATATTTAAAAGATGAATCTCAAAAAGAAAAAAGAAAAATTAAAAAAATATTAGAGTCACAAGAATTTTCAAATATGCTATTTGATTTTGAAGTTTTCATAAAAGAAAATTATAAATTTTTCACAACAAATATCTCTGATTTGCCAGCAAATAAATATAGCAAGAAAAAATTTAAAAAACTTTTTAAGAAGATTGCTTTTTTGTTAAAAAGAATTGATCACAACAGCACTATAGAGGAATTGCATAAAATTCGAATAAAAATAAAGAAATTTAAATATTTTTTGGAAATATCTAATAATTTACTTAAAAAATATCATACTAAAAAGATTAGAAAATCTTTAAAAAAATATCAAAATATTTTTGGGCGCTTAAATGATATTCAAAACCAGATAAAAATGGTACAAGATTACTGTTCTATAAAAAATATATCTACTTTGGATATAAATTTAGCTTCATTGCAAAAGGAGTTGCAAGAAACTAAAGAAAAAATAACT
>JALWUQ010000014.1 GCA_026993075.1 Campylobacteraceae bacterium
ATTACAAATAGACCCGATTTCAAGGGGATTGAGACTTAAGTAATATCAATAATTATACCTTTTTTACTATTCTTTATAAGCTGTTTAGTTGAACTTGCAAAATTACCTTGAGTTTTATAAGTTTTTGCCAACTTCTTAAGGTCAATATCATTAATAACATTCTTTTTTGTTAATTGTTTGTGTTCATGTAAAATTCTCTTTCTATGCTAAAATTCAAATTTTATCAAATTTAGTATTTACACAAAAATTGGGGGCGGTATCTAAATACTTTTGAACTTTTTTTGAGAAGTTTTTCTCTTGGTTTGTCGATATCTTGAAGCTCACTTATCTTTTTCATATCACTTTTTCGGTCTAAAAGGCTTTATAACTTCTTCATTACACTCGATATATGGTCCTTCAAGCAAATCTATACAGTATGGAATGGCGGGAAAAACAGCGTCTAAACACTCTCTTATAGACTTTGGTTTGCCTGGAAGATTTACTATAAGAGTTTTTCCTCTGATGCCTGCTGTTTGTCTTGAGAGTATGGCTGTCGGTACATATTTTAGGCTTACTTGGCGCATAAGTTCACCAAATCCTGGCATCATTTTATCGCAAACTGCCTCGGTTGCCTCTGGGGTAACATCTCTTTTTGCTGGACCTGTTCCTCCTGTTGTTACTATAAGACAGCACTCTTTATCATCTGCCATCTCCTTGATAGTTTTTTCTATATAACTTTGCTCATCTGGGATAACTTCATATATCTCAGTCCATGAGCTTTTTAGATATTCATCTATTGTGTCTATGATGGCACGACCTGAAATATCCTCATAAACTCCTGCACTTGCTCTATCTGATGCTGTAATAATGCCTATTTTTATATCCATAATGTATGTCCTTTTTTATTTAAAAAGTAAATAGTAGCGAAATCTCTAAAAAATTCCAATACTCGCTTAGTATCTGTAATCTTATCATATTCGCCAAGATAAACTTCTATTTTAATTCCTTTTTTAACTAAAACTTTCAATTTTGTTTTATCCCAAACATAATACAATAATTCTTTTAAATCCTCGATATTAGAGCTTTTTTTATATTTTTTTATAAGTTTTGTTGAGGGATAAATAGCATTATTGTAAAAATTGTCCATGTATTTATTATTATTTTTTTTAAATGACATAATTTGTAGTTTTTTAAAGGCACTGTTTTTGTCTTGGAAAAAAGCAGGTGAAAAAAGTTGAAGCAAATCGACTCTAAAAGAAGAATTGTAAGCTGTTTCAAATGCTTTTATAGCACCATAGCTAAAACCGGCAATGCTAAAGTCATTATTGACTAAAAATTCATCAAAAAAATCTTCTTCATTTTGAAAGCCAAATCCACTAAAAAATCTCATTTATTATCTTTTTCAATTCTTCTTTTGTTATAATTTCATGTTCTAAAATATGATCTTTTATTTTGATTAAAACTTTTTCATATCCTCCTAAAAATTTTTGGACTTCATTTTTAGCATTTTCCAAGATATTTGAAGCATCAAGTTTATTTGGATATATTGTATTTCCCATAGCATACTTCTCTACCATCAAATTAGCCAAATCTTTTGCTTTTTGCAAGTCAATAACGGAGTTTGAATATCTGTCTTGATAAAATATTTCAGTAACGACAGTCCCGGATAGATAGACTTTTATTTTTGATATCATTTCACTTTTCGACTCTATTTCTTTATCGATATCTTTTATGCCGTCACTGATAATGGACACTTTATCAAACTTAAGACCAAACCAATACGCACTTAATGCTTTTGCTGCTTGGTACAAGGCTTGTATCTCTTTTTCATTGTCGGAAAAACTAAGTATTTTTTTCTTTCCTAAAAGGACTTTATCCCTAACTGCATAAAAATCTGATTCTTCCATAACTTTTGAGCCTCTTTTTAGTGCATTTATGGCTGCTTCGTTTACCAAAGTTGATAATGCCGCACCACTAAAGCCTACTGTAATATCAGATATATTTTTGATATTTATGTCATGTTTTTTATCTTTTAAATATATATTTATAATAGCCGCTCTTTCTTCCTTGTCTGGAAGTGAAACAAATACTCTTCTATCAAATCTACCTGATCTTAAAAGTGCCTCATCTAAAACTTCTATCTTATTTGTAGCTGCTATGACTATGACACCAGAGCTATCTTCAAATCCATCCATTTCAGAAAGTAGTTGATTTAGAGTTGATTCTCTTTCGTCGTTTCTATAGTTCCCTCTAGCTTTTCCAACAGCATCTATCTCATCTATAAATATAATTGAAGGAGCATATTTTTTTGCATAGGCAAAAAGTTCTCTCACTCTTTTTGCCCCTATACCTACATATATTTGCACAAAAGAAGAGCCGCTTTGATAAAAAAATGGTACATTTGCTTCCCCTGCTACTGCTTTTGCAATCAGTGTTTTACCGACACCTGGAGGTCCTATGAGAAGTACACCTTTTGGGAGTTTAATCCCATAATCTTTATATTTGTTTTGATTTTTTAAAAAGTCAACTATTTCACTTAGTTCTTCTTTAACCTCTTTTATACCTGCTACATCTTTGAAGGTTATATTGGATATTACAGGTTTTACGGGAGTGTTCATAAATATGTCTGCTTCCACAGCATTTTGCTTATTTTTATTTTCTTCAACCTCTTGAAAATTTTGTATCTCTTTTTTTCTAAAATAAAGTATAAATGCAAACATTAATAAAAATAAAATGACACCGCTTGTCAAGTCATCTAAGAATGTACTGTCTTGAATTATGCTTACTGGTACTTTGTTTAAGAGTTTCCTTATACTGATACCGTCTTTTAGGATTTTATATTTTTTTCCATCCATTGTTTGTATGATGACTTGATTGTTATCAACCTCGGCACTTGTAATTTCCGCATTGTTTAAAAGATTTTCATAAGTTTGATAATTTATATATTTGGCACTGTTTTGGTAATATCCATAAGCAAGTAGTAATAATATAATAGCAAATGCAATAAGTGGATATAAAAATTTTTTATTTTTAAAATTCGGCATAGTTCAAATCCTCTTTAACTTTATAATCATTTAATACCACCCATTTTTTATCAATATTTTTTTTGCTTTTTATCAATATCTTATTGAAATATTGATCCAAACCACTGAAATATCCATTTTTGTATTCCTCTATAAGAACTTGAAGTGGCGAGTTGGTAACTTTTCTAAAATTATAGTTTTTTTTATCAATTAAATCAACCACTTTTTTCAATCTTTGCTTTGCAATATCACCTTTTATCTGTGAATTCATAGTAGCAGATGCTGTGCCGTCTCTTTTACTGTATGTAAAACAGTGTATATGGGTTAAAGGCAGCATTTCTAACTTTTTAAAACCATCTTCAAATCTTTCATCAGTTTCTCCAGGATGCCCGACTATAAAATCAGTTCCAAGAGCAAAACCTTTGCTTGAAAGATTATCAAGAAGTTTTTCATCGCTTTTAAAACTGTTTCGTCTTCGCATAAGCTTTAGCATATCCTCATTTGTGTGCTGTAAAGCTATATGCAAATGTTTCTCAAGCCAAGGCTCGTCTAAAATCTCATTAAAATCTTCATCTATTTGTATTGGCTCAATGCTTCCAAGCCTTATTCTTTTAACTCCTTTTATAAGAGATATTTTTTTTAACAGTTTCCCTAAGCTTGTATTTTTATCTTTTCCATAACTTCCGATATTTGTTCCTGTTAGGATAAATTCACTAAAATTATTTGATGACAATATTTTAACTTGGTCTAAAATCTTCGCTTCATCTTGACTTCTTGCACCACCTCTGACATGCGGAATAATACAATAGCTGCATTTAAAATCACATCCTTCTTGTATCTTGATAAAAGCCCTGTTTTTACCTTCAAAATTATGGACAATAGTCTTTTCGATAGAATTTAAATCACCAATTTGATAAAATCTATCTTTATTTTTTAAAAGAGAATTTATATTTTCTTTTTCTGATGATCCAATAACACCAAATATTTTTTCATCTTTATATAAACTTTTACCTTTACTTACAGCCCCACACCCTGCATACACTATCTTTTTCCCCAATTTGTTTACTTTTGATATATATCCTCTAGCACGGCTGTCTGCCGAGTTTGTTACGGTACAGGAGTTTATGACTATGATATCAGCATCTTCTTCATTTTTACTAAGAGAAAAATCTTTTAAATTTTCTATCATTACTTGAGTATCATATATGTTTGTTCGACATCCAAATGTTTTAAAATATACTTTTTTATGCAATATCGCCATCCTTAAGAGTAGAAATTACTATCTCTTTTTTTATATTATTAATAATCTTATAATTTCCAATATGATTTAGAAGTATAAAATTTATTTTTTCATTATTACTTTTTTTGTCATAATAAAAATTTTCATAAAACTTATCATAGTTTTTTATATGATAAGATACAGGCAAATCATACTTGATTAAAAAGTTTTTTATTCTTTTAAATTCATCTTTTCCAAGAAGACCAAGTTTCATAGCCAAAAAATTTGCATAAATTATACCAATAGACACAGCTTCTCCGTGAAGGTATGTAGAATAATTGGTTTCGTTTTCTATGACATGTGCAAAAGTATGTCCGTAATTTAGCACAGCTCTTATGCCTGATTCTTTTTCATCTTGTGATACAATATCTGCTTTTATCTGGATACACTTTTTTATGGCATAGATTAAATGTTCTTCATTTTTTAAATCATGCTCTTCAAGCCAATGAAAAAAATCTTTATCAAATGTAAGTGCCATCTTGACCATTTCGGCAATTCCTGCTGAAAATTCTCTCTTTTGAAGTGTTTTTAAAAAACCTGTTTCACAATATACCGCTTTTGGTTGATAAAAAGAGCCAATCAAATTTTTGCCAAATTTATTATTGACACCTGTTTTTCCACCTACACTTGCATCTACTTGAGAAAGTAGGGTAGTTGGGATTTGTATAAAATCAATCCCTCTTAGATAAATTGAGGCAGCAAAACCTGTCATATCTCCAACAACACCACCACCAAACGCAATCAACAAGGACTTTCTATCCATTTTATGCTCATGCAGTCTTTCAAGTATAAAAATTATGGTATCCATATTTTTATGTTCTTCGCCATCTGGTATGGTGATGATATATAATTCTTTGGAATTTAAATTATCCAAAAGAGTTCTTAAGTGCAAACCAGATACTTTTGGGTTTGTTATAATCGCAATTTTTTTATCTATACTAATCTTTTTTAATTCATTTATATAAATAGAATAATTTTTATCATTTTTATTCTCGATATTTATATTAATTTCCATTTTTTTCCTTTTAAATATTATTTCTATGTGATAGGTATATAAACTTGATATGCATTATTGAGTTTAAAATGCAATTTCTGAAAACTGGTTGAAAAAAGAGAGAATATTCCTGAGTTTTTAACTTCATTGCTAAAAGGTATAAATTGGATAATATCCTTTCTGTTTTCAAGTTCGATAATTGGATTTTTTTGTTTTTTTATGATTTTTATACTCCTGTTAAACATTGTTGATAAATTTTTAAAATGTTCAATTAACTCTTTGTTGCTATCAGGTTTTTCCGGATTATAATCATACAATTCAATATCAAGTTCAAGTTGAGATGATATATCAAATATAGTAGCACTTAACTTTTCAATATCAACACCTTCTTCACAAAGTACAACACTGTTTTTAACTATACTAAAATCATATTTGCCGACTTTAAAAATTGGTATTTTTGCTTGATAAAATATATCTTTGTATTTTCTAAAAATTTTATTGTTTACTATTATCAATCCAATATTTGAATTTTCCAAATCATTGAGCAGGGTCAAATTAAAATCATTAGTCTCATAATCTATAAAAACTCTTGTTGAGCTTTTATCATAATTCTTTATTTTTTCAAAACACTTGGAGTAGGTCGGATTTATAACTTTTATAATTAACTTATTATTATTTATAGATGAGTGTAAAATCAGGGCATTATTTATCAAAGTATCTATGTCATCCTCGCTATTTTGCATCATGTCTATGATAATGTAAATATTTTTTCCATAAGGAGACGGAAAAGAGCCAAGTTCTTGTTTTATGCTTATATTGACTCCTCTTAAAATATTTGGATCTCCTATAACAAGTAAAATATCATTTGGTAAAATAATAGTTGACTTTGTGGGTAATATAAGTGAGTTTGCTCTGTAAAGTGCTGAGATTTTCCATTTTTTTTGTTTTATACTTGTTATGTGTCTATAAACATAAGGACTTCCAAAAGGTACATCTATCTCCATGATTTCTCCCATACCTAGTCCAACATTTTGAGCGATAACCGAGACATTTGGCAAAAAATCAAAAAGCCTTGAAGAGAGTATATCCTGCGTATTTAGCAACGAAAGATTAGTGTCATCTGATTTTATATACCAATTATCCAATATAACAATATGGATATCTTTACTGAGTAGTCTTATGTTTTTGTATGATTCTAAAGCATCAAATTTTTTTCTAACGACTATAAAAACTTCTATAATATTTTTATTAAATATTGATGACATTTTAGATAAACTTGTAGGGTCAAATTTAAAATATTTGATTGAATCTGCTTTTTTGTCAACTATTGATTTGTCATTATAATAAACTACGATATAATTATTATCAGAAGTTGTATCAGAACAAACTCTTTCTAAAAATTGTTTTGCTACAATTCCATCTGCTATTATTAATATTTCTTTCATGTTTATATTATAGCAAAAATTAGCAAAAATTTGTATTTTAGGACATAAAATGGACTTCAAAATAGATAATATCGATGTAAATGCAAGAGCTTGTACGATAAAAACTGCACATGGGAGCATACAAACTCCAGTATTTATGCCTGTTGGGACTGCGGGGAGTGTTAAAGCCCTTGATAGCTATGATATGACAGAATTGTTAGATAGTAAAATTATTTTGGCAAATACATATCATATGTATTTAAGGCCCGGAGATGAAGTGGTTAAAAAGTTTGGAGGGTTACATGGCTTTAGCAAATATGATAGAAATTTTTTAACTGACAGTGGAGGCTTTCAAGCCTTTTCGCTAAGTAATATATCAAAAGCTGATCCAAATGGAATTCGATTTAAAAGCCATATAGATGGTTCCTCTCATTACTTTACACCTGAGAAAGTTTTGGATATCGAGTATAATTTAAACTCTGATATTATGATGATACTTGATGACTTGGTTGCACTTCCTGCAAAGAAAGATAGAGTTAAGCTTTCTGTTGAGAGAACTTATGAATGGGCAAAGAGATCTATACAGTATCATCAACAAATGAAATGCATAGAAGATAATTCACACCAAAATATCTTTGCAATTATTCAAGGTGGTACTGATAAAGAGTTTAGAAAAATATCTGCCGAAGGTTTAGTGTCATTAGATGGATATGACGGATATGCAATAGGAGGACTTAGTGTTGGAGAAAGTAATAAAGAAATGTATGATATTGTCGAATACACAACTCCTTTTATGCCAAAAGACAAACCAAGATATTTGATGGGAGTTGGAACTCCTGAAGATTTAGTTGAGAGTATTGAAAGAGGAGT
>JALWUQ010000015.1 GCA_026993075.1 Campylobacteraceae bacterium
ATTATACAATCGCTAAGGCTTTTATGATTTTAACGATTGTTTTAGGTATTGTGGCAATGAGTATTGGAGTGTTTATAGCATTCGAATTAGCTTTTCCACATTTGAATAATTTAGTAGGAGAATATGGCACCTTTGGCAGGTTAAGACCGCTTCATACTGATTCAGCTGCTTTTGGATTTACCGTTAGCGGTATTTTTGCAACTTGGTACTATGTAGGTCAAAGAGTTTTAAAAGTATCAATGAAAGAATCAAAATTTTTGATGGGGTTAGCAAAATTTCAAGTTTTACTTTATGTTTTGACTGTCGTAGCAATAGTAATATCATTATTGCTTGGAGAGACAAGTTCAAAAGAATATGCAGAATTTGAATGGCCTATAGATATAGCGATAGTTGTTATATGGGTTATTTGGGGTATTGAGATATTTGGCTTAATCGGGCTAAGAAGAGAGAGAGTTTTGTATATTTCAATATGGTATTATATAGCAACATTTTTGGGTGTTGGAATGCTTTACCTTTTTAATAATATGGAAATTCCTACTTATTTTGTAGCCGGTGTCGGTGACTGGTTTCACTCAGTGTCGATGTACGCAGGAACCAATGATGCATTGGTAGAGTGGTGGTACGGGCATAATGCGGTTGCTTTTGTATTTACTGTTCCTATTATAGCCATGATTTACTACTTTTTACCAAAAGAGTCCGGTCAGCCAGTTTTTTCATATAAACTTTCACTACTTTCATTTTGGGGTTTGATGTTTGTTTATCTTTGGGCTGGCGGACACCATTTATTGTATTCAACTGTACCTGATTGGGTTCAAACGCTTGGCTCCATATTTTCAGTTGTTTTGATACTTCCGTCTTGGGGTAGTGCTATAAATATGCTGCTTACTATGAAAGGCGAGTGGGGACAGTTGCAAGAAAATCCGCTTATTAAGTTTATGGTACTTGCTTCAACTTTTTATATGTTCTCAACTCTTGAAGGTCCAATCCAGGCTATCAAATCAGTAAATGCTTTAGCTCACTTTACAAACTGGATTCCAGGACATGTTCACGATGGAACACTCGGTTGGGTAGGTTTTATGATAATAGCATCTATTTTTCACATGGCCCCTAGAATGTTTAAAAGAGAAATTTATAGTAAAAAATTAGTTGATGCTCAGTTTTGGGTACAAACAACAGGTATAGTTCTTTACTTTACTAGTATGTGGATTGCAGGTATTACTCAGGGTATGATGTGGAGAGCAACTGATCAGTACGGTAACTTGACTTATTCATTTATAGATGCAGTTAAAGTTCTTCATCCTTACTATACCATTAGAGGAATTGGCGGTGTATTTTATCTCATAGGTGTAATTATGTGGGGATATAATATATATAAAACATTTGCGGCTGGCAGAGTGCTTGAGAAAGAACCTGCTTATAAATCGCCTATGGCAATATAAAAGGAGGTTGTTATGTTTCATTGGTTAGAAAAAAATCCATTCTTTTTTGCAGTAGGTGTTTTTGTTGTTATAGCTTATGCAGGATTGGTAGAAGTGTTGCCTAGTTTTGCTAAAGAATCGAGACCTTATGTGGGAACTAAGCCTTATAGTGTATTAAGATTGGCCGGAAGGCAGATATATATTCATCAAGATTGTAATGCTTGTCATTCACAACTTATTCGTCCTTTTAAAAGTGAGACAGATAGATACGGTATGTATTCTTTAAGTGGTGAATATGCTTATGATAGGCCATTTTTATGGGGTTCAGAAAGAACCGGACCTGATTTGCACAGAATAGGAAATTATAGGACAACAGACTGGAATGAAAATCATATGAGAAACCCTCAAAGTGTCGTTCCTGATTCTATTATGCCACCTTATCCTTTTCTTTTTAATCAAATAGCTGATATTGATACAGCGTATGCTGAAGCTTATACGGTTAAGAAAATATTTGGAGTTCCTTATGATAAAAAAGGAATGCCAAAACTTGGAACGCTAGCTCAAGCTAAAGCAAATGCTCTGGCAGAAGCTAAAAAAATTGCAGCAGATATGAAAGATAAAAATGTAAAAGAGATGGTTGCAAATGGCAAGATACCAAAGATTGTTGCACTTATCGCTTATTTAAATGGTTTAAAGTAGAAAGGATATAGATTGGAGAGTGAAGCTATAAAGGAATTGCAAGCCTATGGTTATCTTTTTATGGTTATATTTTTGGCAATAGGGTTATATGCATATATATATCATCTATATAAAAGTCAGAATGATGGCAAGGTTGATTACGAAAAATATTCTGATTTAGCTTTAAAGGATGAGATTGACACAACTCCAGTCGAAAGTCATATAAAAAAAGACAAAAAAGAGGAAGGAAGAAATAAATGAAATGGTTTAATGATAATGTTAATATTCTTGCTCTGATCGGTGCTGCTGTTATCATTATATTGACTGTGCTTGTTGCAGGAAAATATATAAGACAAATGAAGACAGATAAAAGTACTGGTCAGCTTACGGGTGATAATTGGGATGGTATAGGTGAGTACAGTAATCCAATCCCAACAGGTTGGGGATTGGTTTTTTTAGGAACAATAATCTGGTGGTTTTGGTATGCACTTGCTGGATACCCACTATGGTCATTTTCACAGATAGGTCAATGGAATCAAGAAGAAGCAAATTATAATAAAATGTTTCAAAGTAAATGGAAGAATGCAAGTACTGAAACTCTACAAAATATGGGTGAAGGTGTTTTTATAAATGATTGTGCTCCTTGTCATGGTATTTTAGGTAATGGCTCAAATGGAAGAGCACAAAATTTTGAGCACAGATTTACTGCTGCTCAAGTTTTAGCTGTTATTAAAGGCGGTTCTGCTGCACTTGGAGACAGTAAGGCAAATATTGCTAAAGGTAAGGGACAACTTGGATTTCCTCTTGGTGTTATGCCTCCTGGCATGGCAAGTGGAAAAAGTGCTAAAGAGATAGCAGATTATGTTGCAGGCGGACTCAGAGGCAAGGCACCGGCTGGATTTGCCACATGTGCTGGATGTCATGGTAGTGACGGCAAAGGAAATAATGGTACAGCCCCTGATCTTGCTTCATATAATGAGAAAACAGTATTGCATGTGTTAGCTAACGGTAAAAAAGGTATCATTGGTAGAATGCCTGCTTTTAATAATGGAAGACTTTCTGATATTCAGAAAAAAGCTGTCGCAGCTTATGTTAAAAGCCTAATGAAATAAGGAGTAAATATGGAAAATCCAACAAGAAGATTGTGCTTTAATCTAAATGGTCTAATGGGTGGAGTAATAGCATTGGTTTTACTCTTGGCAATATTGGTGTTTTTAACAATCTGGGACATACAGGTGCAAAAAGAAAATGCTCAAAATTATTACCAAATTAAAAATCCACAGGGAATAAAATTTAAAAGTAATAATAATGCTAAACATTATGAATTAGTAAAATAAGGATAGAATATGGCAGATAAATTATATTATTTGATTGGATGGGGTCTTGTTTTGACTGCATTGGTTTCGTTGTGGGCAGTTTTAACTCCACACCACTTGTTTATCGGATAGAATTTGAGTAGAATTTTTAGGTTAAGACAGCTGTTTTTTGCTGTCTTAACAATTTTATTATTTTCAAATGTTTATGCTAAAGATAACTTAATACTTTGTAATAACTCTATAGTAAATAGTAGAGCTATAGGTGAGATTGAAAAAATAGGTACAGAATTAAAAGAGAAAAGTGGTATATCTGCTTATATATGTGTTAAAAAAAGTATTGGGCATGAAAAAATAAAAAAATTTGAAAGAAATTTAACAAAAAATATTAAAGGTTCATATATTTTACTTACTTTAGCTCTCAAGCAGCAAAAAGTTGATATTACAACATCGCAAGATATAAAAAACCTTATTGATATTGATGCTATTTTAAGTCCATTTACCGGTACTATTATCCCTATCTTAACTTCTAGAAAAACTAAAGATAAATATTCTGCTGCTGTATTAAATGGCTATGCGGATATAACCGACAGAGTAGCTGGTAAATTAAAGATTAAGTTAAAATCTGGTATCGGCGATACTAACAGAATACTTATTGATATTTTAAGAATTATTATTTATGGATCATTTTTATACTTTATTATTGTTTATTCTGTTAAAAAATACAGGTACAGAAAAAAAAGAAAATAAAATTTTCTAAGGAGATATGGTGAGCAATAAAAAGAAAAGTTTTTGGCCGTATGGAATCACTATGGCTATATTGGCAGTTGTTGTCATGGGTGCAGGTACTATAATGATAGCATTAAAACACCCTGTTCAAATGGATGAGGCATATTTGCAAAAAAAATATCAAAATGTAGACCACAATATAAATGAAATTAAAAAATCTCAGCAATTATTCAATCAGCAGTATAAAATTGTATTAAAAAATAAAAATTTTCATATTGGTCAAAATAAACTTCATATTGATATAACAGATAGATATTCAAGTAAACATGTTGATAATATGAGTGTATCTATTAAAATTACAAGACCAGACAGCGATGCATTTGATATTAAGCTTAAAGCAACTGACAATAAGAATAATGCATATATCGTACCAAAATTTAAAATTGAAAAACTTGGAAGATGGATAGTTTTGGTAAGAGCTACAAATGGTAAAGTTGAGGGTTATTTAAAAAAGGAGATAGATGTTTTGAGTAATTCTTAAAATTGTGCTTTTATGCTTTTAATTTAGAGAGTTTGCCCAATTCCAAAATGGAATTAATTGATAGTTGATTTTATCATCTTTAAATTCTATTTCATTACCTAAGCTAATTATTTCAACCTTTTTGATTGAGAGTTTTTTAAAATATCTTTTTCTTTTTATTATTTTATTTTTTAATAAATTTGCAGGTATAAAAGGTAAGCATAAAATTGCCAAATTTTCTTTTGGTAAATAAAAATCAATTTCATCTGTATAATATATATTTTCTTTTTTTTTATATAATTCCAAAAAAATTATATTTTCAAATTTTTTTATAAAATCTTTTTGGTATGACATAGCATCTTTTATAGTGAAATCTATGAGATAAAGTTTTTTAAAAGCTTTAGGCTGATTATACTTTTCTACAAATAAAAGCAATCTTGTATTTTCAAAATATTTTACTATATTATAAAAACTGTCTTTGGATAACTTAATCTTTATTTTTTTGAATATTTCATACAATGATATCCTTCTGCCCTGGTATGGAACAATATTTTTAAATATTTCAAGTTCTTTTTTATTTTTTAAAATACAAGATAATATACTTTGTATCAGCATAGTTTTATTGGTGTTATTTGATAGTGCTACTTGAGGATAAGTCCCAAAATTTGCATAAGAATTAAATATTTGCTCAATGCCTGTTTGTTTTCTGTCAAATGCAATGTATTCCTCAAAATCTAATGGGAAAAATTGTTTTGAACTATATCCATCAATATGTATATATGTATTTGTGGTTATGATTATTCTCTCACATTTGGGAATCTGAAAAGAAAAATTAAAATTTTCAAAGATTAGCAATATAATTTTATGTTTTCTGATAAAACTCTCTATATTATCTCTAATATTTATAATATCTATCCTTAAATCAGAAAAGTCAATATATAAAAATGTTCCTTTTTTATAATTATTTAGGTACATAAAAATTACACTTGTAATGCCACTTTGTTTAGGTGCGCAAATAATTAATTTTTTTTCACTAATTTGAAATTTTCTATTTATAAGATTTAAATTTTTAGGATTAAAATCATATAATATCTCAAGTTGGGAAAGTGACATGGTGTACCTTTAAATTTTTACATACTATAACATTTTTAATATTAATGTAAAATCCAATTACTTTATCGGTTTTTGATCTGTATTAGAGTATATAACTATACCTTACGCACTTTTTTCTTGAAATGCTATACTTTTCGTAAGCTTCAAAGGAGTTGTAGGAACTTTTAGTTTCTACAACTATTGAGAGCTTTGCTCATTATAGTGCGTAAGGTCAGTTAGTAAATAATGAAAGTGAGTATATCAAGCATATACTCACTTATAACAGTTATTTTAAATTATTGTACTGTTTCTTTGTGCTCTTGTGATAATCTTGCTGCTAAAGTAGTTCCTTTCAACCCCAAAACTACACCTCCAGCTAAAAATGCTACCAAAATTAATACAACCGGTGTGATGCCTATTAGAGCAAGAATACCAAGAGTTACCATACCCAATCCCACTAAAAATTGGATATCAATGATAGCAGAAACAGTCTCTCTTAAGTAAGCTTTCTTAGATGCAGTTGAAGAAGCAGCTCTGTATGAATTCATTCTTGAGTCAGAACTACACATATCTAACATCGCTAAGCCAACAATGATAGCATCAACACCCAATAAAATTGCGGGATCCATTTTCAATAAAGATAATATGCCAAGAACTATAGAAGCAATACCGGCAATCATCTCCATGCCAATACCCGCGGTCATCATTTTTGAGCCGACTTTTCCCTCTATGGTTTCAGCAAGTATATGTCTTTTTTCCACTGCAACTGCAATTCCAACCAAAATCAATGCTGCACCTATTGCTATGGCAGAGATTGAAACCAATGCTTTTGGTAATATATTTGCCAAGCCAATAATAGCCAATACAGTTGTGGCAACTCCTGCCAATATTACAGGCATATTCCCAATTTCTAATACTTCAAATTCTTTCTTATCCATAACATATCCTTTCAAATTTTGATATAAATTAGCAAATTATATTGCGACTTTTTAAATCTTAAAACTTTGAAATTTGTTTTGTAGACACTGTTTAAAGCACTACCTCACAAACTCTAATGTAATAATAATATAAATTTGGTCTTAACTTCTGTAAGCTAATAAACACTTTTAGGAAATTATTTCATTTAAATATTCGTATATATTAGATTATTTCCTTATAAAAAGGAAAAAAAAAGAATAAAATTATTATTTATACTCTAAATTATTGACATATAATATCTATTAAAGTATAATCACACTTCCAAAATATAGTCGTTTTATACGACAAGTTCTTTATTAAGGTTAGCCGTTATGGAAAAAATACGACTTAAGCTTAAAGCTTATGATCATAGAGTATTAGACAGATCAGTTGCAGCAATAGTAGAAGCTGTCAAAAGAACAGGGGCTGAGATAATAGGTCCTATGCCAATGCCAACTAAGATAAAAAGATACACAGTTCTTAAATCTCCACATGTAAACAAAGATTCAAGAGAACAATTTGAAATGAGAATCCACTCAAGATTAATCGACATTGTTTCAGCTACGCCTGATACAATAGATTCATTGATGAAGCTTGATTTGGCTCCTGAAGTAAATGTTGAAGTAAGAGCAATGGGCGTAAAAGGGTAAATAAATGGAATATATAGTAGAAAAAATAGGAATGAGCAGGACTATCGGAGTTCATAGCATCCCAGTAACACTTTGCAAAGTATTAGAGACAAAGGTTTGCGCAATTAGCGAAAATAAAAAAGCAATAGTTGCGTATGCAAAAGGTAAATCGACAAACAAGGCTATAAAAGGTCAACAGAAAAAGTATAATCTGTCAAAAGAATTTAATAGATTTATTACATTAAGTGTTGCAAATGAAACAGAAGGTGATTTGGATCTTACTCCTCTAAAAGATGCAAAAAGAGTTAAATCTACTTTTAATTCTAAAGGTAGGGGTTTTTCCGGTGTTATTAAAAGATGGAATTTTTCAGGTGGTCCCGGCGGACATGGATCAAGATTTCACAGAGCTCCTGGTTCAATTGGTAACTGTGAATGGCCTGGTCGTGTTCAAAGAGGTAAAAAAATGCCTGGACAATATGGAAATACACAAGTTACTGTTAAAAATGATATTGTTTCATTTGACGAGGAAAATGGTATTTTAGTTTTAAAAGGTGCTGTTTCCGGTGCAAATGCAAGTGTAGGGAAGATAAGGATTATTAAATGAGTAAAGCCATTGTATTAAATGAAAAATTTGAAAGAGCAAGTGAGATTGAGCTTCCAAAAGAGTTTGCAGAAGTAAATTCTTCCAATCTGTATTTATATGTAAAGTCATATCTTGCATCTATGAGAGCCAATACAGCCAAAACAAAAAGTAAAGGTGAAGTAAGAGGCGGTGGTAAGAAGCCTTGGAGTCAAAAAGGAAAAGGTGGTGCAAGATCAGGATCTAACAGAAGTCCTATTTGGGTAGGTGGCGGAATTGCTCATGGTCCTAAAAATAATAGAAATTATTTTCAAAAAGTAAATAAAAAACAAAAAAGATTGGCATTAGAATATGCATTACACGAAAAGGCTGAAAATGGGGCACTTTTTATAGTTGACTCGATTAATGTTGATTCAGGTAAAACAAAAGATGCAGCAAAAATAGTCAAAACTTTAAAACTTAGAGATGTTCTTGTAGTCAAAGAATTAATAGATGAAAAAAGTTTTTATGCATTTAGAAATTTGAACAATGCTTACTTGGTAGAACCAAATGAATTAAATGCTTATCTTGTAACAGCTTATCATTCAGTAGTGATAGAAAAAACTGTTTTGCAAAATTTAACGAAAGAGGGCTAATGATGGCAGATATAACTGATATAAAAGCAATACTTTATACTGAAAAAAGTTTGGGCCTTCAAGAAGATGGGGTTGTTGTTATACAAACAAGTCCCAAAATGACAAAAAATGGACTCAGGGAAGTTTTGAAAAATTATTTTGGATTTATTCCTTTAAAAGTAAATTCTTTGAGAGTTAACGGTAAAGTCAAAAGATTTAGAGGTCTTGAAGGAAAAAGAGCAAATTATAAAAAATTCTATGTTAAGTTACCTGAAGGTGCTTCAATAGAAAGCGTGGAGGTATAAGATGGCGATTAAAACTTATAAACCATATACACCAAGTAGAAGATATATAACCGGACTTGACAGTAGCGATATAACATCAAAACCAAGTGTTCCAAAATTATTGAAAAAGCTAAAAGCAACCGCAGGCAGAAATAATAACGGAAGGATAACTTCAAGACATAAAGAAGCTGGTGTTAAAAAGCAATATAGAATTATTGATTTTAAAAGACAGAAGTTTGGTGTTCCTGGAGTTGTAGCTACTATAGAATACGATCCATACAGAAACTGTAGAATTGCACTTATAAATTATAAAGATGGAGATAAAAGATATATTCTTCAACCATCCGGATTAAAAGTAGGTGATGAAGTAATTGCAGCAGAAAGTGGACTTGATATAAAGCCTGGTAATGCTATGAAAATGAAAAATATACCAGTTGGTACTATTATTCACAATATAGAGATGAAAATTGGTAAAGGCGGACAGATAGCTAGAAGTGCAGGAGGCTATGCACAACTTATGGGAAAAGAAAAAAAATATGTTGTCTTGAGGCTTCCAAGCGGTGAAATGAGACAGGTTTTGTCTGAATGTATGGCGACTATCGGAGTTGTAGGCAATGAGGATTGGGCAAATGTTGTTATCGGAAAAGCTGGTAGAAACAGGCATAGAGGGATAAGACCACAGACAAGAGGAAGTGCTATGAACCCTGTAGATCATCCGCACGGTGGTGGCGAGGGAAAAACAAACTCTGGTCGTCATCCTGTTACTCCTTGGGGCAAACCAACTAAAGGTTATAAGACAAGAAGTAAAAAAGCCAGTGATAAACTGATAATATCTAAAAGAAAAGGAAAATAAATGGCACGAAGTCTAAAAAAAGGTCCTTTTGTTGACGATCATTTGATTAAAAAGGTTATTAAATCAAAAGATGCAAAAGATAATAAACCTATAAAAACTTGGTCAAGAAGAAGCACAATTACTCCTGAAATGATGGGACTTACTTTTAATGTACATAATGGACGAAATTTTGTTCCGATTTATGTTACTGAAAACCATATAGGATATAAACTCGGCGAATTTGCTCCAACTAGAACTTTCAAGGGTCACAAAGGCTCTGTTCAGAAAAAAATTGGTAAATAAAGGATAGATGATGGGAAAATCAACATTAAAATTTATAAGATTGTCATCTACAAAGGCTAGATTAATCAGTAGGGAAGTTCAGGGAATGAATGCTGAACTTGCTCTTGCTAGTTTGGAATTTATGCCAAATAAAGCTGCTAGAATAATCGCAAAAGTGATAGCAAGTGCGGTTGCAAACGGTGGTTTTGAGCCTGAAGAAGTGATAATTAGTTCATGCAGAGTAGACAGGGGCCCTGTTCTTAAAAGATTTAGACCAAGAGCAAGAGGCAGAGCAACTCCAATAAGAAAACCAACTTCACATATTTTTGTAGAAGTAGCTAAAGAACAGAAGAAGGATAATTAGTATGGGACAAAAAGTAAATCCTATTGGACTAAGATTAGGGATCAATAGAAATTGGGATTCAAGATGGTTTCCTGGGAGTAACCTGTCAGAAAATATTGGCGAAGATTATAAAATAAGAAAATTTCTTAAAAAAGAGTTATATTATGCTGGAATTTCTCAGATAATCATAGAGAGAACAGCAAAAAAGCTGAGAGTTACTGTTGTTGCTGCACGACCTGGTATTATTATAGGTAAAAAAGGTGCAGATATTGAAAAATTAAAAAATAAATTAAACAGTCTTATTGGAAAAGATATAAGTGTCAACATCCAAGAAGTTAGAAAAAGTGCAATAGATGCACAATTGGCAGCTGAAAATGTGACAATGCAATTAGAAAGAAGAATTGCTTTTAGAAGAGCTATGAAAAAAGTTATTCAAAATGCACTTAAATCAGGCGCAAAAGGTATAAAAATTTCTGTTGCTGGTCGTTTAGGCGGAGCTGAAATGGCAAGGACCGAATGGTATCTTGAGGGAAGAGTTCCTTTACATACTTTAAGAGCCAAGATTGACTACGGCTTTGCCGAAGCACAGACTGCTTATGGTATTATAGGTGTAAAAGTTTGGATATTTAAAGGTGAAGTTTTGACAAAAGGTATTGCTCCTGAGGCACCTTCACACAAGCCAAGACGAGACAACAGAAGAAATAGAAGAGGAAATTAGTCATGTTGATGCCAAAAAGAACAAAATACAGAAAGCAACAAAAAGGTAGAAATAGAGGTAAATCTTACAGAGGAAGCTCTATGGCTTTTGGCGAGATTGCATTGAAAGCAACTGAAGCTGGAAGGATAAACTCCAGACAGATTGAAGCTGCCAGAGTTGCTATGACAAGAAAAGTTAATAGAATGGCTAAAAGTTGGATAAGAGTTTTCCCCGATAAGCCACTTACTTCTAAACCACTTGAAGTTAGAATGGGTAAAGGTAAAGGTGCAGTTGATCAATGGGTAATGAATATAAAGCCAGGAAGAATTATATTTGAAATGGCAGGAGTAAGTGAAGAATTGGCAAGAGCTGCTCTTACATTGGCAATGCACAAACTTCCATTTAAGACAAAAATTGTTACGAGGGATGGCGAGAATGAAATATATTGATTTAAAAGAAAAATCATTAAAAGAGCTTAATGAAATGTTAAAAGAAAAAAAGGTGCTCATATTTAAGCTTAAAGCAAAGCTTAAAACTATGCAGTTAACAAATCCAAATGAGATAAAAGAAGCAAGACGAGATATTGCAAGAATTAATACAGCTATCTCAGCTCTTCAAAATAAAAATTAGTAAGGTTTAGGCGATGGCTTCTTTAAAAAGAGTAATACAAGGTGTAGTGGTACAAAAAGCTGGAGAAAAAACGGCTACTGTTATGGTAGAGAGAAGAGTTATGCACCCAAGATATAGAAAATTTGTAAAAAAATTTAAAAGATATTTAGTTCATGATGAAAATAACCAGTCAAATGTAGGTGATATTGTAAGTGCAGTTGAATGTAGACCAATCAGTAAAAATAAGGCGTTTAGACTTAAAAGCATTGAAGGTGTAGATTTTAGTATCAAAAAAGTAGAAGTTGATACTACAACAGCAGGAGATGAGATATGATTCAAAGCTTTACAAGATTGAAAATTGCAGATAACAGCGGTGCAAAAGAGATAATGTGTATAAAGGTACTTGGTGGCAGTAAAAGAAGATATGCTACTTTAGGTGATGTAATAGTAGCAAGTGTAAAAAAAGCAATACCTAATGGAAAAGTTAAAAAAGGTCAAGTAATAAAAGCTGTGATTGTAAGGACCAAAAAAGAGGTACAAAGAGAAAATGGCTCTCTTATCAGATTCGATGAGAATGCGGCAGTAATACTTGATGCTAAAAAAGATCCTATTGGGACAAGAATATTTGGTCCAGTAGGCAGAGAAATAAGATATGCAAATTTTATGAAGATTGTTTCACTTGCTCCGGAGGTATTATAATGGCTGTTAAATTTAAAATCAAAAAAGGTGATAAGGTCAAAGTTATAGCTGGCGATGACAAAGGAAAAATAGCTGAAGTATTACAGGTTCTTCCTAAAACTTCGCAAGTTGTAGTTGCCGGATGTAAGGTTGTTAAAAAGGCTGTAAAACCAACTGATAAAAATCCAAAAGGTGGTTTTGCGAGTATTGAAAAACCTTTGCATATATCAAATGTAGAAAAAGTTGAGGATTAGTAGATGGATAGATTAAAAAAGAGATATACTGATGAAATTAAGCCGGCTCTAATGAAAGAGTTAGATGTAAAAAATCCCATGCTGATTCCTGAAGTTGAAAAAGTTATTATAAGTGTAGGCACAGGAGAATTTTCAAAAGATGCAAAAATTATGCAAAATATACAAGATACCATTTCGCTTATTGCTGGACAACACGCAGTTGTTACTATGGCAAAAAAATCTGTTGCAGGTTTTAAAGTAAGAGAAGGCTATCCTGTTGGCGTAAAAGTAGTATTAAGAAAAGACAGGATGTACACATTTTTGGATAAGTTGATTTCAATCGCACTTCCTAGAGTAAAAGATTTTAGGGGATTACCTCGAAATGGATTTGACGGTAGAGGAAATTATAACTTTGGGCTTGATGAACAGTTGATGTTTCCTGAGATTGAATATGATTTTATACTTAGAACTCATGGTATGAATATAACTTTAGTAACTACATCTGATGATGATAAAGGTGCTTTTAAATTGTTGGAATTAATTGGGATTCCATTTGCAAAAGGAAGAAAATAATGGCTAAGAAATCGATGATTGCAAAAAGGGCAAGAAAACCAAAATTTAGTGTGAGAGCTTATACAAGATGTCAAATATGTGGAAGGCCACATTCTGTATACAAGGATTTTGGTATTTGTAGGATTTGTCTTAGAAAAATGGCTAATGAAGGGCTAATCCCCGGACTTAAAAAAGCTAGTTGGTAAGGAATATAAATGATAAATGATATGGTATCTGATGCATTAACCAGAATAAGAAATGCATCAATGAGAGGATTAGAAACAACAACTTTACTTCATTCAAATTTAATTGAGGGTGTTCTTAGAATTTTTAAAGAAAAAGGTTACATAGAAGACTATAATGTTAAAGCAGAAAATGTGAAAAAGTTTATAAAAGTAACTTTAAAATATGATGAATCTGGTAAATGTGTTATAACTGAGCTTAAAAAGATTTCTAAGCCTGGCAGAAGAGTTTATAAAGGTTCCAATGAAATCAAAAAATTTAAAAATGGATATGGTTCTTATGTTTTAAGTACATCAAAAGGTATATTAAGTAATGAAGAAGCATTTAAAATCGGAGTTGGCGGCGAATTGCTTTGTAGCATTTGGTAGTCGGATTTTTATGGCATTCAAGCAAGTAAACAGCTTGTTTGTAGACAAATAAAAAGGAAAAATATGTCAAGAATAGGTAAGTTGCCTGTAGATATTCCATCAGGAATTGAAGTTAAGGTTGAAGGCGGCAAAATAATTTTTAGAAGCGGTAAAGTTTCAAAAGAGATAGATACAAGAGATAATGTTTTTGTAAAAATAGAAAATAACCAGATTATATTTTCTCCAAAAGGAGATGATAGACAAAGTAAAGCATTTTGGGGAACATACAGATCTTTGAGCGATAATGTTATTATTGGTTTTACAAAAGGTTTTGAAAAGAAACTGGAGATTAACGGAGTCGGTTATAAGGCTGCTGTAAAAGGTAACACTTTAGAGCTAAGTTTAGGTTTTTCTCATCCTATAAATTATGATTTTCCAAAAAATATAACTATAAATGTTGAAAAGAATATTGTTACTATAAAAGGTGATGATAAACAAGTAGTTGGACAGGTTGCAGCTGATATAAGAAGTTTTAGACCTCCTGAGCCATATAAAGGCAAAGGCGTCAAATATGTAGAAGAAACAATTATCAGAAAAGCCGGAAAAACCGGTAAATAATAAAAGGTAATAAAATGAGAAATAAAATATTAAAACAAAAAAATGCCCTAAGAATAAAAAGAAAAAGAAGAATCAGGGGTAAAATTAGCGGAACTTCGTCAATTCCTAGAATCACTGTTTATAAATCAAACAGAAGGCTTTATGCTCAAGCTATTGATGATGTAAATGGAGTTACTCTTTGTGCAGTTGATGGTAAAAAATTGGATTTAAAATCAAATGAGCAAAGTGCTAAAGAAATTGGTAAAATATTTGCCGAGAATCTTAAGCAAAAAGGTATAGAAAATGTTGTGCTTGATAGGAACGGATATCAGTATATTGGTGTGATTGTTTCATTTGCGGATGCTTTAAGAGAGCATGGCATTAAGTTGTAATAAAGAGGAACTAATGGAAAAATATAATAGAGAAGACTTCGAAGAAGTAATCGTAAATATAGGAAGAGTTGCTAAAGTTGTTAAAGGTGGTAGAAGATTCAGGTTTACTGCTTTGGTAGTTATTGGTGATAAAAAAGGTCATGTAGGTTATGGTTTTGGAAAAGCAAAAGAAGTGCCAGATGCAATAAAAAAATCTGTTGATGATGCATTTAAAAACATAATTGATATCAAGATTAACGGTTCAACAATCTCACATGATATTGAAGTAAAATTTAATGCCAGCAGGATACTTTTAAAACCTGCCAGTGAAGGTACGGGTATAATAGCCGGTGGTGCAACAAGGCCTGTTGTGGAATTGGCGGGGATTAAAGATATCTTAACAAAATCACTTGGTTCCAATAATGCTGCCAATGTTGTAAGAGCTACAATAAAAGCTCTTAGCATGCTCAAATAGATAAAGGAAGAGATATGGCATTACACAATTTAGAAAAACCAGAGAATTCTACTTTTAAGAAAAAAAGAGTAGGTCGCGGACAAGGAAGCGGCATGGGAAAAACTGCTTCAAGAGGTTCAAACGGTCAAAAAAGTAGAACAGGATATAGTAGAAAAAGAGGTTTTGAGGGTGGACAACAACCACTTCAAAGAAGATTACCAAAAGTAGGTTTTACTACAAAAATAGTTAAACCTTATGTCATCAATATTAATAAACTTACAAAAGTTGCAGAATTAGAAGAGATAACCTTGGAAAATATCAAGAAAGTTCATAAAATTCAAAGCAGCGTTGTAAAAATAAAATTGATTGGGAATGGGGCAAAAAATCTTACCTCAAAAATAAAAGATGATAGAGTAATAACAAGCGGTAAATAGTGTCTACCAAACAGAGTAAAGAAGATTTTACTTTTATTTTGGTAATTTTTTAAGGAGAAATTAATGAGTAAAGAGTTGACAAATAAGATTCTTATAACCTTAGGATTTTTATTTGCATATAGAATTTTAGCTTATGTCCCAGTTCCCGGGGTAAATATTGATGTTGTAAAGGAATTTTTTAATACAAACAGTAATAATGCTCTTGGAATGTTTAATATGTTTAGTGGAAAAGCTGCTCAGAGACTTAGTATAATATCTTTGGGTATTATGCCCTATATTACCGCTTCGATTATATTTGAATTATTAGCAGCAACATTTCCGGCTCTTGGAAAGATGAAAAAAGAGAGAGACGGTATGGAAAAATACATGCAAATTATAAGATATGCAACTGTAGTCATAACAATAGTTCAGGCAATCGGTGTCTCAATAGGACTTCAAAGTTTAACAGGACGCGGAGGCGAGAGTGCAATTATGATCAATATGGATGTTTTTATTCCGATAGCAGCAATCTCAATGTTAACTGGCACCATGCTCTTGATGTGGATTGGTGAACAAATTACCCAAAGAGGTGTTGGTAATGGTATAAGTTTGATAATTTTTGCAGGTATTGTTTCTGGTATTCCTACAGCTATTGGTGGCACTATAAACCTTGTAAATACCGGTGAATTAAACTTTTTGGTTGTCATTGCAATGCTTGTTATCATTATTGCAACGGTTGGATTTATCATTTATATTGAGCTTGGAGAAAGAAGAGTTCCTGTTTCATATTCGAGAAAGATAATGATGGAGAATCAAAATAAAAGAGTAATGAATTACATACCTATAAAACTGAATCTAAGTGGAGTTATTCCACCTATTTTTGCTTCAGCTATTCTTATGTTTCCTTCAACTTTACTTCAAGCAAGTACAAATAAATATGTAATAGTAATAAAAGACTTTTTGAGTCCTAATAGTTTCTTTTTTAATACCTTGATGTTTGCTTTTGTTATATTTTTCGCATATTTTTATGCTTCTATAGCGTTTAATTCAAAAGATATATCAGATAATTTAAAACAACAAGGTGGCTTTATACCAGGTGTAAGGCCCGGTAACTCAACCGCTTTATTTTTAAATGAGGTTGCTAGTAGATTAACATTTTGGGGTGCTATTTATTTAGCAGTCATATCTACTCTTCCTTGGATGTTAGTCAAGTTTATGGGAGTACCATTTTATTTTGGGGGAACAGCAGTTTTAATTGTTGTTCAAGTTGCATTAGATACCATGAGAAGTATTGAAGCACAAATATATATGGGTAAATATGAAACCCTGAGTGCAGTTGGACTTTAATGGCAATTTCTTTAAAAAAGCCTGCCGAAATCGAGAAGATGAGAGCAGCAAATAAAATTGTTGCAAAAACTTTAAAATATTTAAACTCTATTGCTAAGCCTGGCATGAGTTTGTTTGATATAAATCAAGCAGGAGAAGAGTATATAGCTGGATTTACAGGTGCAAAACCTGCTTTTAAAGGCTTATATGGTTTTCCTGCCGGGGTTTGTACATCTTTAAATGAAGTCATAATCCATGGAATTCCAGATGAAACTATAGTCAAAAATTCAGATATATTGGGGCTTGATATAGGTGTTGAACTTGATGGTTTTTTTGGTGATGCAGCGATTACAATAGGTATTGGCGATATTTCAAGACAAGATCAAGCATTGATTGATTGTTCATACGACACACTAATGTATGCAATTGATAATATTAAAGTTGGAATGAGATTTAAAGAGTTAAGTTATAAGATTGAACAGTTTATCCATTCAAAAGGCTATATCCCTTTGAAAGGATTTTGTGGACATGGAATCGGCAAAAAGCCACATGAAGAACCGGAGATTCCAAATTATTTAGAAGGCTCAAATCAGAAAGCAGGTCCTAAAATTAAAAATGGTATGGTTTTTTGTCTTGAACCAATGATATGTCAAAAAAGCGGACATGCAAAGATTTTAAAAGATAAATGGTCTGTAGTTTCGGATGATGGGCTTAGAGGTTCACATTATGAGCATTGTATAGCAATTGTTAATAATAAAGCTGAAATACTAAGTTTGCCGTGATTATGAGCGACAAGTGTCGCGAGGGCACTCTGCCGAAGAGCTGTTTGTGGACTTGTTCGCAAGCAGGACATCAATAAGAGCGACAAGTGTCGCGAGGGCACTCTGCCGAAGAGCTGTTTGTGGACTTGTTCGCAAGCAGGACATCAAAATGAAAAGGAGGTTATATGGCTAAAGATGATGTTATTGAAATTGATGGAAAAGTTATTGAGGCACTTCCTAATGCTACATTTCAGGTAGAATTAGAAAATGGTCATCAGGTACTTTGTCATATTGCAGGTAAAATGAGAATGCATTATATCAAAATTATGCCTGGTGATACTGTTAAGGTTGAGTTAACACCTTATAGTCTTGATAAGGGCAGAATAACTTATAGATATAAGTAGTTTCTTATCAAAATTAGGGTATAATTCTCCCTTTTTTAAAACTGTGTGAAGAATAATTGAAAAAGTACCACTGTTTTTTCAATTATTGGTATAAATAGACTCTTTATACCTATAGCAGTTGAATTTAAGTGGAATTTAAACAAGGAGCTAAAAGTGAAAGTTAGACCAAGCGTCAAAAAAATGTGTGCTAAATGCAAGATTATTAAAAGAAGAGGGTCAGTCAGAGTAATCTGTGTGAATCCAAAACATAAACAAAGACAAGGATAATTTGATGGCTAGGATTGCAGGTGTAGATTTACCGATGAAAAAAAGAGTAGAGTATGCATTGACATATATATATGGAATTGGACTTAAGACTTCAAGAGATATTTTGGATGCAACAGGTATTTCATATAATAAGAGAGTAAATGAATTAAATGAGGATGAAGCTGCAGCAATACGACAAGAAATCCAAAAGACATATACTGTTGAAGGTGATCTTAGGAAACAAGTAGCTATGGATATCAAATCATTGATGGATTTGGGTAATTATAGAGGCTTAAGACACAGAAAAGGCTTGCCTGTTCGTGGTCAAAAAACAAAAACAAATGCAAGAACTAGAAAAGGCAGAAAAAAAACTGTCGGTTCAGCTGCTAAATAGTTAAGAGGTACGATATGGCAAAAAGAAAAGTAACTAGAAAAAAAATTGTTAAAAAAAATATAGCTAGAGGAATTGTTTATATTTCTGCAACATTTAATAATACTGTTATCACAGTGACAGATGAGATGGGTAATGTTATAGCTTGGAGTAGTGCTGGAAGCTTAGGCTTTAAAGGTAGTAAAAAATCAACTCCTTATGCAGCACAACAAGCTGTTGAAGATGCTCTTTCAAAAGCACAAGAACACGGTATCAAAGAACTTGGAATCAAGGTTCAAGGTCCTGGATCAGGTAGAGAAACCGCGGTTAAGAGTGTTGGTGGATATGAAGGGATAAAAGTATTATATTTTAAAGATATAACTCCTTTACCACACAATGGATGCAGACCACCTAAGAGAAGAAGAGTTTAGTGCAAATTAATGAATTTAGGCTTAAAAAAAGAAATTATACAATATAAATATATTTACAGGCTATTTAGGAGAAAAAACGATGGCAAGATATAGAGGACCAGTTGAAAAATTAGAAAGAAGATTAGGAGCCAGTCTTGCACTTAAAGGTGAGAGAAGACTTGCTGGAAAGAGTGCAATTGATAAGAGACCTTATGCTCCTGGTCAACATGGACAAAGAAGGACAAAAGTTAGTGAATATGGCTTGCAATTAAGAGAAAAGCAAAAAGCTAAATTTATGTATGGAGTAAATGAAAAACAATTTAGAGGATTGTTTTCAGATGCAAATAAAACCAAAGGAAATACAGGTGAGAATCTGATTCAACTGCTTGAAAGAAGACTTGATAATATAGTTTACAGAATGGGATTTGCAACTACAAGAAGATTTTCAAGACAATTAGTAACTCATGGACATGTTTTGGTTGATGGCAAAAAAGTTGATATTCCTTCATACAGAGTAAAAGCGGGACAAAAAATACAAATAAGAGAGAAATCTAGAAATAATTCTCAAATAATTAGAGCTATCGAACTCACAGCTCAAACAGGAATAGTTCCATGGGTTGATGTTGATAAAGAAAAAATGTTTGGTATCTTCACAAGAATTCCTGAGCGAGAAGAAGTTGTTATACCTGTTGAAGAGAGATATATAGTTGAATTATACTCCAAATAATAAAGAGGCTTGATATGAATAAAATTAAAGTAACACCATATATGCCCACTGAATTAGAAGTTAAAAAGATAGATGATAATATTGCTGAAGTTATAGCGTATCCATTTGAAAATGGTTTTGCTATAACGCTGGCTCATCCACTCAGAAGACTTCTTTTTACCAGTAGCGTGGGGTATGCACCAATAGGATTGAAAATAGATGGGGTAACGCATGAATTTGACAGTGTTAGAGGTATGCTTGAAGATGTAGCGTTTTTTATTATTAATTTAAAAAATTTAAGATTTAAAATAAATGATGAAAATGCCACAAGAGCAGTTGTCAAATATACATTCACCGGACCAAAAGAGTTAAGAGGCAGTGATTTAGAAAATGATGAAGTAAGTTTGGTTAACCCAGATGCTTATCTTGCCACACTTAATGAAGATTCTGAGCTTAATTTCTCTATTATAATTGAAAAAGGTATAGGATATGTGGCTAGTGAAGATATCAGAGATGATCTAAGTGATGATTATATAACACTTGATGCATTTTTTACACCAGTTAGAAAGGCTGTTTATGATATCAAGAAAGTTCTTGTAGAGGATAACCCAAATTACGAAAAAATAGTATTTACTATTGAAACTGATGGGCAAATAGATCCTATTGATGCATTTAAAAACTCTATAATAGCTATGAATACTCAGCTATCAGTTTTTAATAAAATAATTGATATTGATTTTATACCGAGCAATGAAGTCATTGACAATAATGCAGAAGTATCAAAGCTTCTTGAAGAAATTGAATCTTTGAAATTGAGCGTAAGAAGTTCAAACTGTTTGGAAAGAGCCGGTCTTAAATATATAGGTGAGTTGGCAATAATGAGCGAAAGTGAACTTAAAGCTATAAAAAATCTTGGTAAAAAATCATTGGATGAAATTGTCGATACTATGAAAGAAATCGACTTTCCAGTTGGTATGGAGTTTGATGAAGATACTTTAAATACTCTAAGCAGAAAAATAGAAGAATTAAAAACAAAAGATGAAGAGGAATAGAAAATGAGGCATAAACATGGATATAGAAAATTGGGAAGAACAAGTACACATAGAGCAGCATTGCTTAAAAATCTTAGTATTGCCTTGATAAAGAGTGAAAAAATAGAAACAACCCTTGAAAAAGCAAAGGAGTTAAGAAGATATTTTGAAAAATTATTAACTACTGCAAAAAAAGGTGATTCCAATGCACACAGAAGTGTATTTGCACTCTTGCAAGATAAAGAATCTACAAAAAAATTAGTCAATGAAATTGCACCAAGATATAGTGATAGAAATGGTGGATATACTAGAATAATTAAAACCAGACTAAGAAGAGGCGATGCCGCTTCTATGGCGTTTATAGAATTAGTTTAGTTTTTACTTTGGGGTTTGTATATATCTTACAAATCCCAAACTTTCAAGATAATTTAACTCAAAAACCAGCAATTTTAATGTACTTTTAAACCAATATATAGTTAAATACAGTAATAACTATTTAGGATGATAAAATGATACCATTTAATGATGAAGAGTTAAAGCCTGTTGTAGAAAAATCTTTGGAAAAAGTTGCTCCAATGCTTGCACTTGATGGAGGTGGAATGAAGCTGCTTGATATTAAAAACGGTAAAGTTTTTATTCAGTTAGAAGGTGCTTGTATAGGATGCAGTGCTAGTTCCCAAACACTTAAATATGGAATTGAAAGACAATTAAGGATGGATATTCATCCAGAAATTGAAGTTATCAATATAGCTCCTGGAATGGAAAGTTCTATTGATGCCATATCTAAAGGATAGTGTAAGTGCATAAAGTAGATATAGATAAGATTAAACAGAAGGCTGAAAATTACTTTTATAAAGGTGAATATAAAAAGGCATTGCAAAATTTTTCACTTGCTTTAATGCAATCTCCAAATGACAAAGAATCCCAAATAGGAGCAATTTTAACTGATATGGCCAATGAAAATGAAGATAAAGCTCATGCTATTTTTGAATACTACCAGATAACTAAAGAGATTGAGGAAGAAAATGCTGAGGATATTATTGAAGGGCTTATTGATTCTGTGGATTTTGATTTGGAATTATTAAATCAGTTTATAAGTGATGAAGAATTTCTTAAAGATTATGAAGAGAATAATAGTATAAACTATGATGACTTTAAAAAACATATTGCTGGAAGAGGAAATTTTAAGACAGCTTATGAAGATATAATGTTTAGCACAAAAGTTTTAATCAATAATAAAAAAGATTTCTTTAATTTCTTAGAATTGCTTGTTGCAAATGGATATAATGATGCTGCTCTAAGTTATGCAGAGTCGGCACTTAGTGTATTTTCAAAAGATTTAAAATTGCAAATATTATTTAAGAAGATAAAAAAAATAAATGAAAATTAATTTTCATGATTTTGTTATTACTGATAATTCAAGAGAGTGTGATGAAAATACTATTTTTTTAGCAACAAGACAAAATGAGAAATATATAAATGATGTAAAGTCAAATGGAGTTAAATGTATAATCAATACATTTGATTTACAAAAATTATTTAATATAAAAGATATAAATATTATTGGTTTGACAGGAACAAATGGGAAAACTACAACAGCGGCTGCAATATATTCAATTTTACTTGATTTGGGTGAAAGTGTAGCTTTCCAAGGTACAAGAGGTTATTTTATCAATAATAAACAAATTGAAGAAAAAAGCTTAACAACACCTTCCTTATTAAGAACATTAGTTAATTTGAAAAAAGCCAAGGATAAAGGATGTAAATACTTTATAATGGAGGTAAGCTCCCATGCAATCTCTCAAAATAGGATAGAGGGATTAAAATTTACACTTAAAATATTTACCAATATTTCACAAGACCATCTTGACTATCATAAAAATATGAGTGAATATATGCGTGTTAAATCATCTTTTTTTAATGATGATTCAAAAAAATTAATCAATAAGGATGGAGGTAAAATTAATTTTAATATCAAAAATGCATATACTTACTCTTTGGAATTTCCAGCTACTTATAAGATAGAGGCATATTCAACACATAATGGTTTACAAGCTATGATAAAACATTTTAATGAATTTTATGAGTTTTCTTCGCCATTGGTAGGACTTTTTAATCTTTACAATATTACTGCGGCAATAGCTGCGGTTGATTTGATACATAATTCAAGTCTTAAGGAAATAACAAGTGTTGTTGATAATTTTGCAGGGGTAAGTGGTAGAATGCAAATTCTCAGCCAATGTCCACTTGTTATTGTTGATTTTGCTCATACACCTGATGGTATGGAAAAAGTTCTTGAGAGTGTAAAGGATAAAGATATAAGTGTAGTTTTTGGTGCCGGTGGAGATAGAGATAAAAGTAAAAGAGCTTTAATGGGCAAAATAGCCTCTAGATATGCGAAAAAGATATACATAACAAGTGATAATCCAAGAAGTGAAGACCCCCTTGAAATTATCAAAGATATTGCTGAAGGTGTTAGTGATCCAAATACATTAGTCATTCCAGATAGAAAAAAAGCTATAAAAATAGCACTACAAAATCTTGAACCAAGCGGAGTTCTGATGATACTCGGAAAAGGCGATGAAGAGTATCAGGAGATAAATGGTAAAAAGATATCTTTTAGTGATATAAAGACAGTTAACTCTCTTATATAAAAATCAGTAGAAATAAGGGACCATATCTTATTAATTGCCTTTACTCTCAATATCTGCTTCTATAATCATAAATTAAACTATCATAATTTATATAGTATACTTGACAAGTATACTATCAACTTGCTATAATTACATAAAAAATTTAGGAGGTTTATTATGTTAATTACAAGATTTGATCCATTTGCAGAAATAAGAGATTTGGAGAGAAAATTGTTGGGAGCTGTTGAATTGCCTAAAAATAATTCTAAAGAAGTAGCAAATGTTAATTCTTTTGTGCCTTCTGTAAACACAAGAGAAGACGATAAGGCTTATTTGATTGAAGTTGATTTACCTGGTATCAAAAAAGAAGATATTAAGGTAAATATTGATCAAGAAAATAACACTCTAACTATTAGTGGCGAGAGAAAATTTAAAGATGAGATTAAAAAAGAGGATTACTATAAAATAGAGTCAAGCTATGGAAAATTTATGAGAACATTTTCCTTGCCTGATAATATAAATATAGATGACATTGGTGCAAAAACTGAAGATGGTATCTTACATTTAACTCTTCCAAAAATAAAAAAAGAGGAGAAAGAGGTAAAAGAGATTCAGGTAAAATAACTGTTAGCTGACCTTGTACGCAAGTATAAGGTCAGCTATTTATAGTGAGAGAAAACTTTTTTTACTATAGCACTTGTAGCAGAGAGTGGGTTAGCTCTTATCTTCTCTTCTTGTTTGGAAATCATATAAAAAATACCACTAACTGATTTTTTGGTAACATAATCATTGAGGCTTTTTTCACTTAAGTTCATCATATACTTTTTAGCTCCAGTAGTTTTGGCAAAATTTACTATTGTTCCAAATAATGAATTATTATTTGTCTGAGGTGTTGACGGCATATACTTTTGATAATATTTTTTTAGTGATTGGTAATATTTCATTACATTTATTTTTTTTATGCTATTTTGAATAATTGGATATATCTTTTTGTATAATAATTTTGAATCTTTCTCTTTAAAAAAATTTGTCGCACTGTTCTTCCCACCTTTTAAAAGTTTACCGGCATCTTTAATAGTCATTTTCTTTATACTGTTCATAAATATATTGTATGTTTGTGGCACTGCTTTTTCAGCGGCATGATTAATGGCTGCTTCAAAGTTGTTAACATATTTTGTACCACCATATTTTTTAACGATTGATGCAGCTTTTTGCATTGAAGAAGGAAGTGGAATTTTAACATTTGCATTATCAAGGTATCCATTTTGTTTAGATAAAGAAGATATTGCATATTTGGTTCCATCACTTAAAGCATCTTTTAATGCTATTATTTTATCATTTGTTGTTATACTTTGTAGTTTCGTATTTTTTTTACTATTTATGATGCCATTTAGCAAACCTCCCCAATCTGCAAATGCAAAAACGCTTAAAGTGAGCAATAATAGTGCTTTCATGTCAAGACTCTTTTTTTCTATTTAGTACATAAGGATTTCTTTGTGCTGTTGGCATGATGAGTGCATGTTGGATATTGACATGTTCTGGAACATTCAAAATATATATAGCAAGATATGCAATATCCTCAGGTGTTAACGGCTTGTATCCATCATATACTGCTTTTGCTTTTTTTGTATCTCCTTTAAATCTAACATTAGAGAAATTTGTTTCAACTGCTCCTGGTTCTATGCAAGATACTCTTATATTTGTATCAGACAAGTCGATATTAAGTGCATCGCTTAGCATTCCAACTGCTGCTTTGGTAGCACAATAAACATTTCCTTTCGGATAAGCCATAAGTCCAGCTATACTTCCTAAGTTTATTATATGACCTGTATTTCTACTTCTCATTTGTGGTATAACAGATCTGCTTACATATAATAAACCTTTGATATTTGTATCTATCATCTCTTCCCAGTCTTGTATATCACCCTTGTCAAACTCATCTAATCCAGAAGCTAAGCCGGCATTATTTACAAGTATATCAATATTTTTAGTTTTTAGAATCTTTTGTACTTTTGAAGTTGTATCTGTTTTATCTCGGATATCAAAAGGTAATATATCTACCACATTATAATCTCTTTGAAGTTTTTTTTGTAAAGCTATAAGTTTCTCTTCATTTCTCGAATTTAAGATAAGATTGACACCCATTTGTGCTAACATTTTAGCGATAGCTTCTCCTATTCCTGAGCTTGCTCCTGTTATAAGTGCTGTTTTGCCTTTTAGGTTATTCATATTGTCTCCAATTTTATTATTGGCTAAACTTATACATTATAATTATACCTTAAGATATGATATAACCAACCTTATGCACTTTTTTCTCAAAAAGCCCTACTTTTCGCAAGCTTCAAGGGGGTTGTAGGGACTTTTAGTCCCTGCCACTATAGAGAGCTTTGCTCATTATAGTGCGTAAAGTTAGATAATATAATGTATAAGAATATTATTATTGTGCTTATAATAACCTAATATCGATTAAAATAAGTGTAAAATTTTTATCTTTTGTACTTTTCTCTTTCTTTTTTTAAATAATCATATCTTGGAAAAGCAA
>JALWUQ010000016.1 GCA_026993075.1 Campylobacteraceae bacterium
CTCATCGCCGATAATACTGCCCCTTGACTTTGGTTGGGAATGTAGGTCGCTGCCGGTTTGAGTTAAATCATCAAAAACTTATAAAATCATCAAAAATTACTTAGATATTATATTCTTTATCTCTGCTTAGTTAGAATATTGAATTATCTTTTTTAAAATTTATATTATAATTAATCTTACACACTATATCATATTTATAGTGTCTTGTAATACATAAGTGATTTATCAAAAAATTTTAACTTATAGATATAATGAGCAAAGCTTTCTATTGTGGCAGAAACTAACATCCCTGCAACTCTCTTGAAGCTTACGAAAAGTAGGGCATTTTGAGAAAAAAGTGCATAAGGTTAGTTATAGATACTATAGTATCTAATGTTCTTCTTTAACCATTTTATCAAGTAATTCAAAAAGTTTTTCACTATTATCTTCCATTTGTTCAAAGTTATATAATAACTCTTTTCCAAATTCTTGTTTGAGTCCATATTGCTTTATAATATTTGCATTTTTTATAGCACTTGAATGTACAAGTTTATGTGGTTGCTCTATTGCTTTGTAGGCATTAGTGGAGCCAAATATATCTTTTCCTTCATTCTCATACCATTTTCCAAATCTGCAATGATGAACATCAACAAAATTTTTATCATTAATTTTTTCACCTACGACACTTGAGTAAATATTTGTTTTATATATCACATGATCTACTTTTATCAATGTTGTGAAGCTTTTTTCTGCTATTGTATTTGAAGATTTTGCTGTAATATTTGCATTTTTATCAAAATCATGGAGAGTATTTTTAAATTCATTGACAGTTGTACCTGAAGTAGTGGCGATCTCATTTATTTCCTGTGCATTAGACTGTATATCATTTGTTTCTTGCTGTAAGGTCTGTATTGTTATCGCAATCTCACTTGTTGCCTTTTGTGTTCTCTCTGCCAGTTTTCTTACTTCATCAGCAACAACAGCAAAACCTCGCCCATGTTCACCTGCACGAGCAGCCTCTATGGCAGCATTTAGAGCAAGTAGATTTGTTTGATCCGCAATATCTTTTATTAGATTTACGACTGAAGATATCTCGTTGCTTCTTTCACTGAGTGAGCTTATCGCATCTGTTATTTGAATAATTAGCTCAATAAGAGTATTTAACTTGTCAGATAACTCATTGGTTGCTTCTAAGCTACTGCTTGATTTTTTTGCAGTCTGAGTAGAAATTAATTGAATATTTTTTACCTCGTCAATAAAAGTACTTATATCATTTTGAATAATATTTAAAGACTTCACGACACCACCGTTTAGTTTGCTAAATTTACTACCCAATTCTGCTCTAAATTTCTCTTTGTTGCCTGTGATTATATTTTCGACACCTTTTTCTATATTTAAGGCAGAATAGTTAAATAATCCCTTAAGTCCTTGAGGATAAACTTTTCTCCAAGAAAGCCCATTGCCAGCATCAATTATTGCAGTATCCACATCCCTCATATAGGCTTCTACCTGGTCTAAGAGGTTATTGATACCCCAAGCTATTTCAGAAAGAGGATGATTTGTATCTATATTTGTTATTCTACTTTCCAAATTACCATTTGCAGCCTCTTTTATTGTACTGTCTATTTGTGACTTTAAAGGATCATTTTGAAAGTTTTTATTTCCGCCAAAGAATCCAGCAAACAATCCAAATGACATAGCCTGGGTATAATCTTGAAAAATGTAATGTAAAATAAAAACTAAAATTATTGCAAATATTAACTGGATTCGTTTATCCTTGTAAAGACGAGATATATTCATCATAGCTGATTCCCTTTTCTTCTAAGATTTTATTAAGATATTTTTCTGAAGCTGTCATATTTTGATTTTTTTCGATACTTATTAATTTTGAGTAAAGATTTTCTATTGTCTGTAAAGCATTTTCATTGACTTTTCTTCTGACTGAATAGTACCCTATAGCTTTTCCGCTGGAGTCAGTAGAAGTGGTAACATTTGCATATACCCAATAATATCCGCCATCTTTTGTTTTATTTTTCACAAATGCAAATATTTCATTGCCGCTTTGAATTCTATCCCAAAGTAATTTAAAGATGCTTTTGGGCATATCAGGGTGTCTTACTATATTGTGAGGCTTACCAATGAGTTCACTTTCGCTATATCCAGCAGCTTTGATAAAGCTTTGATTACAATATGTCAATCTACCTTTTAAATCTGTTTTGGAGACTAAAAAATCATTTTCACTAAGTACTACATGATTTGTATCAGATGCATTCAATGATTGCTCCTTGTTTTAATATTTGCTAATTATAACTATATTTTAATAAAATAGATATAAATATATGCTATACTACAAATAAAAAATAGGATATATTATGTTGATAGACGGATTTGGAAGAAGAATTAATTACATAAGGGTTTCAGTAACTGAAAGATGTAATTTCAGATGTCAGTATTGTATGCCGGAAAAACCTTTTTTCTGGGTTCCCAAGGAAAATTTACTGACATTTGAAGAGCTTTTTTTATTTTTAAAGGTTGGAATTGATGAGGGTGTTGATAAGATAAGAATAACTGGAGGAGAGCCACTTTTAAGGGCAGATTTGGATAAGTTTATAAGAATGATTAATGATTATAAAGACGGTATTGATATAGCTATTACCACCAATGCTTATCTTTTAAAAGGTATAGCTAATAAGTTAAAAGATGCGGGGCTTAAAAGGCTCAATATTTCTCTTGATTCGCTTAAACCTGAAATTGCTCAGCAAATAGCTCAGAAAGATGTTCTAAAAAATGTTTTAGAGGGCATTGAGGAGGCTTTAAAAGTTGGATTAAAAGTTAAAATAAACTCTGTTCCTCTAAAAGGCATAAACAGTAATGAAATAATAGAACTTTTAGAATATTGCAAAGATAAAAAAATGCAGATAAGATTTATAGAATATATGGAAAATATACATGCAAATAAAAATATAAAAGGCTTGTATGGCAAAGAAATTGTTGATGAGATAAGAAAAAAGTATCATCTCAAAAAGATAGGTAGAGAAGGGAATTCTCCTGCATTTTTATATGAACTTGAAGATGGTTACAGGTTTGGCATCATTGACCCACACAAACATGACTTTTGCGAAAGCTGTAACCGTATAAGGCTGACAGCAGAAGGTAATATAATACCCTGCTTATATTTTGATGAAGCTATGAGTATAGCCCAAGCAGTTAAAAAAGGTGATGTTGAAGCAGCCAGCGAAGTATTAAGAGAAGTTTTAAAAAATAAACCAGAAAAAAATAGATGGGATGAAAATCCACCTGAGAAAGAGCTTTCTAACAGAGCTTTTTATCAAACAGGCGGATAGTTTGATTATTGAAATAACAATTATTTCACTATTTTAAAATATGATTACGAAATATAAAATCAGGAGAAAAAATGAGAAATATAATCTTGGTATCAATTATTATATCTTTTTTAATGATAGGATGTAGTGATAATTCCAAAAAAAATACAGAGATAAAAGTTGGGCAACAAAACGAACAAATAACTAAAAAGCTTGTAGTTAAAAAAGCTTCAACCGTCACAAAAAATAGTAAAAATTTGGCAGATGAAACAAAAGAAATTAGTAAAAAAGCAGTTACTGCTGTGAAACAAAGTGCTAAAACAATTCTTAATAAGACTAAAGAGTTGGCAAAAAAAGTAAAAAATAATGAAACAGTTCAAAAAGTTATTAAAAAGGTATCAAAAGAAACAAAAGCCCTTGTTAATATTGCAGCAGGAAGCGGCTTATCTGCAAAAGCCTCATCGCAGAAAAAAGATAACTTAAAAGTGCCAAAACTTTTTACCAAGTGTGCAGGATGTCATGGCAATAAAGCACAAAAACATGCTCTTGGTGTTTCAAAGATTATAGCCGGGTGGAGTGCTAAAAAGATAGAAGATGCACTTCATGGTTATAAAAATGGTACTTTTGGCGGTGTAATGAAAGGTGTAATGAAAGGGCAAGTTTCATCTTTGAGCGACAAGGATATAAAGGTATTGGCAAATTATATTTCGAAATTATAAGAGTATTTGTCATAATGATAACAAAGAAAGAAAAGTATGATATGTAAAAAAATGAATTCATTTATCGTAATGGATATACTCAAGAGTGCCTTACAGTATGAAGATACCATACATTTTGAGATAGGGCAACCAGATATCCCCCCTTCTACTAAGGTAAAAGAGGCATTAAAGATAGCGGTAGAGAAAAATCTTTTTTCGTATACACAGAGTTTTGGTATAAAAAGCTTGAGAAGTCTGATAGCAAAAAATTATAAAGAAGAATATGGTGTTGATGTAGAAGCTTCTCAAGTTTTGTTAACACCAGGAACTAGCGGAGCATTTTTAGTGGCATACTCCATAGCCTTAAAACATGGACAGAAACTAGCTTTAAGCGATCCGTCATATCCTTGTTATAAAAATTTTGCATATCTTTTAGATATAGAACCTGTTTTTTTTGATATAGGCAGAGAAAATAACTATCAACTGCGAGTTCAAGATATAAAAGATAAACAATTTGATGCTTTGCAAATATCTTCACCGTCAAATCCGGTAGGAAATATATATGAGAAGAATAATTTAAAAGAGTTGGTTAGATTTTGCGATAAAAAAGATATATCTTTTATATCTGATGAATTGTACCATGGGCTGAGCTATGATTTAGATGCAAACAGTGCATTGGAATATAGTGAAAATGTTTTTGTTATAAATGGATTTTCCAAATATTACTGTATGCCCGGACTAAGGCTCGGATGGCTTATAGTCCCTAAAAAACACTTAAGAAGTGCAGAGATTGTGGCACAAAATCTTTTTATATCTGCACCAACATTGAGTCAGTATGGAGCATTGGAAGCATTTGATAAAGAATATCTTAAAAGCACAAGAAGTGAATTTAAAAAAAGAAGAGATTATTTATATGGGGAGCTTTCGAAGTTATTTAACATAGAAGCAAAACCTGATGGTGCTTTTTATCTATGGGTAGATATATCTAAATATAGCGATAACAGCTTTGAATTTTCCAAAAGACTCTTGAGAGATAAACATGTGGCCTGTACACCTGGTATAGATTTTGGAAAAAATAAAACATCAAAATTTGTCAGATTTGCTTACACAAGAGACATAGAGCACATGAGCGAAGGAGTTGAAAGGCTGAAAAGTTATCTCTAAGCAAAAATGATATATAATTCACATTCCTAACCAATATATTTTTATATAGTTTAGTTGTGGCCCCTTCGTCTAGTGGTTAGGACACTGGCCTCTCACGCCGGTAACACGAGTTCGAATCTCGTAGGGGTCACCAGTGTATATCATTTTTCCTAACAATAATTAGGATATATTATGAAACAAATATTTATACTGTTTTTCTTTTTTATACCAATTTTTTTATTTGGAAAAATAAATGTAACCGTTAGCATTCTTCCTCAAAAATACTTCGTTCAAAAGATTGCCGGAAATTTGGCGAATGTTGTTGTTATGGTTAGACCAGGCAGTGAGCCAGCAAGCTATGAGCCAAAGCCCAAACAACTTTCTCATCTTTTAAAATCACAGATTTATTTTAGTATAGGAGTTCCGTATGAAAGGGTGTGGCTTAAGAGATTTAAAAATATTAATCCAAAATTGATTTTTATAAATACTGGTAAAAATATAAAAAAGATACCAATGCTTGAGAGTTATTCTTTTGGTTTAAAGATAAAAAAAAGATTAAAAATAAAAGTATCTGATTTGGATCCTCATATTTGGCTTTCACCTTTACTAGTAAAAAAAATTGTTTTAAATATTGAAAAAGCATTTGTAAAAATAGATCCAAAACATGCGAAAATATATAAAAAGAATTTGGTAATGTTTGATAAAAACATTGAAGCATTGCATAATTATGGTATTTTAAAATTAAAAAATTTAAGACACAGAAAGTTTATAGTATTTCATCCGGTATGGGGATATTTTGCAAAAGAATTTAATTTAAAACAGATTCCTATTCAGCTTGAAGGTAAAAATCCAAGTTTATTAACTTTGACAAAAATGATAAATTATGCAAAAGAGTCAAAGATAAAAGTAATTTTTGTACAACCAGAATTTTCAAAAAAAAGTGCAGAAGTTATAGCTTCAAGCATTAAAGGAAAAGTTATCGTTTTGGATCCGCTTGAGTTAAATTGGGAAGCAGGAATCAAAAAAGCGATAAATACATTTAGCAAAGTATTGAAAAATGAGTAATCCCTCAACTGTAGAAGTTAGAAATTTATATTTTGCTTACAATGATGAGATAGTCTTGGAAAATATCAACTTTAGTGTTTCTACAAAAGACTTTTTAGCTGTCATTGGTCCAAATGGTGGAGGGAAAAGTACATTATTGAAGTTGTTGCTCGGTATATTGACACCAAATAAGGGTAGTGTTAAAATCTTTGGTAAAAAGCCAAAAGAGGTCTATTTGAAGTTGGGATATGTTCCACAAGATACAAATATAAATAAAAATTTCCCTATAAAAGTAACTGATGTAGTCTTGCAAGGAAGAATAGGTGTTTCCAAAAAATTTTGGGGTTTTTCAAAAGAAGATATTTTTATAGCAAAAGAATCTTTAGAAAAAGTAGGAGCTTATAATCTCAAAGATAAGAAAATAGGCGAATTATCAGGTGGTCAAAGGCAAAGAGTGTTTATAGCCAGGGCTTTATCAACAAAAGCTGACATCCTTTTGCTTGATGAGCCGACTGCAAGTATTGACTCAAAGGGGCAAATCAGTCTGTATGCAATGCTTAAAGAATTAAATGCAAATAAAGGTATAATCGCAGTTAGCCACAACATAAATGTGGCGACAGGCTTTGCAAATAAGGTAGCTTACACTAATAAAACTTTGTATATGCATAATTCTCCAGCTGTAAATAAAGATAAAATTTTACAAAATATCGGTAATTCTACAGAGCACATCTGCCCAGTAGAATTGATGGTAAATGAAAATATGTGTTTACACTCTCAAGATACGGATACAAAATAATGTACAACTCTTTAATAGAAATTATGTCATTATCTTTTATGCAACATGCTTTTATGGCAGCATTTTTTGTAAGTATCTGCATAGGTATAATAGGAACATTTGTGGTTGTCAATAGAATGATTTTTTTAGCAGGAGGAATTGCTCATGGTTCATACGGTGGCATCGGTATAGCAATATATTTGGGCATACTGCCTATGTTTGGAGCCGGAATATTTGCAATTATTCTGTCATTTATTATAGCTGCTATTTCTTATAAAAATAGCGAAAGAATAGATCCTGTTATAGGTGCAATGTGGGCAGCAGGAATGTCTATAGGTATTATTTTTATAGATTTGACACCGGGGTATCATGCTGATATTATGAGTTATCTTTTTGGAAGTATTATATCTGTTGCCTCAAGCGATCTTTGGATTATGGGAATGTTAGATTTTTTAATGCTTGTTTTGGTTTCAATTTTTCATAAAGATTTATTGGCAATGAGTTTTGATAGAGAATTTGCAAAGCTTAGAGGGGTGAAGGATAAGATATTATACTATATGCTGATAGTATTTATAGGCATTAGTGTTATTATCACTATTAGAGCTGTTGGTTTGATACTAGTTATCGCACTTATGAGCATACCTCCTTTTATAGCAGAGAGATTTTCGTCATCTTTGTATAAAATGATTTATATATCGACTATACTAACTCTAATTTTTACTTTTAGTGGATTGAGCATCTCATACTTTTACAATATAAGTTCAGGTGCAACTATCATACTTGTGGCATCTATTGTCTTTTTCTTATATTTGAGTATCTTAAAACTAATTCAATATACCAAATAATTAATATCAAATAATTTTATAATATAAATAATTATTATAAAATTCTAAAATAATTTATTATATCTTATTATAATATATTGTTACTCAATGTAACAAATAAGTCACTTTTTCATATATATTTAATATATTATGCTATTTTTATTGACATATTAATTATTCTTATAATATAATACAAATACTTTTTAATATTTAAGAATTAAAACTTAAGGAGGTTTAATTGAAAACAAAAGATAAAAAATCTTTTTCTTTATCTGTGAATGATGAGAATAATAAAAAGATACATTCAAATGAGAGAAGAGAATTCTTCAAAAAAGGATTGTTTTACTCTGTCGGCTTAGCTGCTGCTAGTAATGCTTTGGCTTCAAATGGAGCTAATGTTGACCCTGCAAATCTTCCTCCAAATATACCATCTTGGGCGAAGATTCCAGGAAAACCGGTAGATTGGCATCCGTATGGACAACCCTCTGCTTATGAACATAATGTTATAAGAAGAAGTGTGCCTTTTCTTTCTCCTGATCCTATGGCAGATGTTGCTTTTTCGCCATTGCAAGATCAAAACGGTATTATAACTCCAAATGGATTATTTTTTGTAAGAGATCATAACGGTACCTGTATCGTAGATCCAAATGATTACAGATTGATAATACATGGTCTTGTTGATAAGCCTATTATACTTACATTAGAAGAGATAAAAAGATATCCTAGTGAAAGCAGAATTCATTTTATAGAGTGTCCGGCAAACGGTGCTACTGAATGGAGAGGAGCACAGCTTGATTCGGTTCAATTTACAAAAGGTATGTTAAGCTGTGCGCAATGGACGGGAGTTCCACTGAAGACTATACTCAAAGATTTAGGTCTTAAACCAAATGCAAAATGGGCATTAGCTGAAGGCGGTGATGCTTCTACTATGGCAAGGAGTATTCCAATAGAAAAACTTTTAGATGACGCTATGATAGTATATGCTCAAAACGGAGAAGCCCTGAGACCTGAACAAGGGTATCCTGTTAGACTGATAGTACCAGGCTGGGAAGGAAATCTAAATGTTAAATGGCTTAGAAGAATAAAAATAGGTGATAAACCTTGGCATGCAAAAGAAGAGACCGCAAAATATACAATGCTACTTCCTTCGGGTAAAGCTATTCAGTATTATTGGGTTATGGATGTCAACTCAGTTATAACAAGCCCATGTCCTGAAAAGCCATGGAAAGATGTAAAAATTGGTCAAAAGATTGAAATCCAAGGTATTGCATGGAGTGGAAGAGGAAGAATCAGTGCTGTTGATATTACATTTGATGGTGGTAAAAATTGGACTAAAGCAAGGCTTAAGGGATTAATTTTACCAAAATCATTTACAAGATTTACCATAGAATATATTTGGAATGGAAAACCAATATACCTTGCTAGCAGAGCAACTGACGAAGTGGGTATGACTCAGCCGACAATTCAAAAGCTTAAAAAAATTAGAGGAGTTCAGGGGATTTATCATAGAAATTCAATAACTACTTGGGAAGTTAAAGCAAATGGGGAGGTGCATAATGTTCAAGCAATTTACTAAAAAAACAATTTTGGCAATATTGGGATTGAGTTTAGCAACTATTTCATACGCTACGGCAAATAAATATACTGATGCTTACTATGCCTCGTCTCACAAATATAAAATAAATGTAGACGGTGCTATTATATATCCTAATGACTTAAGAGTTCAATATATAAAAAATGATCAGGTAAAAGGTCCTTTTCATATAGGGCAAAAAGCTACAAAAAAGGAAATTTCTGGATGGAGTGCAGATATAAGACCTGATGGAAAAGGTTTGTATATTGGGCATGGAAGTGTAAGCCAGGGTGCAGATTTATTTGAAAATAAATGTTCAAAATGTCATGGGACATTTGGTGCAGCAAATAATGGATTTCCTGTATTAGTCGGAGGAAAAGGAACACTAAAAAATCAAATATTAGAACCGGGTGAGCCTGGACCGTTAAAAACTGTAGGAAGTTATTGGCCGTATGCTACTACTTTATTGTGGTATATCAAAACAGCTATGCCTCAAGACCATCCAAATTCACTTACAAATGATCAAGCTTATGCTATAACAGCGTATGTTTTATCACTAAATGATATTACAGTTGGCGGTAAAGAGATGGATGATGATTTTGTATTGAGTAATAAGAATTTTATGAAAATACATCTTCCAAATGAAAATGGATTTATCCCTAAAGATAAAAATTTAAAGCACTCTTTAAACAGCTCAACAAACCCATATTTTGGTACAGGCAACAGATGTATGAAAAATTGTGCTAAAAAGATAAAAATAACACATGTTGTTGGAAATCTTACACCTAAGATAAATGAAGCACTTGACTTGCCTAAGCCTAAAAAAATTCATACAGTAAGTACAAACACAAAAGGTGCCAAAATATACAATTCAACTTGTGTGTCCTGCCATGGATCTGGTGTTTTGGGTGCGCCAAAGTTTGGAGATAGTGTGGCTTGGAGTAAAGTTTTAAAACAGGGGATTTCAAAAGTTTATAGCAATGCAATAAATGGAATTGGAAATATGCCACCAAAAGGAGGCAACTCATCTTTAAGTGATTCAGATATTAAAAATGCAGTTGACTATATGGTTGAATCTAGTAAATAAAAAGGAGAACAAATGAAAATGTCAAAAATATTATTAATGGCTGCTGTTATTAGTAGCTTATTTTCAGTTTCGAGTTTTGCACAAAGTAATGCAAAATTAGTAAAAGAGGGTAAAAAAATATTTTTATCAAAAAAACTAGGAAATTGCCTGGCTTGTCATAATATTGCAGGTATGAAAGTACCTCAAGCAGGTGCTCTTGGTCCAAAACTGGCCCACTTGAGCAGTTATCCTACCAGTTTTCTTTATAATAAAATATATAACCCTTATACTACAAATCCGGTTAGTCAGATGCCACCATTTGGCAAAAATGCAATACTTTCAAATCAACAGATAAAAGCAGTAGTAGCTTTTCTAAAAACAATTAAATAAAAAAAAGGAGATAAAATGAATAGAAGAAAATTTATAGGAATAGGAGCAGGAGTAGTTGCAACAGCTCTTGTTTTACCATCGCAGTTAAGTGCAGTTGATTTTAGAAAAAAAGATGCAAAAGCATTTGCAGATAAAGATATAAAATCAGCCTTAAAAGATTTATATGGAACCGATGCAACTATAAAGGGTGGTGTTAGTATAAGTGCCCCGGATATCGCTGAAAATGGTGCGGTTGTGCCTATCACTGTGAGTACAGATAAAGCAAATGTAAAGTCGATAGCTGTGTTTATAGAGGGTAATCCTGAAGCATTAGCAGCAGTATTTAATGTACCCGCGACAAGTATTCCTAAATATGCACTTAGAGTTAAAATGAGAAAGACAGGGCATATTGTAGTTGTTGCAAATGTTGATGGTAAACTTTATACAAATAAAAAGCTTGTAAAAGTTACTATCGGCGGATGTGGTGGTTGATATAATAAAATAAAATTAATATTAAAAATATAATAAAAAGGAATTAGTAAATGAGAGCAATAGCAAAATTAAAAAATGGCATAACAACAGTAAGAGCAATGGCGCATCATCCGATGTTGAGCTACTTAGTGGCTAAAAAGAAACATAAAAAAGCAAAATTTATCACACATCTAACTGCAAAATATAATGGACAATTGGTTTATGATTTATATTCAACACAGTTTTTATCAAAAAATCCATATATCCAATTTGCATTTAAAGGTGGTAAGAAAGGTGACAAGATTGTATTTTATTGGATTGATAATACCGGTGAAAGCAAAACAAGTTCTGCAAAAATTAGATAATTAAGAAAAGGAGAAAATATGTTCTCAAAAATAGTTAAAACATCAATATTTATAGTTGCCTCGGCGACTATTTTGGTAGCTGGAAGCTTTAATGCCCAAGCTGAAAAAGACAGATTGGCACTGCAGCATTACATGCTTGCAAAATTTAAAAATCCTGTTGCAAATAGAGCCGAGTATTTTCCGTATATGCCTTTACATATACTAAAAACACAGTATGCCAAAAATCTTAAACTAAGCGATTTTCTTTTAGGATCTTATGCTTATGATTTGGATGCAAGAAAACAATATACCGAGTTAAATGAGTTTCCTCCATATGTATTTAATGTAAGTCATGGAGAAAAACTTTATAATACTAAATTTAAAAATGGAAAATCTTTTAAAGATTGTTTTCCAAATCCTGCCATAAAAGGTAACTATCCATATTTTGATACCAAAAAAGGAGAAGTTATCACCATAGGATTGGCTATAAATGAGTGTAGAGTTAAAAATGGAGAGAAGCCTTGGAAGTATGGAAAGGGGAAGTTGGCTGACTTGGACGGTTATTTTGCATTTAAATCCAGAGGTCAGGTTTTAAATGTGACTATACCAAACGCTGCTGCAGAAAAAGCCTATAATGCTGGTAAAAAATATTATTATTCACAAAGAGGAAGTCTTAAAATGTCTTGTGCAACTTGTCATGTTCAAGGTGCAGGTAATAAATTAAGGGCGGAATCTTTATCTCCACTACTTGGTCAGTATAATCATTTTCCTGTTTACAGACTAAAATGGCAAGCACTTGGTACAATGCAAAGAAGGTTTAAAGGTTGTAATAAAAATCAAGGAGAGCAGCCACAAAAATTACAATCAAAAGATTATAGAGATTTAGAATACTTTTTAGCTTATATGTCAAATGGACTAAAGCTTGACGGTCCAGATATTAGAAAATAAAAGGAAAAAATATGAAAAAGATATATTTATTAGGAAGTGTAGCTGCTTTGACAATACTGATTTCAGGTTGTACAACCCAGCCATCACAACCAAATAGGATTGAAATGGGAAAACTTGATGCTAGTAAAGTATGTAAAACTCCTGAAACATCCAAAGGTATAAATGCAACGCTTAAAAAGGCAAGTATGTATCTAAAAGTTACAAAAAAAGATAAAGTAGAATTTAGAACAAGAGATGTAATACACCATAAGTATATTACAACATCACAAGATATCGCACTTTCAAAAAAACTTTTGGCAAAAGGCGATATAAAAAATGCTACTTTTGCTGCATATCAATCCTGCGTACAGGCAATAAGAGCCGTTCAGCAAGAAGATGAAGCTAACAAAACTTATCTTTTATCTGTGCCAAAGTAGGTTAGTATGAGTAGTATAAGCAGAAGAGAGTTTGTATATATGATGGCAATATTGGGTTCTACTCAGTTATTTGCCAACTCTCATACAAAAATTACGCAAGGCGGAAATCCTAAAGATTACTATAAACTGAAAAATTTTGGAAATGCCAGAATTTTACATATGACTGACCCTCATGGACAATTACTCCCTGTGCACTTTAGAGAGCCTAGTGAAAATCTTGGCTTTTTTGGCAATTTAGGGCAGCCCCCTCATATAGTTGGAGAGTATTTTTTAAAGTATTATGGTATAAAAAATGGCACCAGACTTGCTCATGCATTAACTTGTGTTGATTATGTTAATGCTGCACATAAGTATGGAAAGATTGGTGGATATGCTCATATAAAATATTTAGCTGATTACCTAAGAGATAGTTACGGAAGAAAAAATACCTTATTTATAGATGGTGGAGATACTTGGCAAGGCAGTGCCACCTCTCTTTATACCAGAGGCAAGGATATGGTTGGTGCACAAAACTTACTTGGCATCGATGTTATGGTCGGACACTGGGAATTCACATATACTGAAAAAGAAATTTTAGAAAATATCAAAGCACTTGATGCAGAATTTATTGCTCAAAATGTTTTTGTTAAAGATGAAGCTCTTATGGATGGAGCTCAAGCATATAATGAAGATACAGGGCGAGCATTTAAGCCTTATACAATGAAAACTATAGATGGTAATAGGATTGCTATAATAGGACAGGCATTCCCATATACAACTATAGCAAATCCACAGCGATTTATACCTGATTGGAGCTTTGGTATTCACCAGGGAGATTTGCAAAAGCTTGTAGACAGTGTTAGATCAAAAGAGAAGCCAGATGCTGTGATACTCTTATCTCATAACGGTTTTGATGTTGATAAAAAATTAGCTTCAGTTGTAAGTGGAATAGATTTTATTATGGGAGGGCATACACACGATGGTATTCCAGAAGCTGTTTCCGTAAAAAATAACTCCGGTGTTACTTATGTGACAAATGCAGGAAGTAATGGTAAATTTGTTAGCGTATTGGATATGGATATAAAAAATCATAAAGTAAATGATTTTAAATTTACTTTATTGCCAGTATTTTCAAATATTCTTCCAGAAGATAAAAAGATGAAAGAGTATATAGAGGGCGTCAGAAAACCTTATTTGTCAAAATTGACAAGAAAAATTGCAACCACAGATACACTTCTTTATAGAAGAGGCAATTTTAACGGTAGTTTTGATCAAATAATATGTAATGCTTTAAGAGAGGTTAAAGGCTCTGATATATCACTTAGTCCCGGATTTAGATGGGGTACTACAGTATTGCCGGGTGAAGATATAACATTTGATGACCTTATGACTCAAACAGCTATGACATATCCTGAAACTTATGTTAAAGATGTAAAGGGAAGTGATATTAAAAATATTCTTGAAGATGTTGCAGATAACTTGTTTAATAAAGATGCTTTCTTGCAACAAGGCGGTGATATGGTTAGAACCGGTGGACTTTCTTATACGATAGATCCTGTAAAATCCATAGGACATAGAATCAGTAATCTTCAATTATCCAGCGGCAAGAAAATAGAAGCAAATAAAAGCTATAAAATGTCAGGATGGTCAACAGTAGGTTCAAAGTCACCGGGTGAGCCAGTATGGGATACGGTTATAAAATATTTGGAAAATCACAGGCATATCAAAAATTTGCATATTGATACACCTGATATTATAGGGGTAAAAAATAACCCTGGAATTACAAATTGTAAAAAAGTTTAATAATTTGAAGAGAAGCGGTTACCACTTCTCTTCAAATTTAATTTCACTCAAATATTCTTCATAAGTGAATTTTTTATATGATTTGCTTATGATATAGTTAAGTATGCTTTTATATTTTTTAGGATTTCTGTATCCTGGAAATTTTGCTATAATATCACCAGACTTATTTAAAAATACCATTGTAGGAGAAAATATTAACTTCAGCTTTTGTTTAAATTCTTTTTCAGTACCTTTAAAATTTTTATAATGTACTATTCTAGAACCCTCGCTATTTATGTGAACAACAATAAAATTTTCTCTAGTGAGTTTTGCAAGCTTACCTCTTCTTAGATTAACATTTATCATTTTAATACAATAAGGACAACCTTGTAAATCAAAAAAAAGTATAATTTTTTTATGTGTGCTTTTTGACTTTTTGATGATATTGTTTATATTTGTATTATCTTTGACAAACCAAGATGGTAAATTATTTGCATTTACTGATATACCTAAGCCTATTGCAACAAAAGATGTAAGAATAAATTTTTTCATTTTTTTACCTACTATAAGGAATTATTATTAATTAAGCATCTTATAATTATATCGAAATATAACTGACCTTACGCACTTTTTTCTCAAAAAGTTCTATTTTTAGTTAGCTTCATAAATTTGCTCATTATAGTGCACAAGATCAGAATATAAATTTATTTCAAAATTATTTTACCTCTTTTGAGCAAAATCAAATTCTCATTTTCAAGTTTTTTAAGAGTTCTGCTGACTACTACTCTTGTGGAGCCAATTATATTTGCAATCTCTTCGTGTGTAATTGTTATCTCCTTGGTATTTTGGGTTTTTAGCCATTCATAAATCCTCTCATCAAGATGTCTAAATTTTATATTCTCAAGTAGTCTTGCCAAAGAGTCAAGCCTTAAAGTCAAAAGAGAGAATATATATTTTTGATAATTATTATTTTTTTGCATCAAATCAATCACAATATCTCTATTTAACATATAACCTTTTACAGGCGAGGAAGTTATGGCAGATCCTATTGCAGGTGTTTGATTTATAGCAGAAGTTGTATTGACAATACACTGCTCATTGGGATTTAGAGTATATAAAGTAATTTCATTTATTCCATCACCTTGTATATAAACTCTAACTTCGCCCTCAGTTAAAAATAAAATATCTTTTGTAATATCTCCTTGATAAAAAAGGATAGACTTTTTATCTAAAGCAATAGGCTTTAGATTTACTTTTAAAATATCTTGTTCACAAGGACTTAATTCACTGTAAAAATCAAATTCTTCTATTTTCATAGAAGAAGTATATCTAAATATTACCTATTTTTTGCATCCTGTGTTTATCTTAAAGATAGTATAAAAAGGGCAAAACCCGATAATTCCGGTTATCAAAGGTATAAGTCCGATTCCGGCAATTATGTAGTTAATTATATATAAACCGTAAATAATTAACACCAAACCTATAATAACTCTAATAATTCTATCAACTTTTCCAGCATTAATACACATAATTCATCCTTTTATATTTTTTAGAATTATATGATGAAAAAAATAATTTGTATGTTACTTTGGTTACTTAATGGTGTAAAATTTCACTTAAGAATTTTTTTGCTCTATCTGTTTTTGGGTTATTAAAAAATTCATGCGGAGTATTTTCCTCAACGATAATTCCATTATCCATAAAAACAATTCGATCACTAACTTCTTTAGCAAAGCCCATTTCATGAGTAACACAGACAATTGTATAATTTTCCTTTGCCAAATCTTTCATAACATCTAAAACTTCACCTATCATTTCAGGATCCAGCGCTGAAGTTGGCTCGTCAAATAGTATAATTTTAGGTTTCATCGCAAGTGTTCTAGCAATAGCAACTCTTTGTTTTTGACCTCCGCTTAATTCTGATGGATATTTATTTGCCTGATGAGGTATTTTTACTCTCTCAAGCAACTCCATAGCAAATTTTTGAGCTTCATTTTTAGAAATCTTTCTAACCTTCATTGGTGCAATCATAATATTTTCGATAATTGACAAGTGTGGGAAAAGATTGAAATGTTGAAAAACCATGCCTGCTTCTTCTCTTATTTTGGTTACATTTGTCTTTTTTTCATCAAGATTTATGCTATCAACAATAATTTTTCCATCATCTATATCTTCTAATTTATTTATACATCTTATAAGGGTTGATTTTCCACTGCCACTTGGACCGCACACGACAACGACCTCTCCTTTTTTTACTTTGAAGTTTATCTCTTTTAGCGCTTGAAAATCCCCAAAAAATTTATTAACATTATTTAACTCAATCATATTATCCATACAAATCTCCTTAAGCAAAATTGTAATATAATTATAGTTAAATCCAGTTTATATCTTTAAAGCTGGTCAAATTTAGCAAATAGGAACCTATATGGAATATCTTATAAATTTTTTGGAAAGTAAAGATGTTAATGAAAGCCAAATCTTCTCTCACTTAAAATGCAGCATAGAAGAAGCAAATATACTTAAAATTTTAACACACAAATATATAGAAGGAGTGGAGGATGTGGTTGCCTCTACACTTCTAAAAGAGATATATTCATCCAGTAAATATGAATATGTCCAAAAAATAGAAATTATAAAAAATCTTATGGAATTGGGATGGATAGTAAAAAATTCACTCTCAAATATAAAAAATCTTGAATTATCCAATTTAGAATTGTTAAATGCAAATATATCTTTAAGTACAACTTTTTTAAAGCTCTTAGAAGATGGAAATTTTGATTTTGTATTACCTGAACTGGAGCCATATACTGATCATTTGGAATACTTAAAAGACCAATTTTTAAAAATAGAGTTTTATAGAAAATTGGCGATGTTAAGAAGTAATTTTCAAGAAAATTCACCAAATATCAATCGCTTAAAAGAGAGATTAAAATTACTTGATAATCGGATTGGAAAAAGATTGGAACTTAGCAAATGTGAATTGGCGGTTGAAGATATCTTTAAAGAGTATGAATTATGCGAAAAAGAAAAAATTATATTTTTATCTCTTTTAAAAGAAGAGTATAGCTCAGAAATTGAGAGTTTAAGAGAGATGAACACCCTGATAGATATTATAAGTAAAAATGAATATGAAAAGATAAAAAATCGTGCATTATTGGAAGAGAGTTCAAAGTTAATAGAACAGGGATTAATAGATTTTGATGAAGTTTTGACAACATTTGGCGGAATGAGCAGAAGTTTTTTTATATCCGAAGAAATTATACAAAAAGTAATAAGACCAAAAAAAGAGAAAGATAATAAAAAGATAAAATTAAATGTTCTGATAAAAGAACAAGATATTTTTGAATTAATTGAGCCTAAAACTACACTTGATGATGTTGTTTTACATCCAAAAACAGAGAAAATATTAAGAAATTTTTTAAAGAGAATGGATAGAAAAGTTTTGAGCAGATTGAAAGATTGGGGTGTAATAGACAGAAAAAAGGGATTGGAAACACGAATAATGTTTTATGGGTATCCAGGAACTGGTAAAACAATAACGGCTTTATCTTTGGCAAAATCTTTAAAAAAGAGTATTTTAAATTTTGACTGCTCTAAAATACTTTCACAATATGTGGGGGAAAGTGAAAGAAATGTTAGAAAAATATTTGATACTTATTATGAGTTATCTGAAAAAACAAAGAGTAATCCCGTGTTACTGTTAAATGAGGCGGATCAATTTTTAAGCTCCCGTTCAAGCGGACCAAATAGCAGTGTAGACAAAATGCATAATCAAATGCAAAATATATTTTTAGAGCAAATAGAGAATTTCAGGGGTATTTTGATAGCGACAACAAATTTACTGGAAAATATTGATACAGCATTTTCAAGAAGATTTGACTATAAGATAGAGTTTAAAAAACCTGATTTTAAGCAAAGACTTCTTTTGTTTAGTAAAAATTTGCCCGAACATGCCATATACGAAGAAAATTTCAGCATTGATGAGCTTGCCAAGTTTCCCTTGACCGGTGGACAGATAAAAATGGTTATAAAAAATACAGCTTTAAGCATTGCAGTCATGGATGATCCTGTATTTACTATAAAAGAGTTTACTTCTGTAATTAAAAGAGAAATAACAGGTTCATTTGGTGAGAGTAGCTCAATGGGATTTATTGTTACCTAAAGTTACAACTTATAAAACACTTTATTTATTGTATAATTGCCTACTATATAGGGAGTTATGAGCCTATAAACAATTCTCATAGTAACAATTGGTAACATAATTAATATATAAATTAATATATAAAATTAAATTTTTATACTAAATAAGATTAATTTTTATTTTAATATAGTATCATGTTCAAATATTTACTTCAAGGGGTCAAATTATGGGACATATGAATTTTGCTCATCCGTATTTTGGGGCATTTGTATTTTTAGCTCTTAGTTTTGGAGCATTTTTTGCAACAACTGTATTAGCAAGGCTTGTTAGCAGAAAGTTGGCAAGACTTGATGATGAAAAATTGAAATTAACTATATATGAATGTGGTCCAGAAGTTACCAAGCAGCCAAATAAAATTTCTGCTCAATTTTATCTTTTTGCATTATTATTTATATTATTTGATGTAGAGATTATTTTTATGTTTCCATGGGCTATTGATTTTAAAATTTTAGGATCGTTTGGTTTTGTTGAAATGATATCATTTATACTATTATTAGCAATTGGATTTATATATGCATGGAAAAAAGGAGCATTGCAATGGCACAGCATAAAGTAAATTATCTTCAAGACAGCGGGCTGCCAATAGCCTTGACAACTGTTGACAAACTTGTTCAGTGGGGCAGAAGCAACTCACTTTGGGCATTAACCTATGGGCTTGCTTGTTGTGCTATCGAAATGATGGCAAGTGGAGCAAGTAGATATGATTTTGACAGGTTTGGTACGATATTTAGAGCAAGCCCAAGACAGGCTGAAGTCATGATAGTAGCTGGAACCCTAACGAAAAAACATGCTCAATTTATAAGAAGATTGTATGATCAAATGGCAGAGCCGAAATGGGTTATAAGTATGGGTAGTTGCGCAAATACAGGTGGAATGTTTAATACTTACGCAACGGTTCAGGGGGTTGACAGAGTTATCCCCGTTGATATTTATCTTCCAGGTTGTGCGCCACGACCAGAAAGTTTGCAATATGCAGTCATGATGCTTCAAAAACAGATTAGGAAAGAGAGTGCTTTTCAAAAGAGAAAGCCTAAAAGGTTGGTGTAATGAGAGAATATAAAAATAGAAAAAATGTTCAAAAAAAAGCATACTATAATGATAGATTTTGGGTAGCACCACAGTTGCCTAAATTTAATCCGCAAGAGGATAAACAACTTAATGAAGATTATAAAAAAATAGATGAAAAATTTGAAATAAAAGAAGCTTTTATCCAAAGAGATCAATTAGTCTTAATAGTCCATTCAACTGATATAAAAGAGATATTGACTTTTATGAAAGATGAGTTATCGTATACTGTTCTATCAGAGCTTAGTGCAAATGATTATTTGTCTCAAAGTGGAGAATTTGAAGTGTTTTATCAACTTCTGTCTATGACAAAAAGAAAAAGAATAAGAGTTAAATGTCGCATCAAAGAGAAAAGTTCTGTCGAAAGTGTATATACTGTTTTCAAAAGTGCAGACTGGGCAGAAAGAGAGATGCATGATCTTATGGGGGTAAATGTAAATAACCATTATAATTTAAAAAGACTTATCATGCCGGATGATTGGAGCGGACATCCACTTAGAAAAACTTATCCTCTTCAAGGAGATGAGGCAGCTTCTTGGTATGAGATAGATACAATTTTTGGAAAAGAGTATCGTGATATAGTAGGGCCAGAACAAAGAGATCCTGCTAAAACTGATAGAAAAGATACTAAAAACTTTTCTAGAATTTTCCATGAAGTTCCATTTGGCTCAAATCCAAGTGAGGAAAAAACAATTCAAGATTATCAAGAAGAAGATGGAGTATATTTTGTAAAAGAGCTTAAAAAAGAAAACTCCAAAGTCTTAAATACAAGAAGGTAAAAAATGCAAGCAGTAAACAGACTAAAACCATTTTTTGAAAATATAAATTTTGATAGAGATGACAATAGGATGGTCGTTAATTTTGGACCACAGCATCCCTCTGCTCATGGGCAGTTGCGTCTCATACTGGAGTTGGATGGTGAACAGGTGACAAAAGCAATTCCTGATATTGGTTATTTGCACCGCGGTATGGAAAAGATGGCAGAAAATATGATATATAATGAATTTTTGCCTACAACAGACAGGATGGATTACATAGCAGCAACTTCAAATAACTACGGCTTTGCTCATAGTGTAGAAAAACTTATAGGGCTTGAGATACCAAGACGGGCGCAAGTTATCAGAATGATGTTGCTTGAGCTCAATAGAATCATATCTCATCTTTTTTGGCTGGCTACTCATGCACTTGATGTTGGTGCTATGAGCGTATTTTTATTTTGTTTTAGAGAAAGAGAGTTTGCTATGGATTTGATGGAGGATTATTGTGGGGCAAGACTTACCCATTCTTCTATCAGAATAGGCGGAGTCCCTCTTGATCTTCCAGAAGGATGGCTTGGAAAATTGAGTGTTTTTGTGAATACAATGCCAAAAAATATAGCTGATTATGAAGGATTGCTCGATCAAAATAGAATTTGGAAAATGAGACTTGAGGATGTTGGAATTATTTCAAAAGAAGATGCTATTAGCTGGGGATGTTCAGGTATAGCTTTAAGAGCTAGTGGAGTTCAGTGGGATATCAGAAAAGAGGAGCCTTATGAGTTGTACGATGAAGTTGATTTTGAGGTGCCATATACTGATAGATGCGATAGCTACGGAAGATATAAGCTTTATATGCAGGAGATGAGGCAAAGTATAAATATCCTTAAACAGCTTGCTCCAATGTATAACAAAACAGAACCTGAGATTATGGCACATGCACCAGAGTATATTTCAGCTCCAAAAGAACAGATAATGACACAAAATTACTCATTAATGCAACATTTTGTACTTGTAACACAAGGCATGAGACCACCTGTCGGTGAAGTGTATGTGCCAACTGAGTCTCCAAAAGGGGAACTTGGTTTTTATATCAATTCACAAGGTGATCCTTATCCGTATAGACTTAAGGTGCGAGCACCTAGTTTTTGGCATACTAGTATATTGCAAGAATTGTTACCAGGTCATTATTTGGCTGATGTTACCGCAATAATCGGTAATTTAAACATAGTCTTTGGCGAAATAGACAGATAATACGGGAGATATGGATTATGAAAAGATTTGATTTAAGACCATTAAAAGATAAGTTTTATGATAGAATGATTGAGTTGCTTGGTAATGATTTAAAACCTGATGAAGTTGGTATTTTTTTATTTGAAGTTGGTGATTTTACTCCTATACAAAAGAGTGCTGATATTATAAAAGAAAATGGCCACGAACTTATGAATTCTTTAAAATTTAATGAAGCCGACTGGACTATAGTTGTAAAAAGGAAAGCAGTTTAATGCGATTAAGTATTGATAAGATTATATTTTTTGAGGGGAGAATATAAATTATGATGAGTATGGTGCGTTTTTCTACCTGGCAAGGAAATGTTATAGACAACAGGGATAAAAAAAGAGAACACTGGAGAAGGTCAACTTCTTATTTTCCTGAAATACATAGGGTGGAAAATGATACAGAAGCTTTTATAGGATGGGATGGATTTGTTCTTTTTAAAAAAGATGTAGATGTTGTGAAGCTTGCTATGAAATATGCCGCTCAATATCAAGTTTACAGCGAAGCTTGCGGAAGATGTACTCCCGGACGATGGGGTGGACGGATTTTATATGATTTGCTCGATAAAATTGCAAGAGGAGAGGGAGAACTTAGCGATCTTGAGCATTTAAAAGAAATCAGTGAAACTATGCAAGCAACAAGTAAGTGTGAGATAGGCAAGAGTGTTCCTACACCGATACTTGATATAATGAAATATTTTGAAAGCTCTTTTTTGGATTTGATTAACAATAAAAAGCCTTCGCCTGAATATCTAAATGATAATACTAATTATATTGCAAACATTACAGCTCCTTGTACCGACATGTGCCCTAGTCATGTTGATATACCAGCTTACATTGAAGGTGTCAGAGATCTTAAATTTGAGGAATCATTAAAAGCTACAAAGCAAACTATGCCATTAGCTCATGTTTGTGGTCGTGTATGTCCTCATCCTTGCGAAGACGCCTGCAGAAGAGCAAATCTTGATGAACCTATTTCTATAATGGAGCTTAAAAGAATTGGCGCCGATTTTGAAAGTGATCATGGGCTTGATTTTATATATCCTATTAAAAAAGCAAAGGCGACAGGAAAAAAAGTTGCAATTATTGGTGCCGGACCTGCCGGACTTACTGGAGCTTATTATTTGAGCCTTGGTGGTGTGGAGTGTGATGTTTATGAAGAATTGCCGGTTATCGGCGGTGAGGTAGCTGTTGGAGTACCTGAATATAGAATGCCTTATGATAAATATTATAAAGATATTGAGTCTATAAAGGCTCTTGGTGTTAATTTTATATTGAATACAAAAGTTACAAAAGAAATGATGAAAGAGTTTGAAAAGACTTATGATGCTATACTAATAGCAACAGGAACAAGAATATCCAAAAAAATAAGAGCAAAAAATGAAAGATATGAAATAGATGGTTATTGGCCAGCTATAGAATTTTTAGATCAAATAAATTTGAGTGTAAAATGGGGTATAGGAGAAAATATTGACTTAAGCGGGAAGACAGTAGTTTGTGTTGGTGGAGGTTTTACTTCAATGGATGTTGTAAGATGTGCTATAAGAGCCAATGCAAAAAAAGTGATACTTTTATACAGAAGAGATGAAAAAACTATTATCGGTAATACGAGTTACGAAGAGTATCACGAAGCAGTGGAAGAAGGGGTTGAATTTAGATTTTATTCTGCCATTGAAGAGATAATAACTAATGAGCAGGATAAGCTTGAGAGATTGAAAGTAAATACTTTTGAGCTTATACCGGATCCAAATGGCGGAAGAGCAAAAATGAATCATATTATTGGCGGTGACTATTTTATAGAGTGTGATTATCTGATTCCTGCTGTAAGCCAAAGTGCAAATCTTGATTTTCTACCGCAAGAGTGGGAGCTTGGTTTGACTAGTTGGGGTACATTTAAAACATTTAATAATACATATATGACAAATAAAATAGGTATTTTTGCAGCTGGAGACTGCGAATATGGTCCAATGACCATAGTAAATGCTGTTGGGCAGGCGAAAAGAGCTTCTTCGGTAATGCTAAGGTATTTAAAAACAGGAGAAGTTTCTTTGAGTGATGAAGAGATAATGGAAGATCACTTGAGAAAACTAAAGGTATATAATAAAAATGAAAAAATAACCGGATGGATTCCGGGTATTAAAAGAGAAATTAGTGAAAAATTAGATATCAATACAAGAAAATATTCTCAAGAAGAGGTAAATTTCGGATTAACAAGAGATGAAGCCATAAATGAATCCGAGAGATGCATGCGGTGCTACTATATAGCAATGGTAGCAACAAGCTCAAATCATAAAGGTTTGGCAAATGATTAATATAACAATAGATGGTCAAAAATTTAAAGCCAACAAAGGTGAAACTATCTTGGAGGTTGCTAGAAGGGAAAATATCTATATCCCTACAATGTGTCATTTGACAAAAACAACCCCTATAGCATCTTGCAGAATGTGTTCAGTTGAAATAGAGGGAATGGACGGTTTCATACTCAGTTGTCAGGAAAAAGCAGTTGATGGAGCTGTCATCCATACAAACTCATCAGAACTTTATAAACATAGACAAAATATTATGAAATTATATGATGTAAATCATCCTCTTCAATGTGGAGTATGTGATAAAAGTGGGGAGTGTGAGTTACAAAATAAAACTTTGGAATTTAGAGTTTCTTCGCAGGAATTTACAGCAAAAGAGCAAAAAAGAAGAGGTAAAAAGTGGAAAATACTTGGATATGACCCTTATCTTTGTATCATGTGCGAGAGGTGTGTTCATACTTGCAATGAAATAGTCGGGACTTCAGCACTTTACATAAGACCAAACGGTTATAACTCATCTATTGATAATGATATGAGAAAATGTATCCAATGCGGTGAATGTATAAGCGTTTGCCCGGTTGGCGCAATGATATCAAATGAATTTAAATACAGTGCCAATGCATGGGAGTCTACTCAAATTCCAGCAGCTTGTTCTCATTGCAGTAGTGCTTGCTTTTTGTATTATGATGTTAGGCATAAAAATATAGAAGATCCTTCACAAGTTATAACAAGAGTTACAAATGAATACGAATTTGCATCTTTATGCGGGGCGGGTAGATTTGGCTTTGATTTTGCAAATAATAACGCAAAAAAAGATGAAAAAATTTTCAGTAATGCTTTGGAAGCTTTTAAAAAAGCAGATACTATAAGATTTAGCTCAATCATAACAAATGAAGAAGCATTAATCCTCCAAAAGCTAAAAGAGAAGTTTAACTATAAGCTTATAAGCCATGGTACAAAAGAGTATCAAAAGTTTTTAAATGGTTTTGCCAAAGAGAGTGGTCTTAGTTTGTATAATGGTGATTTGAAAGAGATTTCAAAAAGTGATATGATTATAACTCTTGGTTTAAAAATATCTACTGATAATCCTATGGTAAGATTTGCCGTTAGCGAGGCATCCAAAAAAAGAGGAGCTAAAATAATCAGCATACATCCTATAGAAGATTTTGTACTTCAAGATATAGTTACTGATTTTGTAAGATATGAAGTTGGTAGTGAAGAGGGCGTAATGGCTATCTTGGCAAAAGAGCTTTTAAAAGAGTACGATATTGAAAGTAATTTGCAAGAGTATTTTAGTGAACTTGATAACGGCTATATAAGTGCTGAAACCAATATCGGCGAAGAAGAGATAGAAGAAATTATTAAAAAATCAAAAAGAGCAAAATATAAAACTCTCATCCTTGGTGAAGATTTATACTCTCATAAAGAATCAAAAAATATAGCTCTCATAGCAGGACTTATAGAAAAATATAGTGATTTTAAGGTAGTTATTATCCCACCTCAAACAAATTCATTGGG
>JALWUQ010000017.1 GCA_026993075.1 Campylobacteraceae bacterium
AAAATAAAACCGGTGAAGTTACAAATTTCTGTACAGTTAAATTGTCAAATATTCTAAAATCATTAAATGGCGTTAACAAAATAGAAGTTATAGGCGGAAGAAAGGTGGGTTTTATTATAAAACCAAAAGAATCTCTTCTAATAAAAAATAATTTAAGTTATAATGATATTAAAAAAGCCGTACAGGCAAATAATTTACAAATATTAGATGGGTACATGGAAAGATTCCATCTTGATTATGCGATAAGTGGAAACGGGAAGATAGATTCCATAAAACAATTGCAAAATATACCGATAAAACAAAATTTACTACTTAAAGATGTAGCTACTGTAAAAAAAGGATTTATCCCCCAAAGATATACTGTACACATTAATGGTAAAGGTGGAATAGCTCTGCTGGTATATAAAAACACACATGCAAATACAATAACAGTTGTAAAAGAGTTGGATAAAAAACTCAAAAACATACAATCCATCTTTCCGCAGGGAATGAAAATAACTAAAATGTATGATCAATCAAAAGTCATAAGAGACTCAAGCAATTCTTTAAGAGATGATATAGTTGTTGGTATAGTTTTGGTATTTATCATGATGATACTATTTCTTGGCAACAGCGGTAGTGCCTTTTTTGTATCAATGAGTGTTCCAGTAATAGCTGTCATAACACTTATCTTTATGCACTTCATAGGACTCAGCCTAAATATGATAACTCTTGGTGCTATGGCGGTCGCTGTCGGCATAGTTGTTGATGACTCTATTATAGTTATTGAAAATATAATGAAACATATAGAATTTGGAAAGGATAAAATACAAGCAACCATAGATGGCACAAAAGAGATAGTTTTAGCTGATGTTAGTGCAACACTGACCAATGTTGTCGCATTTATACCATTTTTATTTTTAGGCTCACTTGCCGGTAATTTTACAAGGCCTTTTGGCATAGTAGTCTCCATCATGCTTATCTTATCACTTATTATATCTTTAAGTATTATCCCTGCGTATATGGCTCATAGAAAAAATATCAAACTTAAAAAACCAATCGCTTACAGATTTATAAAGATGGTTCAAAAAATTGTAATTATCATATTAGATAAATTTTTAAATTATAAAAAAACCGTTGCAACTTTTGCTTTCTTGATATTTTTAGCCTCTGGAGCTTTGCTGATATTTTTACCTGTATCATTTCTACCACAAGTTGACGAGGGAGCAATACTTCTTGAATACCACATGCCTCCTGGCACTTCACTTTCTGAGAGTAATGTGATAGGAGATTCACTTGAACAGATAGCTTTAAGAAACAAAAATGTCAATGGAGTATATAGAAGAACAGGAAGCGATGGAAATTCTTTTGGAGTAGAGCCTGTAAATCAAGGAGAACTTGTCATAAGCCTTAAAACAAAAAGAACGGATTCTATCTTCAAAGTTATGAACCAATTAAAAAAATATACCAATAAAATTCCCGGTATCATCTGCTTATATCATCAAGTAACGGCAGAGAAATTAGACGAATCTATGTCCGGCATACCCGCTATGTTTGCACTTACTATCTATGGGGACAGCAATAAAGAACTTATAGTTTTATCAAATAAAATAGAAAAAATAGCTAAAACAATTCCAAATATCGCTTCCATAGTTAATAACACAAAATACAAAGTACCTCAAATAATCTTAAAACCAAAACTATCTGCTTTAAAAAATTATGACATTAGCTCAAAAAGATTATTAGAATCTATTAGATTTCAGATATTAGGTAAACAAATAGGAAGTGTAATTAAAAATCAAATCATCACGCCTATTTACATTCAAAGTAAAAAATTAGACAGAGTAAATGAGCAATATCTAAAAAGCATTATAATTAAAACAAAGATGGGATATGTACCCTTAAGCAAACTAAGCTCAATCCATATAATTGATGGCTCTAGTAAAATAGAACATATTGATATGCAAAAAGTTGTTACTATGCCTATGGAGATAGATGGCAACATCAAGGCAATCACTCAGGAATTATTTGCAAAAATAGATAAATTGCACTTACCAAAAGGATATTATGTAAATTTTGCAGGAGAATACAAAGAGCTTTTGCAATTAGCAAGTACTTTTGCATTATTGGCTTTTATATCTGGCTTACTAATATATATAGTTATTACAGTACAGCTTGGAAATGCTTTGCAGCCTTTGGCTATATTATTAAATATACCTTTGCTTTTTAGCGGTGCATTTGTAGCAATGTTTATAACTCACTCTGAAATAAACCTCTCTTTTTTCATAGGTCTTATAACTCTTATGGGTGTCGGTATTAAAAATGGTATAGTACTGGTTGATTTTATTAACAGAAAAAGAAGAAATGGTTTAGAAAAATTTGAAGCTATCAATGAAGCTGTAAGGCAAAGAACAAGACCTATACTTTTGACGGTTTTAACCGCCATTGTAGCACTTTTTCCGATAGCTTTAGGTATAGGAATCGGCTCAAAAACAGAACAATCTTTGGCAATAAGTGTTATCGGCGGCTTAGTGGTCAATATATTTTTCACACTAACTATTTTACCCGTACTTTATACAATATTTGACAGGACTGATAAAAAAATATAGAATAATCATAAATTTGAGATAATAACGACAAAGGATGAAAGATGCTCTCGATGCTTGAACATTCAGTGCTACCTTTCTTGCAGCATTACAGCAACTATGCCGGGTGGATTGCTTTTTTTGCTGCTTTTTTAGAAACTATGATAGGTGCAGGATACTTTCTACCTGGATCCACCATTTTGCTTATTATGGGTATTTTTGCAGGGCAAGGGGTTATAAGTTTTAAAATAATTTTTATTTTTGCATTAATAGGTACTTTTGCAGGTGGTCAAATCAATTATTTTTTAGGTAAAAAATATGGCACAACGCTGTTAAAAAAGCCTTGGATTCACTTACCACAAAGCATAATAAAAAAAGCGGAATATTTTGTAGATCATTATGGTTCAATATCCGTCTTTTTTGGAAGATTTCTTCCAGGCATCAAAGAAAGTATCTCTTTTATGGCAGGTAGCTTGAAAATGAGATATGGTAAATTTACTTTTTGGAATACTCTTGGTGCTATTGGATGGTGTTTTGAATTTGTTGGAGTCGGCTATATTTTTTCAACATCTTTATCTGTTGCACAGCTTTGGCTGACTAGAAGTGTATATGTTCTTATTGTGTTGATGCTGTTTTTTATCATAATTTATCTACTTATATATTTTCTTAAAAAAAATACTTCCAATATACTAACAGCTCTAAAATCCGCCAAAAATCATATCTTAACAAATAAAAATATAAGCAAATGGATAACATCTCACCCAAAAACTATAAAATTTATAAAAAGACGGGCAAATACAAGAAATTTTTTCGGTTTGCCTCTGACTGCTTTGATATCATCATTTTTATATATTTTAGCACTATTTGGAGGCGCGATTGAAGACTTCTTGAGCAAGGACTCAATCATCACAGTTGATCACATAGTAGCAAATATAATCCCATCTTTAAGAACTCCTCTGTTAAATAAAATTTTTACATATATAACATTGCTTGGCAAAACTGAAGTAGTAATAGTTTTTTTTATTCTATCTTGCACCTTTTTATTTATCAATAACAAAAAGCGCTATATCATGCCATGGGCCATTACAATAGTAGGTTCAGGAGTTTTTATATATCTTGGCAAGATAGCATTTCACAGACCAAGACCGAATATAGCTTTATATATTGAGCCTACATTCTCATTTCCAAGCGGACATGCGACTATATCCATAGCATTATATGGTTTTGTTGCTTATTTATTAGTACACTTTTCAAAAAATATTAAAACAAAATTAAATATTATTTTTATAGCAACAATTTTCATCCTACTTATAGGAATGAGTAGAGTTTATTTAGGAGAACATTACTTAAGTGATGTTTACAGCGGATATTTATTAGGAACTTTATGGCTTATCGTAGGTATAGCTTTTACAAATTATGAGGAGCAGAAAAATAAGGTTGCCATAGCAAGAAAAAAGCATTATACTAAGATATTTAATGCTACCTTGATTGCCTCTTTTTTAATATTTTTTATAGTTTTCTCACAACTCTTTCATTATCGCAAAAATCATATTTCATACACAAAATATTATATTACAAAAAATATTAAACAAGTTATTCAAAATGCAGACTACTTTACACAAAGCTTGTTAGGATTAAATGCTTGGCCTATAAATATTGTATTTATCTCCAAATCCACAGACAACTTACTGCAAGCCCTAAAAAAATCAAAATACTACCCCGCAAAAAATAGTATTTTAAAATTTTTACCAATATATTGGAAGTATAAAGGAAGTCTTTTTTCACTTAAAAATAAAAATTTCTTACTAAAAATCTGGAAAACAAACTTCATAAGTCCATCAAAAAAACATATATTTGTTGCAACTGTAATCAAAATAGACAGTTATCAATGGAGTATTATTCCAAAATTTTCTAAAAATCTCACCAATGCCAGAAATTACATATACAATTCTTTAAAAAAAAGAGGTGAAATCTTAAAAAGCATAACAGTACAATTAAGACAACCATTTTTTGCATTTGATATTCTTAATGACAAATACTTCAGCGATGGAAAATATGATATAATCTACCTAAAGGAGTAACATTGAAGCCAAATTATTCAATAAAAAATAACTTTTTTTATGCAATAGATGGTTTCAAAGAGTTAATAACTGAAAAAGCTTTTATAATTGAGGGAATTTTTTTTGTACTTTTGAACATACTATTATTATTTTTATCTTATCCATTATGGGCGAAAATGTTTATGTTTGCCTCTCTTTTTATACCACTCATTGCAGAAGCATTTAACACAGCTATTGAAAAAACTGTGGATTTGGTAAAACAAGAGTATAATAAGTTGGCTAAAGACGCTAAAGATATCGCTGCTTTTGGAGTGCTTTTAAGTATCGTATTTACCGTTTTGATATGGATTGGCTTTATCATATATTTTTACACAAATTAATTTAAAAGGTTCGTTTTTTATGATAATACAATTACAAATAAAAGATTTTATAAATAGCATGGATGAAGATTTCATTTTAATAGATACAAGAAGTCCTGATGAATTTGGCGAATCTCATATAAAAAATGCTATAAATCTGTATGTCCTTGATAATGATCAAAGAAAAGAGATAGGAACGCTATATAAAAAATCACCATTTAAGGCAAAAATGTCAGGGGCATCTCTGATAAGTTTAAATATTGCCAAATATCTGCAAAAGAATTTAGCAGAACTAACTCCAAAAACTAAGATTTTTATCTATTGTGCAAGAGGCGGGCAAAGAAGCGGTTCATTCGGAGCGATTTTAGATAGTATAGGTTTTAGAGTTTATAAGTTAGAAAATGGCTATAAATCTTACAGAAATTATATTTTAAATTACCTTGAAAACTTTTCTTATGATAAATTTTTAGTACTTGACGGACTCACAGGAAGTGGCAAAAGTGAGATAATAAGGGAGTTTGAAAATGCGGTAGATTTGGAAAAACTGGCCAATCACTATGGTTCAAGTTTTGGAGCTGTAAATGGAGCCCAGCCAAGCGTAAAGCAGTTTCAAAACTCCATATATGATGAAATTGAAAGAGTCAAACATTATGATATAACTTTGCTTGAGGGCGAAAGTAAAAAAATCGGAAAACTACATATCCCTCATAAACTGTATAAAAAAATGCTAAGCTCTCCTCATATTTGGATCGAATCCACCCTTGAAGAGAGGGCAAAAAGAATTTTAAAAGATTATCAGACAATTAATGAAGAATTTTTTGAAAATGCTATGGATAAAATAACCCCTTATATCAAAAAAGAGTATCTAATAGATGCTAAAAAAGCATATTACAACAATGATTTAAAAACTTGTGCTATGATATTACTTGAAAAATATTATGATAAAGTGTATAAAAAAAGAGGCAACTATATAACAACTATTAAATTTGAAAATTTAGAAAAAACCATTAAGGAGATAAAAAATTTATATCCTAAACTTTAGGACACCCCTAATGCACCGAACAAGTACCTCTTCCATCTAATTTTTCCAACTTATTTTCTAAAAATTGTTTAATTGATTCTTGCACTGTCAAAGAAGCCCTATCAACAAATACATCAAGACCAGCTTGCAAAAAGCCAAGTGCTGGTCTTTCTCCTATACCGCCAACTACTAAAGCGTCCGGATTTAAACTAAGTATATTTGTAACAGCATTACCACAGGCACCCCCGCTGTGTCCAGGATTTTGTATTGTTTGGACATCTTTTATATTGCCATCTTCCAAAGTAATTACCGTATAAAATTTTGCTTTGCCAAAGTGAGTACCTCTTCTACTTAAATACCCTATGCTTTCATCTGTTGGATAAACCAATCTCATAAAATTCTCCTTAAAATTGTTTACTTAATTTATATTATAAAATTCATGCTCTATCTTTTATAATTAAAACTTTTTGATGTAAAATAGCATCAGCTATTTTTCTTCTAGCATCACTAACCACTCTCGAAAAAGTCGTTCTTGATATCTTCATATTTTCTGAAGCATCCTGCTGATACAGATTTTCAAAATCTGCCAACCTTATAGCCTCCATTTCATCCTTATAGACAATAACTTCTTCCAATTCATCCATTCTTATACCACAAGGTTTAAAGCAAATTTGGCTATAATCTTTACTTATATTTCTAAATTTTCTTCTTCTTCCCAAGCATTTCAAATGACAACTCCCTATATATTCACATATACGAATTATATCGCACATATGTTCTAAAGTCAAGCTCTTATAAAAGAATTTCATTATTTAAAATAATATTTAGTATAAAAGATGTATAATTAAATAATTCAAAATTAAATAAAATATGTTATGGATTAATATTCATAACATTTATTATAATTTTATGTAAGTAATATAATAATTTCATCAAATTTTGCTAAAGAGCAAACAAATGAGATACAGGAGAACACATGAAAAGGTTGATTTCGCCAGCATTAATAGGTCTGCTATTTGCAGTTAGCAACTTAAATGCAAGTGAAGCGAGTATGCAAAAAGAGATTGAGCAATTAAAAGCCCAAATGCAGGAGCTTAAAAAAGCTCAAACAAAAATGAATATTTCTGCATTAAGAAACGAATTAAGTGAGGTGAAAGCCCATGATGGACATGACAATATCAAGTGGGGTGTTGACTTTAGAACTGATTATGACTTTGTAAATTACAAAAGAGCAAATGGTGAAAATCAGTCAAACGGTATTTTTACTAACAGATTATGGTTGAAGATGGCTTTTGCACCAAATGACAATCTTGCATTTTTTGGAACATTGGCTTATTATAAGACTTATGGGCAATCGCTTGGAGCCAAATCTCCGGGTTTTAACTATTTTGACTGGGTTGTAAATGAAACAGCAAACCCTTCAGACGAATTAAGAGTAAAAGAGGCGTATTGGTTATATAGAAACAATACATTCTTAGGCTCACAAATCCCATGGACAGCTAGTATAGGAAGGAGACCTGCAACTGACGGTCTTCTTGTAAATTATAGAGAAGATCAAAAAGCTAAATCTCCTTTGGGTCACCTTATCAATATGGAATTTGACGGTGCGAGCTTTGCTTGGCAACTTGAAAATGTTACAAATGTTTCCGGAATGTACTTCAAAGTTTGTATGGGCAGAGGAATGTCAAATGTAGAGCCAAGATTTTATGGTATAACACAAAATACAACAGGAACTGGAGGAAATTATTTTGTAGATCCAAATGCAACAGCTTATACAAAGGTTAGTGGAAGAAGCACATCGGATTTGGCAGGTTTTATATTTAAACCTTACGATGACGGACAATACTCAGTTCATACAATGTGGCTTAAAGCATTTAACTTACCGGGAATGATAAAAGCGGGTACATCGGGTGGAAAACAAACATACGACTTTGATCAAACAGGAGATATGACCGGAGGTGCTCTAAGCGTTATAACTGATGGCGTAGGCGAAGGTACAAGTGACTTTCTTTTCAATACTATTCTTTTTGCCTCAGTCGCATACACCAAAACACATCCAAATGGCCATGACATGTTAGGATCACCTAATTCTCAAACAGGTACATCTATCTATGTTGGAGCAAATTTTCCGGCTGAGATTATAAATAATGCAACAGTAGGATTAGAGTATAACCATGGAAGCAAATACTGGAGAAGCTTCACTTATAGCGAAGATACCCTTATAGGAAGTAAACTTGCAGCTCGTGGTGATGCTTATGAATTTTGGCTCAATAAAGACTTAATGGGCAAAAAATTTACAGCACAACTTAGATATACATATATCAATTATAACTATACAGGAAGCAATGCTTTCTTTGGCGATGGTGGTACACCAATGACTATGAACGAAGCTAAAGCCAAAGGTATGAACCCTGTTAGCAAAGCTCAAGATATAAGACTATATCTAAGATACAGATACTAATATTATTTCTTTTAGGTACATAAATTTTATGTACCTAAACTTTTTATAATCCATAATTACAACTTTTTTCGGTAAAATAGTACAATTTTTTAAAAGGTGTTATTTTATGATCAAAAAAAGTATATCAATCATTTTTATTTTTTTATTTTTTTCCGTATTTCTTGAAGCAAATAAATTGATAAATGCAGTTTATCTACCCGGAAATATATCTGATATCAATACAACTTCAAAGGCATGGCTAAGTAGTGATATATACAAAATATCTCTTTATAGTATAGATAATATAATTCCTCTAAAAAAAGAAATCTACATAAAAGCACTATACAGCGATTCAAATATTGCTATTTTATACAAATTCCCGCAAGACTTAAACAATAGTGCACAAATAAGCATCAATAGATATTTTATAGAGTTTCCAAATTCTGTAAAAAGATTGCCTTATGTAAATGGAGGAGATACCAATAATACCGTCACAATCACAGGAATAGAAAACTTACATAAACAACTGAATATAAACTGCAATAGTAATTGCCCAAATGAGGACAATAAAAGTATATTTTCTTCACAAAAATCAACAATTACAAATCAAAAAGATTATTTTGCCTATATATCAAATGGATTACAAAAAAGTCCTATCATCAAAGATAATAATCAAACCTTGAAAATAGGCTCAGATGCAAATAAACTATTTTTTATAAAAAGTATCGATACAAATCAAACAGATATTTTCCTCTCTTTTGGAATATTTTCAAAAGAAGATAACAGCAGTATAAAGTATATATCAAAATGGATAAAAATAGGATTGAAAAGTAAAAATATAAATAATATAAATAATTTCAATACTCAAATACCTCAAAATTATGATTTACAAAATGGAAAAAATATATTTATTCAAAATTGTATAGCTTGCCATAGATACAATAATGTAAAAATAGCTCCACCAAATATAGCCCCAAATCTTACAAATATAGGCGGATGGGCAAATAAAGAATTTCTAAAACAGTCCATTTTAAATCCTACTGCCAACATAAATCCAAATTTTAAAGAAGCACTTAAAAGAGGAGATATTACGGCGATGCCGTCATTTAACTGGCTTGAGGAAAAAAATATGAATGATTTATTATATTTTTTGGAAAATTTAAAAGCAAAAGATAAAACAAAAGAGGATACTAACTCGACTTCCTCAAGATAAAGTTCAAATCAAAGTTGATTTTGTATCTACTCAAAACAAACTTATACTTTTTATCCGTAAAGTCACCGATTTTTAAATATTTGTCCTTTTCAAACTTATAAACTTTTTATTTTATTAATATCTATATAAGCCAGAATATAGTATTTGACTCTCTCACTTTGATATTATTGTTCTTTTTGATAAAAAGTGACCCACCTAAAGTATAGTTTTATATATTTTTACCTCTTTCTATCTCTTTTTTTACTTCATATAGCTTGGTTACCCATACTCAAATCTTTTGTCTATGTCTTTTGAATAAAATTTTATACAATTTTGTACTTTTTAATTTTATCCTTTAGCGTATTCCTGGACATTTTCAGGGCTTTGGATAGTTTTGTTATATTTTGATACTTGTGTAAAAGTATCTTTATCATCTCTTTTTCAAAATCTTCAAAAATTTTATCTATATTTTTAAATTCATATATTTCTAAAAGTTTGTTGCACATTATACTTATATCGTTAACATTTTTACTGTTTTCCCTTGACATTATTTCTTGTAAACTTTTTAAAGTAACAGTATTTTTTGATGATGATATCATGGCTTTGTAAATCGTACTTTTCAACTCTCTTACATTGCCATAAAAGTGATGATTTTCAAGTAGATCAAGAGCTTCTTTTTCTATACCTTTGTAGTTTAGTTCGAACTCTTTATTATGAAGTTTTACAAAATACTCACTCAAATCCTTTATATCTTTTTTTCTTTTTTGAAGATTTGGTAATCCTATCTCAAGAGTTGACATTCTGTAATAAAGATCATTTTTAAAATTTTCATCTTCAAGCAACTCTTTTGGAGTTTTGGTTGAAGTTGTAATGATCCTACCTTTAAATTTGACTTCTTTGGTCGAGCCTAAAGGATAGTAACTTTTAGACTCAAGAAACCTTGAAAGTTTTAGTTGAGACTGGACTGTGAGATTGTAAACTCCATCTAAAAAAAGAGTCCCATCTCCGCACTGTTGCACATAACCCATATGTTTTGATGAATCATTTTTAAAATAATTCTCAGCCCTACCAAACATCAGTTTTTCAAACATATTTTCAGGAATCGTAGAGCAGTTAACAGCTATAAAGGGTTTGTCAGCTCTGTTTGAATTTTTATGTATCAATTTTGAGACCAACTCTTTTCCTGTACCGGTCTCTCCGTAAACAAATATATTTTCACTGTTGTTTGCGGCTATTCCTATATTTTTATAAGCCTCTTTCATAGTTTCAAATGAGCCTATAAACTCTTCATTATCCTGTACAAAAGAGAGTTTGGTTGTTTTAGTATTCTCTTTGTATTTATTAACTGTTTCAATTATATCTTGCGAACTAAAGGGCTTTTTAATGATATCTGTTATTCCTGATTTGGAAGCTTCTATCATATTTGAAGGAGTCGTGTAAGCTGTTATCATAATAGCAGGTATATGAAAGTCATGCTCTTTTAATTTTTTTGATATGTCCAGTCCTGTAAGTGAATATTCAAGCATCATATCTATAATAACCAAATCAATGTCGAAAACTTCAAAAGCATCTATCAAATCTGCTTCATTCCCGTAAAAGCCATAGCATGTATGACCCTCTTTTTTGAGTATTTTTTCCACTGCATACTGTATATCTTCCTGATCATCGATGATGGCTATATTCATTATCTTTACTCCTTATGGTAAATAGATATTAAATGAAGTTTTGCTTTCTCTTGATGTAACCTCTATAAAACCTCCGTAGAGATAAACTATCTTATAGGTTATATAAAGTCCCAGTCCGCTTCCTCTTTTTTTTGTGGTAAAAAACGGTTTTGATATATTTTTTATAGTATCTTTATCTATGGGTTTACCCTCGTTTGTTATCTGAAAAACTTTATATTCATCCTTTTTATAAGTTTTGATAAACATTTTACCATTTTTTGGTGATGCCTCAATAGCATTTTTTATCAAATTTGCTATTATTAATTCATAGTCATAATTTCCCATCAGTACTTTTAAGTTAACTCCATACTCTTTACAAAGCAGAATATTTTTTGACTTCATTTCATTGGCAAATAAAAAAAGATAATCTTTTATAGCAAGATTTATATCAATATATTCAGATAAATTTTTATCTATCGGTTTGCCTACAGATAAAAAGTCATTTACCAAAGCATCAATTTTTGCAATAATATCCACAATTCTTCTGTGATCCTCCATATCCAAACTCTCCTGCTCTACCAGAAGCTTAACAGGTTGGAGATGATTTTTTATCTCATGTACAACACTTGAAGATATTTCTCCGATAATTTCAAAAGAGTTTGCCAACTGCTCTTTTTCTTCGAGATTTTTTAACTTTGTGATATCAGTAAAAGAAAAAGAGTACATTTCTCCTATCTTTTCTATAATCACATAGAGATAAATAATCCCCTTACCAAGTACTTCTAAATGTAAAACAAATCTATTTGTATTGTTGCTTATATGCTCTTTTATTTTAACCAAAATTCCACTTTTAAATCTATTTTCTTTTAAGATGATATTTTTAAAAGGATGATCATTTTGGTATTTTAAAGAAAATTTTTTATCGGTAATAACAATAAGTTCATTGAGACCTTTTAGTATCTCATGATAAAAAGTTTTCAATTTTTGTTCATTATCTATGGATATGTTGAGTTGCTTAAGTATTATTTCCATAGATTCTTGAAACATTGATATTTCATCTTTTTCGATAGATTTGTATTGTATTACTTTATCAAGCTTTCCCTCTTGGATACATTTTGCATTGTAAGAGAGTATATTCAATCTTTTAAGAATCCTCTCGGATATAAAATATGCTAAAACAAAAGATATAAGTGCTAAAATAATAATATATATGTATATCTGTTTATCCATATCTTTAAATAGATATCCAAGGGCATCATTGTTTATCTCTACTACACAGGTTCCAAGCCTTACATTATCACTACTCAGCGGTATTTTTATACCTTTGAAATCCTGAAGGTCAAAATTTTGATAAATATGATATTTTTTTGTATTTGTATGGGCTACAACTTTGTCTTTATCATCTATCACACCTATTGATTTTATGATATCAAGATTTGATAAGGATTTTAATACATTATAAATACTCCAGTAATCATCTTCCAATAAAGATTTTATGATAAAAGTTTCATTTACTCCTACTAACTCTTTTACTATATTGACTGAAGAACTTTTTATATTTTTAGTTAGAGAGTTTTTTACAGTATATATGATACCGCCTGAAAGAAAGAGAATGATTAAAAAAATAGTAAATGTTATTTTTGTTTTTATAGAAAACGAAAGTATCTTAGTTATCATTTCTATTTTCTTTTATATTCAAATAATACTTTATATCTCTTATCTTTTGATATGATATATTTCCCGGCTTTATAAAGCTGTCTATTGCGAGTGATTTTAATATCTTTTTTCCATCTTTGTTTTTTGACATATTTAAAAAAGCATTTATCAACTCTTTTTTTATAACAGTACTAGTATCCTTTCTAATCACAAAAGGAGGTATCGGATATGGACCAAACATGTTTATTACTTTCAATCTTTTTGCTTTTTTTGGATTTTTATATACAAATGCTCTATATACAACACTATCTACACTTGCTCCTTCAACATATCCTGAGAGTACAGCATCTATCGATTCACCATGATCATAAGTAACTATTATTTTTTTAAAAAAATTTTTAAAATTATATCCCTTTTTATATATTTTATATTGTGGCACAAGTGAGCCTGAATTGGATTCAGGATCACTTATAGCAAAAACTTTTCCTTTCAAATCATACAGACTTTTATATAGAGAGTTTTTTTGAGTTATTATCAATGAATAATAGTATGGTTTTTTATCAATAGTAGGCAAAACTAAAAGCTCAATCTCATTGCTTGACTCAAGGTCAACATAAGTAGAGCCGCAAATATAGGCAAAATTTATACTTTTATCTAAAAGAAGTGTTTTTATCTCTGCATAACTCTTTACAAATTTAAAGGCAATATTTAAATGAGTTTCTTTTTCAAGATAAAGTTTAAGTTTGATAATACTTGCAATATCTTCTTTTAAAACAACACCGGTCAAACCAAGAACAAGTCTATTTTTGTTAGCCGAAGCAAATAAAAATATACTGCTAAGAAAGAGAATGGTGGTCAATTTTTGAAATAGGATGGTCAATTTTTGACCATTTTGTGTAAAAACATTTTTAAAACACACTCCAAACTCCTTTTTTTAGGCTTTTGCCAAAAAAGATAATATTGATTGATTTAATCAAAACTTATAGTTTATAATAACGCCAAGTATAATTTTTTCTAATTATACAATATTTTGCATAAAGGAGAGGCAATGAAAAATCATCAAAGCTCAAGAAGAGGCTTTTTAAAAGCAGCAGCAGGTGCAACTGCTGCAGCAGTAGTAGCACCTGCACTGATGGCTTCACAAAATTCCCAAAGTGGTAGTTTCTATGGATATAAGGAGAAGGTAGTGGGTTTGGTTTCAAAAATAAAAAGTTCCGGAGAGGTTGATTTTAATTACCCAGATACTGACTCACCGTGTAAGGCTGTTATGGTTAATGGTGAGATAAAAGCTTACAGCCTGCTTTGTACTCACAAAGGTTGTCCTATTATGTATAATCCTTCAAAAAAAGCTTTTAGATGCCCTTGCCATTTTAGCGAATTTGATGCTGAGTTAGACGGACAAATGATTATCGGTCAGGCAACTGAAAATATTCCTGAGATATTGGTAAAAGTGGATGATAACAAAATAATAGCTTATGGCGTAAACGGTCTTATTTATGGCCGTGAATCAAATATAAAAGGATAAGACATGGGATTTACTATAAATGATAAAAGACCTTTACCTCCTATTGGAGCAGAGAAAAAAAATATAACCTGTGAATTTTGTATCGTAGGGTGCGGATATACCGGATATAAATGGCCCATAGGTGTTAGCGGAACAAATAAAAGAAATGCTTTAGGCGTTGATTTTTCCAAACAACAGCCAGCCTTGGGTATTTGGGCAAGTGAACAAATGGTAAATACTGTAAAAGACAGAAACGGCAAAGAGTATAATGTCATGGTTATACCTGATCAAAACTGTGTGGTAAACCAAGGACAAAATTCAGCCAGAGGCGGCGCTATGGCGGCAACTCTGTATAGTAAAACAAGTTTTACAAGAGACAGGCTAAAAGATCCACAAATATTTGGAGGAAACAATTTAAACAGAACCACATGGCAAGATGCTACAGATTTGGTTGCAAGAGTATTGAAAAAGATTATGGACAATAACGATCCTGATCAAGTAGCATTCAAAGTATTTGACCACGGTGGTGGTGGTGGTGGATATGAAAATACATGGGGAACAGGTAAACTCTTCTTTAAGGCTATCCAAACAAAATCAGTCGCCATACACAATCGTCCAGCATACAACTCTGAAGTGTATGCTACAAGAGAAATGGGAATAGGTGAACTAAATACAAGCTACTATGACACGGAGCTTTCAGATACTATCTTTGTTATAGGTGCAAATCCTTATGAAACACAAACAAATCTGTATCTGCTTCACTGGGCAAAGAATTTACAGGGTGCAACTTTGGATGCAAAGAAAAAAGAGTATGAACCGGGTGAAAGTGTAGATGCAGGTAAAATTATCTTTGTAGACCCTAGAATAACTGCAAGTATAACAAATGCAAGAGATTTAGCAGGAAATGACAGAGTGTTGCATCTTAGAATAAAACCAGGAACTGATGTAACACTAATGAATGCACTTTTTACATATATTCATGAAAAAGGCTGGGAAGCAAAAGATTTTATCAAAAAACATACTGAAGACTTTATAAAAACAGCTAATGCCAATGCTATTTCTCTAAAAAAAGCTTCTGAAGTTACCGGTATAAGCATAGATGATATCAAAAAAACTGCTGCTTGGATAGCAAAACCCAAAAAATCAGGCCACAGGCCAAGAACAGCCATCTTTTATGAAAAAGGTATCATTTGGGGTATAAAAAATTATCAAAATGTTGCTTCTATAGTAAATGTCGGTATATTGACCCAGTCAGTTGGAAGAGTTGGGACCGGACTTTGTAGACTAGGCGGTCACCAAGAGGGTTATGTCAGACCCGAACCACCAAAAGGCATGCCTGATAGAAAACATCTTGCAGTAGTTGATAAAGAAACAGCCGAAGGGAATTATCTCGCATTTTTCGCATGGGCATGTAATCCTTTTATCGACTCAATAATGGGCGAAAGACTTGCAGGAGCTTTTAAAAGAAGAAGCGACATAGTCAAAGAAGCTATGGGCAGAAATTTAGGAGCAGACAACGAAACAATGGCAGATGCCATTTACAGAGCCTGTAAATATGATGGTGGACTTTTCTTTATAGATGTTGATATATATCCTACATTCAAGAGTGAAGTTGCTCATGTATCGCTACCTGGAGCTACTACTATGGAGATGAATTTAACTTCCATGAATGGTGAAAGAAGGGTTAGACTCTCTGAAAAAATTGTCGATGCACCAGGAACTGCAAAGCCTGATTGTTTGATAGCAGCATCCATAGCAAATGCATTAAAATCTCTCTATAAAAAAGAGGGAAATGTTAAAATGGTTAAAAGATTTGAAGGATTTGATTGGAAGAGTGCAGAAGATGCATTCAATGACGGATTTGCCGGAGAGGGTGCAATGATGGATTCACAAGGTGGACCAACCGGAAGACTTGCAAGCTATGATCTTCTTAGAGCAAACGGTAACAATGGAGTTCAAAACCCTATAGTAAAAGTCAGTAATGGCAAACTTATAGGTACAAGAAGACTATATACTGATAATAAATTCAGTACCAAATCAGGTAAAGCAATGTTTCAACCAACACCTCAACCGCCAATGCCAAGACAAGTTGTCAATCAAATGAGAAAGTATGAATTTTGGGTAACCTCAGGTCGCTTAAACGAAATTTGGCAGTCAAACTACCAAACTTCAAGACTACCGATGCCAAGTACTAGATGGCCCATAGCTCCAGTACAAATCAATCCAAAAGATGCCAGAGAAAAAGGAATAGAAAGTGGAGATTTGGTAATGCTTTATAATGATTACGGAAGCGTAAGAGCTGTTGTATATGTAACTGACTCTACAAGAAGCGGAGAGCTTTTTATGGCATTTGGTTTTCCAAACTCTCCTGTAAACAATTTGGTAACAGACTTTGTTGATCCTGATACGAAAATACCTTTTTACAAAGGTACTGCAGCAAGTATCAGAAGAATTGGGAGAGTAGAAGATATCGCAGATTCTATGAGTTTTAAATCCCTAATATCATAAAAATTAAAAGGAGCGTTTGCTCCTTTTAATTTTCCCATAACCGCACTGCCTTATGAGTGCATAATAATTTTTACAAGATAACAAGCTCCTCTTTTTTTAAGCATCCTTGTCAAATCTTTTTTAAAAATTCCAAAAAACCTTTGATGATATACGAGGGCTCAGGAGGACATCCTTTTATGTGATGAGTAACTGGCAATATCTTTTCAACCTCACCTTTTATAGCAAATGTTTTATCAAAACTTGAAAGATTAAAAGGGCAGTCGCCCAAAGTTATCACCCATTTTGGAGAAGGTAATTGCTCATAAACTTCTATCAAATGATCTTGCATATTGAAAGTATTTACTCCACTTACCAAAAGAACATCAGCATGTCTTGGGCTTGCCACAAAATAAATACCAAGCCTCTCAAGATCATAATAAGGGTTACTTAGTGCATTACATTCAGCTTCACAGGCGTTGCAACTGCCACTATCTACCATTCTCACGGCCAAACTTCCTGCAAATCTTTTTTTGATACTCTCTTTTATATCCTTTTTAATCTTCTTGATTTCATTATCTACCTCAAGACCTTCAGTTTTTAATCCCTCATCAAATCTCTTTTTCCAGAACCGTAGCATTTTACCTTAATCCTCATTCTTACTTATCAATCTCATAAATCATTTCCAGCATAACTTAAATCACAACTTTTGTTGATAAGCGGAAAATCGGCTATGATATTTCCACTCATCATCAAATGAATTGCCTGCCAGTTGATAAAACTTGGATCTCTTGCGAAAAATCTATCCACAAGACCGTTTTTAATCTTTAAATACAAGTACAATTCCCCAATAGAACTCTCAACAAAGGAACTGTACTCGCCATCATGTAAATCCCCGAATTCTATCTTTTCTATATCAAAATCCAAAAATTTTTTTATCATAGCACATGAGTTAAGCACTTCATTAACTCTTAAGTTAAATCTAGCCGCCACATCGCCACTTTTTTCTCTTTGCATTTTGAAACCATTTTTTTTATAAAATTCATTATTTCTCATATCTGTTTTAAGTCCGCTTGCCCTTGCTACAACACCTATACAAGAGTATTTTAACGCATTTTTCGTTCTTAAGATACCAGTTGTATCAAATCTATCCCAAAGAGAAGGCATATCATCAATCCAATCTTTAAACCATTTTATATCTTGCTCAATACTCTCAATAAAATTTAAAAACTTATCTTTATCAAATCCCACACTATTACCACGGATTGCTCCAAATCCAAATCTGTGTGAAGTTATATCTTTTAAAATTCTTCTAACTTCTTCAACTTTTTGAGAGCAAAACGCCAAAGCAGGAGCAAATCCCGCATCATTTGGTATAAAACCAAGGTTATTTATATGATGGATTACCCTCTCAAGCTCTATCAATAAGGCATTATACTTTTTGACTCCCATTGGCAATTCTACCTTAGAGCTTTGCGAAAGAATATCAAGATAAGCAGCCTGATAAGCTATACTTTCAATACCACTTATTTTTTCAATGATTTCAATAGCTTCAAATGGAGTTTTTCCCTCTATCATCTTTTCAATAGCCCTGTATGTATAAAAATGTCTTACTTCAAGATGAAGCATGTTTTCACCCTCTTGCGAAAACTGAAAATGTCCCGGTTCTATGATACCAGCATGTACGGGACCGACACCCACTTCAAAAACTCCATCGCCTTTTATAACTTCATATTCATAAGGCTCAAATTTACAAAATTCAACTTTGCCATCAAAGTTTTTTCTCATCGGATATACTTTCTTTGGAAACCTTTCATGATGCACAAGTTCCCGCTCATCAAAACTACCCTCAAATTTTATACCAAAATCATCCTTTATCTTTCTCTCAAACCAAATGGCAGCTGGATATTTTTTGGTTATACTCTTTATCACAGGATTGCTTTTTGGCACAATTGTTTTAACGGTTTTGTCTTCAAAGATATCAATAATTTCAAAATTTTCTATATTATCATTGGCAAATCTTGCAACCAATCTCATTTTTGTCCTTTAAGCTTTATAGCTGAAAATAAAATCACCAAACAAAGTCCTGTTAGCGAAAAAATAACAGCTCTGCTCTCTCCAAAATACTTCCATACAAGTCCGATAACAACTGCACCCAAAGCACCACTTAGCGCCACTCCGCCATATAAGATTCCATACACCGTACCTTTGTTGAAGGCATGTACAGAGATATAAGCTCTCAAGGCATTCAAACTAGCTACTGTAAATATCCCAAGCAGTGCAAAGCCTATAATAATAAAGTTAAAATACAGACTCAACATAGATAAGATACCAAATACAAATGAAATAAAGAGAATTTTTTTTGCCCCTACTTTATCTATTTTTAATCCGAAAAAATAGCTAAGCATTACTTGAACAAGATTTAGCAAAACTATCAAAAGTGGAATATACTCTATACGAAAACCTGCCTCTTTTGCTTTTATGATATAAAAAGATTCATTAAACATAAAAAATATAAACCCGAAGTATATAAAAAGCATTGGAAGCAATGAATAATCATCTTTTAAACTAAAAGTTGTCTCTTTCTTTTTATAAGGTGCGTCCTTAACAAAAAAATAGACAATGATTACAGCAACAATTCCGGGAATTAGTGTGAAAGCAAAGATATTCTCAAATACGGCTCTGCTTTTACCAAAATGATAAAGAACAAGAAAAGCTATAATGCTTCCGGATAACTCTCCAGCTATATCCATAGTTTTGTGAAAACCAAAAGTTTTACCACTTTTTCCATCAGAATAAGATGATATCAAACTATCTTTTGTTGCACTTCTTATGGCTTTACCCATCCTTTCTATTCCTCTTAAACCTGCTATTGTCTGCCAGGTATTCGCAAAATAAAGAAGAGGTTTCGTAAGTGCAGAGACAAGATAGCCAGTAACCACAAATGGCTTGACAACTTGGTATTTATCACTCAAATAGCCAAATAAAATCCTAAAAGCATAAGATACAAATGTTGCAACAGCTACAACAAACCCAAGCTTATCAACTCCCTCGTTTAAAACATACACTATAAACAAAGGAAGTATGGGAGTTATCATGCTACTTGCCATATCTGTAAAAAAGCTGACAAAACCGAGGGCTACAACATTTTTATTTATCATTTTAAATACTCCTTAAAAAAGCAAAAGCAAAAGGAGAGAGCAAGACTGCCGTACATACGCCATAGAGACTTATTGCAAAAAGTTCGCTAAAATAAACTTTTTTCTCTTTTGATACTCCGTCATATTTCATTGATTGATAAACTTCTATAAATTTATAAAATATGATAGCTAAAAACAGAAGTAAAAGTCCAATTCCAACAAGCATCAAAATCAAATGATTTGAATTTTTAGCGATATTTATCATAGTTCCAAAACCATAAAGCTCACTAAAAAACATAGGGCTTGGAGGAAGAGACACGATAGCCAACATCAAAAGTCCTACTATGAACACAAACAATTTTCCTTTAAAGTCTTTATATCCTTTTAAAGCTCCGGCTATATGGTATTTGCCCCCACTTTCAAGAACTCCTGTTGAAACAAAGAGGGCTGGTTTCAAAAAAGCATGAGCCCCAAAGTGGAGCAATGCTGCAAAATGGGCTCCACTGATCCAAAATACAGCGATGATAGCCATATGTTCAATACCGCTGAGACTAAACAGCCTCATAAAATCTTTAACACGATATATCAAAAAAGAGACAATAAAAAGAGTTAAGATAGTATATAAAAAACCAAAGCCTATCAAGTGTGAATAATTAACCTCTTTTGCAATCGAAGAAAATTTAAAAAATCCTATCATTATAGCACTTTCCAAAATCCCGCTAAATAACGCTGCTACCGGATAAAAAGAAGCTCTTTCTATATTGGCAAGCCATAAATTCATAGGAAAGAATCCCATCTTAACGAACATCCCAACACTTACAAAAGCAAAACCTATCTCAAAAAGATATCCGTTTTTTATATATTTTATATTTGCCAAAAGTACAGAAAATTTCATGGCATCCTCGCCAAGAAGTGGCTTTGCGCTAGCATATATCAAAATAATACCAAAAAGTATAAGCGATATAGCAATAGTACCTACAATCATATAATTCCAAGCTTCTTTGTGAGCCGATAGGCTTGAATTTGTTTTTATCATATAAACTGTACTTAAAGTAGCACTTTCTAAACCTATCCAGTAAATCCCCATATTGTTTGAAAGGATTGACAAAGTAAGTCCCATCCAAAATATCGCAAAAAAACGGTAAAAATTCTTATACGCATTTTTTGAGATTTTAACATGCTTGTCCAAGCTGATAAGTGCAAGAGATATGCCAATGCCGACTATCACTGATACCAATAAAATATATTTTGCCAAATCATTAAGCAAGAATGTATGGTTAAAATAATTAATATCTCCTTTTCCAAATGATAAAACAATAGGAACTAACATAGTAGCCCCGACAATAGGCATAAATCTTTTAACTTTTTCTATATCTAAAAATGATAATAAAAATATGATAACAGGAGGGATTAAAAATTCAAACATTGCTAATCTCTTCTTTTCTAAAAAGTAAATTTATAACAACAACTGCCATCAACAAATCGAAAAATATACCAAGCTCTATCAACATTGGCATACCGCCTGTTGCGCTTATCCCAAGTAAAAACAGAGCATTTTCCATACTTAAAAAACCGATGATTTTAGGAGCTACATTTTTGTGTTCTAACATCAGAATAAGAGATAAAAACATAGCTGCTACAGAAAGGGCTACATAGTTTTGATTGCCTCCTATCATACTTACTATGGGTTCGGTTAAATAAAAAGTAAAAACGATAACAGCAGGTACCAAAATGATAGAGTATGGAACTTTTATATTTGGTGATACCTGTCTGTCAAGCTTAAATTTTTTACTGAGAAATTTTAAAATATAAGGAAGAAATATACCTTTTAAAATAATTGTAACAATACCGGTTATCATCATAGGTGTATCGTTTAATTTTTGACCTATCAAAAGTGCCGCCATTCCAAGAGAGAGGGAGTTTAAGGAGTACCAAAGAAGAAGCCTGTAAAGTCTTGTCGTAAATAAAGAAACTATCAAATTCGCTAAAAATAATCCTATAAAAAAATCAACCATCAGGCATTTCCTCCAAGTACATAAAAGCTAATAAGAGATAAAAATGCAAATACTATGGCAATTCCTAAAAGATTTGGCACTTTAAAAAGTCTTAGTTTTGCCATATTTGTTTCCACAAAAGCCACCGCAAGTGCTATCATAAAAATCTTAGCTATAAAGACCGCAAGAGATAAAAAAGGATTAAGTCCAAGTCCAAACGGCATAAATAAAGATGCAAACATAGAGGCAAAAATGATAAATTTAATAGAACTTGCCATCTCTATAATACCAAGATATGCGCCACTAAGATCAAGTATCATGGCTTCATGCACCATTGTAAGCTCAAGGTGTGTTTCTGGATTGTCTATGGGAATCCTGCCTGTTTCACACAACAAAAGTATAAAAAAACTAATCGTTGCAAAAGTAAAACTCGCCATATGAGTAAACGGAAAATGGTTGTTTAGATTAATTGCGGCTTTAGCAATACCTAAATTATTTGCCATAAGTGAGATAGTAAAAACTGTCAATATCATAGCAGGCTCGCTAAGAGATGATATAAAAGCTTCGCGACTACTACCGATACCTCCAAAGCTGTTGCCCCCATCAAGACCTAAAAGCATAAGAAAAAAAGTAGAAAGTGCTAAAAGTCCAGTTATTGTAAAAGCATCTACAAAGCCTATATAAAAACTTCCGCTAAATATGGGAGGCAAAAAGAAAAGTATCAAAACCAAAGGTGAAAGTACCAAAAACGGTGCAATTTTTGTAATAGTGCTTGCTTCTTTGCTCAGAATAATTTCTTTCGAAAATAGCTTTGCAAAATTTCTATATCCCTGGAATAAGGATGCAGGTTTTTTGTATAATAATCTCATTTTAAAAGACTTAATAAAACTAAGCACCAAAGGAGAAAGCAAAACTAAAAATATGATAGAAAAAATATAGTAAACAAAACTCATTTTTTGTCTCCTATAATTAAAATCTTTATACTTATTATAAGGATTATAACTTCCAATGTGATATTCGCCCAGCTGAATTGATGTGCAAATATCCTATATCCAAACAAGACTGATAACATCAAGTTAAATATGATAGCAGAATATCTGCTTTGCTCAAAATGAGCCAATCTATAAACAAGATAACTTATTTTATTTGTTATACTCTTTGCCCCTTTATATAATGATTTCTCAAACAAAGGCTCTATGTGAACTTCATACAAAGCAGTTTCAAATTTCGTATCATGTCCGTAAATAATCTGTTTTTCAAAATGCTCTTTTGGCTTGTAGAGCCAACTGAAAAATCTCCTGATAGGTCCTGCAAATCCTGTCGCAGAGTACTGAGTTCTTGTACTCACTTTATATCCGCATGCCCAAGAATTTTTTACTCTTACTGGTAACTTCAAACTTTTATAGACAAAAAATAAAATAAATACGATAACTAAAAGTGCCAATAGTAAAATAACAGGACTCACAACACCGCCATTGTCGCTGATAGAATGAATACTTAAAAAACCATCTTTAAAAATAGAGTGATATATGCTTACTCCATGCAAGCCTTGGGTAACTTTATCAAAAAGTTTTATAAAAAATGGGGTGAAAAGCATCAAGGATACCACCACAAAGCTCATCAAAACCATTCCACTTTGCATAAGAAAATTTGATTCTCTTGCATGTTTTGCATTTTGACTTCTGCTTGTTCCTAAAAAAGTTATCCCATAAGCTTTTACAAAACAGGCGATAGCAAGTCCTCCTGTAAGTGCAAGAGCAAAAACAGCAAAAGGGATGGAAATCTTCAATGCTACATGAGTTATGGAATTTGAAGAAAGAAGAGACTGAAATATCATCCATTCACTCAAAAATCCATTACTAGGAGGCAAAGCAGAGATACTAATAGATGCCAATAAAAATGTAATGGCAGTAACAGGCATCGATTTTATAAGCCCGCCATATTTTTCCATATTTTTGGTATGAGTTTGATGAAGTACACTTCCAGCACTCATAAAAAGAAGTGATTTAAAACTCATATGGTTAAATGTGTGAAATAGTGCAGCAATAAATGCAAAAGCACTTAAATCTTTAAGACCAAGTGCATCAAAAATCATTCCCATTCCAAAACCTATCAAAATAATACCTATATTTTCGATAGAATGATTAGCAAGGAGTGCTTTGATATCATGCTCACTTAGTGCATACAAAACACCGACTAAAGATGATAAAGCCCCAAGTATCAATATCACAATACCCCATTCTAAAGGCCATGGGTACAATACATCAAATAAAAATCTAAAAAGTCCGTATATTGCAACTTTCAGCATAACTCCACTCATCAAAGCACTAACTGCACTCGGAGCCTCAGGGTGTGCATAAGGCAACCATACATGAAACGGCACAACTCCGGCTTTACTTAAAAAGCCAAATATCATAAAGAAAAATAATAAAGTTGGATATGCAAAATCTTTTGCTATATCTTTTGCACTGTTGAAATCTATATCCAAATTGCCGTTTGAAACAATCAAGAAAAGTAAAAGTAAAAAGATAAATCCAAGGTGAGTCATAAAAAAATAAAACTTTGCTGCATCTTTAGTAGATTTTTTTTCAGGATCTGTTAGTATCAACTGCCAACTTGTCAAGCTCATAAGTTCCCAAAAAAACAGAAATAAAAAAAGATTATTTGATACTACAACCCCTATCATAGAGATTATAAACCCAAAATAATGAATATGATAATATATCTTTCTTTTTATATCTTTAGCATACCCAAAAGAGTAAAAAAGATTTGGCACAGTTCCAAGAGCTATCAAAAACAAAAATACTAAAGACAATGAATCAAAAATAAACAAGACAGTAACCTCTAAAAAAAAGACAATAAAATAGATATAAGACTATTCGACGAAGTTCAATAAGATTTAAGATAGGGCATTATATAGAAAATTACCTTATTTTTCAATAAAATAAGGTAATTTTTATTTTACAAGCTGACCTTACGCACTATAATGAGCAAAGCTCGTTATAGTGGCAGAAACTCAAAGTCCCTACAACCCCCTTGAAGCTTACGAAAAGTAGGACTTTTCGAGAAAAAAGTGCGTAAGGTCAATTACAAGATTGCTTTGCCTTTATGTCGCTACATTGAGCCTATGAGAGTAGCTTTTGGACTTATGTTTTTATCCTGGATATATAAAAAGTCATTTCCTGATGCTCCGGCATGACAAGAAATACATCCTTTTGCCATACCTTTTGCCACTTTTCCGGCAAGTTTCATACCTTTAGGATTTTTCATAATCGTACCATTTGGAGCATATTTTACCCAAAACCAATCTTTATCGGCAGGGTCATATCCTGGTCTTTTTGCCATTACGGTTATAGACTTTAAATACTTTGCTCTATCGGCTGAAACTTTGGCAACTGTTATAGATTTACCATAATAGTTTCTCTTTAGCACTACAAGATTGCCATTTATTTTACCCTCTAACACTTCTCTTACTTGTCCATGAGGCGGTCCGCCTGTATAAAGTTTAGAATTGGTAGTATTGAACCCTCTGCTTTGAAGCTCATTCCAAAGATTGTGTGCATAAGATACATCAGCCAAACCTCCAAATGGTGGCTTCATCATACCTTTTTTACTTATGGACGAGTTTTGCATAGAATTATTAGTGCTTGAGTTTTCACTCGCAACCGCACAGCCTGAAATAAGTAAAACTGCGGTACTTAACGCCGCTATAGAATATTTTATATTCATAATTGCCTCCTAAATTATTAACT
>JALWUQ010000018.1 GCA_026993075.1 Campylobacteraceae bacterium
ATGGCGGACAGGGAGGGATTCGAACCCTCGGTACCGTTACCAGTACGCATCCTTAGCAGGGATGTGGTTTCAGCCAACTCACCCACCTGTCCTAAAATTAGAAAGTGATTATATAAAAATATTCATAATACTTTACTTAAACAGACCTCTTTTGAGGTCTGTTTGTCTATTTTACAGATCCGTTATAAAAAACTTTACATTTTGTTTTCTTTTTTCCACCTGCAAGTCCCTTGAACTGTCCAAACAAAGAAGTAACCATGCCAGTTACTGCACTTACAGCAAGTTTTGAAGTATTTACTTTTGGTTTTGAAAATGAGCCACTTACAGTTTGTGATATCTTGGCGCAACCTTTTTTATTTAGAAAGCCTACTGCTACATGAATAAATCTTTTATTATAAAGATTTAATTTTCCTTTTATTGCCAATCTGTATTTTCCTGTTGAAAGAGCAACATCTTTCAATATAAGTATGCCTTTTTGTATAGGTGTATTTATTACCATTTTTTTGATAGCTGTAGTTTCTCCAGAGCCTATCCCAGCTACTGCACTACCAGCATCAGCACCTTTTGTTAGCGCAAGGCCTACTGGACCTGCGAGCATAAAGGCACCCACATCTTTTACATTTAAACTTTTAGTCTTATCATAAGCACTTAATATTTTATTTAAATCTATACCTTTTACTCCAAAGTTATCACCAACTACATATATTTTCCCACTTAGGGATTTAGTTATTTGTTTTGGTGTTTGCCCTGTCATTGCGAGTTTTACATCGGCTTTTACATAACCATTTAATGAAATCTTTTTACTTTTTATAAACTCTTTTGAAATTTCAGCCAAATCAAATTTTCCAATATGCTCTTGTATATATATCTTAGGAGTTTTATTTTGCATGTTATAGATAAGTTTACCAATGGCAGTTGAGTTAAAAGTAGTTAATTTCATAGGATCTATTGTTGCGATTTTATCTTTAAATTTAAAATTTGCAGATATATTTTTTAGTAAATATCTATCATATTTTATATTATTTATAGTGAGCAATCCTTTAAGAGAAAGAGCTTTTAATATATCTTTATCTCCAGAAAGTGCAATATTATTTATACTTAGATTTAACCCGTTTACATTTGCTTTTGTATTTGTTTGATGATCTTTATAGATTATATTTACATTTTCAAGTAAAACCTTACCGACATTTACCATAGGTAGCGTACCGCTGCTATCACTTATTTCTTTTTTAGCCGGTTTTGATGAGATTTGTTTCTTTTTTAATGCAAGATTTAAAATACCTTTTTTTGATTTTTCTACCAATAAATTGATATTGATAAGTTTTACATAATTTATTTTTATTTGCTTATTTAAAAGAGGTGCCAATTGCAACGATATCGCTACTTTTCCAAGCTTTAGCATATCTTGTGAGCTAAATCCTTTTGGATTTTTTATCACTATATCTTTTGCACTTATTCCAAAAGGTGAAAGTGAAAGCCCTATTTTGCCTTGTATTTTTAACTCTTTACCTGTTGCTTCATATACTTTTTTTTCTATTTGCGGCTTATATTTATTTAAATTGAATGTCATGACAATAGCTACCAATGTTACAATAATAGCTGCCATTATAACAACTAAACTTATAAGAATTTTCTTACCCATGGCTATATCCTTTTTAAGATTTTTTGTACTGTGTATCTTGGATCACTTGATTGATATATAGGTCTTCCTACTACTATAAAATCAACTGAATTTTCTTTTGCGATATCAAGATTTGCAACTCTTTTTTGATCATTGCCATCTTCTCCAAAAGGTCTTATTCCGGGAGTCAATGTTAAAAAAGAAGGCTTAGTGCTGTCTTTTATAATCTTACTCTCATAAGCAGAACAAACTACACCATCAAGTTTACATTCATGAGCTTTTTTTGCAAATAATATACTTTTTTTATCTATTGTAGAGCTGTAAATCTCTTTAAAACATTTATTATCAAAGCTCGTAAGTACTGAAACTCCAAGAACCAAGGGTCTGTCTTTTTTATTGCTAATTCTTTGCATGACACCTTTCATAGCTTGAACACCACTTGAAATATGTATATTAAACATATCAACTTCAAGTTCTGATATTTCCGAAGCTGCATCAGCCATAGTATTTGGAATATCATACAATTTTAAATCTAAAAATATCTTAAACTTAGGATTGATTTCTTTGAGTTCACTGATAATCTTTTTTCCATCTCTTATGAATGATCTAAAACCGACTTTTAACCATATATCAAAGTCTTTTAAACTTTTAGCAAGTGATATATTCTCTTCTAAAGTAGGTAAATCCAATGCAATGCACAATTTCATCTTTTCTCCTTTTGAATAGATCCTAAAACACCATTGATAAATTTGGGAACATTATCACCACAAAGTGTTTTTGATAACTCAATAGCTTCATTTATAACAACTGCATCATCAATGCTTTTTTCCATCAGCTCAAATGTGGCAAGTCTCAATATAACTCTTTCTACATGCCCTATTTCTTTTATATTCCACTCTTTTAAGTGTTTGTCTATCTGTGCATCAATATTTTCTAAATTTTGCAAAACACCATTTAAAAGAGATAATGCAAATTCTTTTTGTTTATTTCGTATTTTTTTATCTTCTAAGATATTATTTTCAAACTTTTCAACTTCAGTATTACCGATATCATGGGCATAGAGTAAAGATACTATAGCTTCTCTCACTTGATGTCTTGTTGCCATTATATGCCTTTGTATAAATCAATCAATTCAATAAGTCCCGTCATTGCCTCAAAACCTTTATTGCCAGCTTTACTGCCGGCTCGCTCAATAGCTTGTTCTATCGTATCGGTTGTGAGTATTCCAAATGCAACCGGTGTTTTGTATTTAAGAGTTGTATTTGCCACACCTTTTGTAGCTTCGGCTGCGACATAGTCAAAGTGAGGAGTACCTCCTCTTATAACTGCTCCAAGACAGCAGACTCCATCATATTTTCCTGAAAACAAGAGTTTATCAAGAGCAAACGGAGTTTCGAAAGCACCCGGAACCAATACAAGATCAAGATTATTTTCATTTCCTCCATGTCTTAAAAAAGAATCCCTTGCACCTTCTGTGAGCCTATCGGTTATGATGTGGTTAAACCTGCTATTTATGATGGCAATACGACTGTTTTTATCTAATTTTAGTTTTCCTTCTATAATGTTCATAAATTTTCCTTAATTTTTGAGAAATATTATACTATAAAATCATTTATAGATTGCTTTAAGTTTTCTAAAGCTATTTTTAGTATATTTCTCTGAGTTCCAAAATTTAGTCTTGCAAAGCCTGAGCCTTCTTTGCCGTATATCAGCCCGTTATTTAGACCTATTTTTGCTTTTGTAATCAAAAATTTTTCAAGTTCACTCGGCTTGAGTCCTATTTTTCTAAAATCTATCCACAAAAGATAAGTAGCTTCCGGTTTTATAACTTTAAGAAGAGGTATCTCATTTTTTATAAAATTGATGGCGAAGTCTCTGTTTTTTTGAAGATACTCTACTGTTTCATCCATCCACTCTTCACAACTTTTATATGCAATTTTTAAGGCTAAAGTGCCAAATATATTATTATCCATCAGCTCAAACTTTTTGAGATAATTTTTATATATGGCTTCAAGTTTTTTATCTTCACATATTACATATGATGTCATAAGTCCTGCTATATTAAACGATTTGCTTGGAGCATTTAGTGTAATCGTTTTTTTTGAGATATGTTTTGAAAGTAAAGCTATGGGGATATGTTTTTTATCGTCATATAAAAAATCGCTATGAATCTCATCGCTTATGATAAGCACATTATTTTTTAAACAAATCTCTGCCAACTTCAAAAGCTCTTTTTTTGAAAAAACTTTACCGGTAGGATTGTGAGGATTGCATAGTATAAAGATCTTTGCATCTTTTGCCCTCTTTTGAAAATCTTTAAAATCTATCTCATACTTTCCATTTTTCAAAACAAGGGAATTTCTGCTAACTTTTCTCTCATTTTCCTTTATAGTTCTTGCAAAAGGTTGATAAACAGGGGACTGGATGATGATATTATCCCCAACTTTACTAAAAGCTTGAATCAAAAAAGCTATAGAGTTTACAACTCCACTTGCCAAAGAGATAGAGCCTTTTTTTATCTTCCATCCATATCTTCTTTCTTGCCAAGAATATATGGAATTATATATGCTTTTATCATTATACGGATATCCAAAAACTCCCTTTTTCACTCTTTTTTTGAGAGCTTTTCTTATCTCTTTGGCTGAAAGGAAGTCCATATCGGCAACCCACATAGGTATAATATCATGGCTTCCGTACCTTTTATCCAAATTGGCAAACTTTATACTGTCACTGCCGATCCTGTTTACTTTTTTATCAAAATTTATCTTTTTTGCCATATCAATACCTCTATATTTTTATATGAAAAGTTTTTACTATCCTCTCTTGTTACACAAGGTATCATTTTGCCCTCATCAAGCAGTTCAAATCTACTCTCAAGAAACTCTTTTAAAGCCTCTTTTGTATGAAAGTTTTCACCATTTTTTTTGATACCGCCTATCCACTTATCCTTTGGAGTGATTTTCTCATCCCAGTCATAACTTGAAGATATGACAAGCAAAGCTTTATCATTCATTCTTTTATCAATTTCTAACAGGAATTTTTTAGGATTGTAACTTCTTGTAATGGCATCATTTACTACTACCAAATCATATCCTTTGAAATTTGGTTTTAGATTTGCCATATCACCCTGCCAAAACTCAACCCTCTCTTTAACTTCAGCAAAGTCAAAATCACTTAAATATATCTCTTTAAAAAGTACTATATCGCTCTCATCTTTTAGTATATACTTAAGTTTTCCACTCTTTTTCAAGTTAACTGCAAACTGTATAAGCCTTGCGGTAAAGTCAAGAGAGTGAACCTTTTTATACTCTTTTGCTAATTCAAAGCCAACCCTACCAGCAAGTGTACCAAACTCAAAAGCCCTCTCTTTTTTCTTATCTTTTACAAATTTAGCTATATAATCACTAAACTCTTTATGATAATTTTTAACTCCAAGATACTCTCTAAAATAGCATTGCTCTATATATTTTGTAAGTTCTACATCATCTTCATACTTTTCAACATTAGTTTTTATAATTTTTTTCGATTCTACATATCTAAAACCAGCATGTTGGAAAAAGTGTCTTCTGAAGGCATATCTTGCACTTTTTAAGACTTCATTTCCGCAACTTATAAAAGAGCCTCCTTTGATAAGATTATGTTTTCCGTCAAATGTCGGAGTAGAAAAGTCATCATACAAAGGATGGACTTTAAACCCTTCATATCCGTCTATCTGGGTACAGCTCCACTGCCAGATATTGCCGATAACATCATAAAATTCACCAAATTTAAATTTATCAACCGGAGTTGAAGAGGCAAAGTATTCAAGATTGATATTTGCCGGGGCTTTTTCTTTCCACTTCGAAATATCCGGAACTTTTACATATTCATAAAGTCTGTAGTACTCAGCTTCACTTGGGAGTCTTATTGGTTTATTTAGCTTTTTTGACAGATAGTTACAAAAGGCCTCAGCCTCAAGATAGCTTACATCAACAGGCCAGTTCCAGGGCATGTCTATGATATCTGCTATCGTTCTATATCTGTAAGTATTACCTGTTTTTACCCAAAAAGTAGGATGTTTTGCCTTTTTAAAAGAGAGCCACCTTTTTCCCTCATCACTCCAAAACTCCTCTTTTTCATATCCGCCGTTTTTGACAAATTCTAAAAACTCTTCATTGCTTACAAGATATTTTGAAGCTTTAAAATCCTCTACAAACTCTTCTTTGAAACCATACTCATTATCCCAGCCATAGTAATCATCACTATCAAAACTTTTACCCATGATAACCTTTGCACCAGGCAACATAAGAAGTTCATTTTTAGGAGCATTGGCACTTGTTTTGCAGATTGGAAAATCTTTATGTGGTTTTACATACTCTACCTGTAGTTCCCTCATAAGCACTGAAGAAGTCTCTATATGTATATTTTCATGCTCAATTCCCATTAAAATCGCCCAAAAAGGAGACTCCCAATCAATAGGCAGCTTCAAAGGCAAAGTTTCTATAAGATGCAAGATATTTTTTTTAACTTCATTTCTGTAAAGTCTTACTTCTTTTACACTCGGCCACTCATAGTTTTGATCATCAAGATCATCCCAACTCATCTCATCCACGCCTATTGCAAATATGGATTCAAAAGTTGGATTGATCCTTTTTTTGATAATTTTTGCAAGAATTAGTTTATTGATAAAAAATGTAGCTGTATGACCAAAGTAAAATATCAAAGGATGCCTTAGAGGATTTGCTTTTTTATAAAAAACCTCATCACTTTTTAAAATCTCAAAAAGCTTCTCATAAGTTTCATAAACCTGTAAGAAGTACTCTTTTATCTCCTCTCTTTTTTTTTGTATATTTTCACCATATAGTAAAACATTCCTTATCATAATCTAAATCCTATCCACTATTGACTAATTTCCAGTGCTTCTTTGATGGCAAATATATCTTTGATACACTGTTCGAGCTCTTCAAGTTTTAGCATATTTGCCCCATCACTAAGCGCAACGGAAGGATCAAAATGTGTTTCAAAGAAAAATCCATCAACACCCACCGCAGCTGCCGCTCTGCTTAAAGGTGACACAAACTCTTTTTTACCGCTACTTTTTCCTCCAGCACCTCCAGGCATCTGTACTGAGTGTGTGGCATCAAAAACTACAGGAGCAAATTTTCTCATTATCTCTAAACTTCTCATATCAACTACCAGATTCCCGTATCCAAAACTACTCCCTCTCTCAGTCAGCCAAACATTTGCCTCTTTTGAAGTTTTATAATCCACCTCATCAAAACCTCTTGTTTTTAAAACTTTTCCTACTGAATAAGCCATATCCTCAGGATTCATAAATTGACCTTTTTTGATATTGACCACTCTATCTGTTTTGGCTGCACTTACCAACAAATCAGTTTGACGACATAAAAATGCGGGGATTTGAAGTATATCTACAACTTTGGCAGCTTCCTCAACCTGCCAACTCTCATGAATATCAGTCAAAAGTTTATATCCAAACTTATCTTGGATATCTTTCAACATTGAGAGCCCATCCTGAAGCCCAGGACCCCTAAAACTCTCCAAACTTGTTCTATTTGCTTTATCAAATGAAGCTTTGAAATAAAAATCTATCCTGTCATCTTCATGGTATTTTTTCAATCCTTCTGCTATTTTAAAAAGATTGTCTTTATTTTCTATAACGCATGGTCCTGCAATAAGTATCATTTATATATCCTAAAAAAAA
>JALWUQ010000019.1 GCA_026993075.1 Campylobacteraceae bacterium
GTAATCTTTCAAATATAATTTTCATTGCCATGCCTTTTTAAATTGGTTTTACTTTGTGCAATGATAGACAAAAGCCGGTGGTAAATTGTTCCAGATAATTTTTGTTTGGATTACAACTTTAAATCTATCATTCAATAATTTTTTAAATTTTATACCTTGAGGTAGAAATGAACTTTGTAGATATGCAAAAGTTAGAAATTCACCATTTCTTTCTAATGATTCATAAATTCTATCTATTAAATCAGTTTGATATTTTTCATCAAAACAAGACCAAGGCAACCCCGATATAATACAATCACATTCATCTTTTTGAGCTTCTTTTAAATATTTTTGTATATTTTCGGCACTATCATTGTGTATTGTTGCATCAGGGCAACAAGTTTTTGTTTTCTCTGCAAAGTATTTGTTTATTTCCAAAGAGAAAAATAGAGATCCTTTGCTTTTCTTTTTTATAATTTCTTTTGTAAAAGAGCCAGTTCCCGAACCAAGTTCAACTATACATTTTCTTTCATCAAGAAGAGCGATATCAGTTATATACTTTGCCAGAGTTTTGGATGAGGGGGCTATAGCGCCTGTTCGTACGGCATTATCTTTGAAGTTATTTAAAAATTTTAAAGAACTGCTTACATTTTTTTCTATACATTGACCGGTTTGCGATATTTTAAATCTTTTGTATATCTTTTTAATTGTATAAAATGTATAATTTATTTTAGATTTTATTTTTTTATTTTTATAGTATTTTGAGACTACAATACTGTTTGATTTCATGATAAACTCCTATATTTTTTTAATTTTCTTAATAAAACAACCATAGATAAAAAGATACAATAATCCAATTATCACTAACATTAAATCCCAATGAGCCAAGAAATACATGCTAACAAATTCTTTTACATTGTGAGCAAACTGCGCAATGAGCGATGTCTCTATGGCTCCTACTTGAATAGGTTTGTAGCTTACTTTGTTACCGTTAACTTTTACTAAAATAAAGTGATGAAAGAAGTGCTTTGGATTATCACCTCCAAGTTCTGCACCGGCACCTCCTGTAACTGTATAAGGTGTATTACCCCATTTTCCTGTAAAGTATCCATGTTCATGAGCTGTAAAAATCATATCTATTTTGTATTTATCAAATAGATTTTGTAGTTTTGAAGCAAATGGCTCATCAAATTGACTTTTTACGATGGAGTCTTTTACCGGATCATGAATAGGTATATGCATAAACACAAAAGTATGCTTATAGTTTTTTACATTTTTTAGTTTTTGTTTTAGCCAAGATATTTCTTGTGGACCCATTCCTGTCTCGTGAGAACCATCAAGCATGAGAAAATATGAATTTTTATAAGCAAAAGCATAGTAAGCTTTACCAAAAAGATAATAATAAGCCGAACTCATACCCTCGGTTTCATGATTACCAGGAACTACCAAAAGTGGTTTTTTAAGTTTTTTTATTTGATTTAGATAGATTTTATACTCAGAGCCGCCATCTATCATATTGTCTATCAAATCTCCAGTTTCCAGCGAAAAGGCAATATTTTCCTTGTTGAGCTCTTTTATAAGTTTGGGAAATGAAAAAACAGAGTTTTTATTGTCTCCAAAAACAACAAATGAAAAATTATCACCTTTTGTTTTTTGTTTTTGTATTTTTTGAAGATGGGTATAATTCCAATCAAGAACTTTAGGCATTTCAAAAAGCCAAGGGTATAAGAATACGGACAACCCAACTATGATCAACAATGAAGCAAAGATATAATGAAACTTTTTACCTATCATTTTGAATCCTTTTTAAATTTTTTAAATTGAAATGCGTAAATATGATTAACTGCAATATATATAAAAATACACCGAAAACAGGGATCAAAAATAAAGCTGCTGATATAAAACTTATAATCCATGTTTGAAGCTTGTATCTTTTTTTAATATTATTAAATTCTACTTTTGTCGCATAAAATGAAAGACTGTCGTAAAACATCGGCTCTTTTATTAAAATTGACCACAATAATAAGTGTATAAATATATTAAAAAATGGTATGAACATAGTTGGAAGCAAAACCATAAATAAAACTATAAATAAAATGTTCGATTTGATTGCTTTGAACATTGAGCCTGAAAATGTTCCAAATCCTCTTTTTCCCAAGTGATAATATTTTGCATTTATCCTATCTACTACGCCATCGGCAACAATGCCTACAAAAAGCACTGAACTTATGATCATAAGTTCATAAAAAACAATAACACCAAAAAAACTTTGTGTTACACTGACTACCAAATCACCGCTTATGAAAGGAATATGGCTTATAATCCAGATAAAAAAACCATGTATAGTGCCGGAAAATAAAAAAAAGATAAAACCAATAATAGACGCAGATACCAGCATAGGTACAAAAGAGAGCAAAAGTATCTTTTTATCAAAGAAATCTTTTGCAGATCTTATAATAGTCGTTAACATATCTATCCTTTTTTATGAAAGTATAGACTATGAAAATGAAATGAAAATTAAAATATAACTTCTACTTGTGTTCCGCTTTTTTCAATGGAAGTTATTTTCAACTCCGCATTGTGAAGCTCTACGCTATTTTTGACTATGCAAAGTCCAAGACCAAAACCTTTAATTTTTTTATTTCTTGATTTATCAATCCTGTAAAATCTGTCTGTTATTTTAGATAATTCATTTTTAGGTATCCCAATACCTTCATCTTTAATGATAAAGTGAATCTTTTCATTTTTATATAATGAGACAAAAATATTTTTATTATTTGGTGTATATTTTATAGCATTATCTATGATATTTGAAAAAATAGAAAAAATCAATGGTTCGTTTGCTTGTTTGGTTGCTTTTTCAAATTTTACGATTTCTATGTTAATATTTTTTTCTTTTGCAATTTTCGAGTATTTTTCTAAAGCTTCTATCAAAATAGCATTAAAATCACAGCTTTTAAATTTTTCTTCTATGTCATTTTTGGAAAATTTACTTAAAAACAGCAACTCTTCTGTAATCTCTTGAATTTTCTTTGATTCAGCTCTTATAGTGTGCAAACTGTGTTTATAGTATGAGATATCTCTATCTTTTTTTAAGGCCAATTCAATCTGTCCATTTATAACAGTAAGCGGTGTTTTAAGCTCATGTGAAACATCTGAGTTGAATCTTTCGATTGTTTGCACCCCCTCTTTTAGCCTGTCTATCATATTGTTGAAAGTTTGTGCCAATTCTTTTATCTCATTCTCATTGTTATAGAGCGGAATTTTTGTATTAAAATTATTTACAGAGATACTTTTGGCAGTCTTATTTATATTTTTAATGGGCAATAATATCTTATTTAGCATATTATTTGCCATAAAAATAAGTAAAATAAGTAAAATAGGCTCTAAAACTAACATCGTTGAGAGAATATCTTCTATCCTGTCATCAATATCTCTTTCTAAAACAAGTATTGCGCCATCAAATGGCTTGCTTAATTTTAATATATATATTGCATTTTTTGATTCATGGGTACTGATAATCTTAAAAGGATTTTTAGATATTAATATGTTTTTTATATTTGGCAATTCAAATTTTTTAGTTTTATATATAATCTTGTCTTTTTTGATTATGGCAAAAGGAAATTTGTGTTCAATAACTTTAAGAGATTTGATGCCAATATGTTCTTTTATGTAGATGGATTCTGCATAAAGTTTATTTTGTATTGATAGAGTTAAACTTTTTTCAAAGAAATAATAAAATAATAAGCTAAAAATAATCAATATAAAAAATGATATAGAGCCAAACCAAAAAAGAATTTTTGTTTTTAAACTTTTAAATTTCAATTTTATATCCCAAACCTTTAAAGCTGCTTATCAAATCTTTTCCAAGCTTTTGTCTTAAATGATATATCGTAACTTGTATAACATTGCTTTGCTTTAGATTTTCATCATTTGTCCATAGTTGAGCCTCAATCATAAATTTTGATACATAGGAATTTTTTCTTTTTACCAAAAACATTAATAATTCATATTCTTTTGCTGTTAAATTAATAATTTTTGAGTTTTTTGTAATAATTTTTTTGTCTGTCTGTATGGTTATATTCTTTATTTTGATTTCATTTTTACCGTTTTGTGTAACTCTTCTATAAAGAGCTTCTATCCTAGCTTGTAATTCTTTAAAGCTAAAAGGTTTCACAAGATAGTCATCCGCCCCCTCTTTTAGGCCGGTTATCCTGTCATCAATCTCACCTTTTGCAGTAAGCATTATAACAGGAGTTATTATACTTTTATTCCTTAAAGAGTGTAGTATATCTATACCGCTTTTATAGGGCAGCATCCAGTCTAAAACAATAACATCATAACTGTTGATGCTCGCCATATACTCTCCGTCTTCTCCATTTTCTGCTGTATCTGCTATATAGCCTTCTTCAATAAAATTTTCTTTTAATAAAGAGAGGATGTTTAAATCATCCTCTACAATTAGTATCTTCATTTAAAACTCCAAAGATATATGTTTTTATCAGTCATTACTCTCATAGTCTGATTCATTTTGTCCTTGATTGTCGTTGTTATCTTCATCTTGAGAATTGTCACTTATTTCTTTGTCAGTGCTTTCAACTCTTGAAGATAATATCCTACCGTTTCCAGCATCAATAATCAAGTTTGTAATTTGATTATGTTTAAGTACATCCGCAGTATACACAAGGTTTCCATTGATATCTTCAAGATTTACTGACACGATCTTGCCATCTGAATTTTTTTTGGCTATCAAGGCGGCTTCTTGCAGTGTAATTGACAAGTTTTTATGGGCTATATTATTATTTACATTTTGCTGTACTTGAATAGAGCTTTTAACGGATATTTCATTTTGACCGTTAGTTTCCGCATAAGCAAACATCATCGCTCCCGTTAAACCTATGGATAGTAAACCTTTTGTAAAATATGAACTTTTCATCTTAAAATCCTTTAATTTTTATTTCAATCATTTTTATGATTGATTATGAAATTATCCTGTTTTTAAATGAAACAAAAATGAAAAATATTTATTTGAAATATTTTATTCTTTTTAAATTCTCTTTTGTTGAAAGTTTTGAGTCAATTACTACAATATATTTTCCATTGATATTGTCAATTATCCCACTTTTATTAAATATATTGTTAAGCTCAGGTGTAATTCTTATGCAACCTTTTGAAGCTTTATGGCCTAGCATCAAGATATCTATGGGGTTGGTTGTATGTATTGCTAAATGAACTTCTCTTTTATATCTGGTGCCATGTTTAATCGGTATGATATATTTTCCGAGATAATATATTCTATTTCCTTTGTATCCATATTCTGCAAAATTTTTTTTATCAGTATGCCAGTCCCCTCTTTTATATCTTTGTCTGTTAAATACTGCCAAGGGTGTTTGAAAAAATCTGTGGTTTCTGCTATTTAAAGCCGGATTGCCAGAAGAAGCTTTGTCGGCTCCGATATACTGCATAATCCATCTATGCCGACTTATTTTATTATACATAAAGATATAAATTTTTTGAGTGCCTCTGTCAAGCAGTACAAAATATTCTTTATTTTTAAATCTGATAAGATGTTTCTTCTTTAACTTAGAGATTATTTGTTTATAAAATCCAAATTTATTTAAATCTGGTTTTGCTGAAGCATAAGTATGAAATACACTTTTTAAAATATTTTCTGATAAATGTTTTTTGTCTAATTTTCTTATTTCTTTTTTGAATGTAAAACTTTTTTTGTATTTTTTGACATGAATGATTATATAAATCATTTTGTCTAATGTTAATGTTTTAGAGTTATTGATATTTATATAAATATGTTTTGATTTATTCCATTTGTATGTCCCCAAAGAATTAACCCCTTTTTTTACAAAGATTAGTTTTGAGCCAAGATATGGGGCTTTGTATTTAGATTTTGGGCACAATATTAAAATATTATTTTTATTATCCAAAGGTGCATAAAATTTTTCAATAAGCTTTACGGGTACTTTGTAGTATCTGTGCATAGTTTTATCAATCTGGTTTGCAAAAGAATTTTGCAAAAATATCAGTAGAAATGCAAAAAAAAATTTATACATATTATTCCCCATTGATTATTTCAATTGTATCATTTTTTTATAAGAATATTTATTTTTTCTCTATCTCAACATCTACTTTAGTTATATTTAAGTATGCCGTAAGTCCAATAACTATAGAAAAGAAGACTATATTTACAATGCCATTGTTGATACCAAGCCCACCATCTTTTGGCATTTGTATCAAAAGATCACCTAATGATGCACCAATAGGTCTTGTGACTATAAATGCGATCCAAAATGCACTGACACCGCTTAATATCTTTTTTAAATGTAACCCATAAGCTATAAAAAAAATAGAGCCAAACAAAATCAACGAATGCAAATATCCAAAACTTAAATGCTCAGATACAGTGTCTCCAACTGCTGTTCCAAGTGCAAAAGTAGTCAAAACAATTATCCAATAGTATATTTCTCTTGCATTGTTATCTATCTCATGAATAGATAGTGTTTTTTCTGCTTTATACCAAAGATAAAATATTGCTAACATTGCTATGGTAAAAATTATATCCAGAGTTATTTGAGAAATACCAAATTTATCTACAAGCATATCTGTAATCAAGGTTCCCTCAATACTCATCATTACGATTAGAAACCAATATGCGGGGGCATAGTATCTTTTTAGTTTAAGTTGCCACAATACCGATAATACAGTTATCGCCCCCATAAGTAAAGTAGTGTTTGTAAGTCCAAATCCTAAATTTACATTTACAAAATCAGCCGCGGTTTCACCTACTGTTGTTGAGAGGATTTTAATAATCCAAAAAAATATGCTCAACCCGGCTACTCTGTTTAAAACCTGTTGTTTTGTCATCACCTTCTCCTTGCAAAATTTAAATGCAAGTTTATGATGTTAAGATGAAACAAAAATGAAAAAGCTTATGCTTATTTGCCCTCATACAAAACATATTTATCACTTGTAAAAATCTTCTTTAATCCTTCGTTTTTGATTTTTGGCAAGTCATCTTTGTTTACGACTACAAAATAATTTGATTTTGCCTCTTGCTCTATTTTTTTCAGTTTTTTAAGCGATATTGGATTTAATTCTCTATCCATATAGTATGTGGCCGAAAAAGATTTTCTTATCAAAAAGTATATAGGCGCATTATTGGAAATTGATTTATATTTGGCTATTAAAAATTTCTCTGTTTTTACAGAACTTGGATTGTATAATATGTAAAACAGAGCTATTAGAGATACCACAGGTATAAAAAATGAGTTTATTCTTATAAATTTTTTATAATTTTCAAGATATTTGCCATTTTCTCTGTTTAGATAGAGTGCTAAAACTATGGCAAATCCAGGAAGTGAAGGAAGCACATAAGTCCAGATAACATTTCCTCCAAGTGTAAAAAACAGCATTAAAAATAGCATCCAAATTACAAAAAATGATATATTGTCTTTTTTTAATTCTTGTATTAAAGCACTTCGTTTTACCTTGTTGATAATATTTCTATAGCCTATTACCAAGGCACTGACTCCCCATGGCAATGAAGCTATCAGCCACATTACCCAAATAACTCCTCGAAAATGTTTGTGAACATATCCATACTTATCCCCGTGCCATCCCGTATCTATAAATCTGCTTAGATTTTCACCTACTATAAAATAGTATAAAAATCCGGGAGTTTTGTGTTCTGCTATAAGATACCAAGGCACTGATATAAGAAGCATTAAGATTATACCTCTTACCCAAGGGAAGCTTTTAAGCATGGCTATTCTTTTTTTGAAAGATAAAAGTATCCATAAAGTTATAACTCCACCTACTATCGCTAAAGCCAAAGGTCCTTTTGTGAGTATGCCAAGACCCGTGCCTATAAAAAATAGATAATTCCAATATCTCTTATGATTATTTATGACCATTAAAAAAGAGACTAAAGACAAAGTGGTACCAAATGTCAAATATGGATCAGTTATAACAGCCCCGCTTAGCGCATAAACAAGAGACATGCTAGAGTATATAACGATAGCGAGCATTGCTGTTGTTTTGTTGTAAAATGTGATTAATAGTTTATAAATAAGCCAGGCTGTTGCCAAAGTTATAAGAAGTGACGGAAATCTTGGAACAAAATCAGCAATCCCAAATATTTTATACGAGAGTGCCTGAAACCAAAAAGCAAGAGGAGGCTTGCCCCAAAAAGGCACATGATAATCATAATATGGTGTAATCCAGTCATTTATCTTTGCCATTATGAGTGCGGTATTTGCATACCTAGCTTCTGTTGTGTCAGTTAGCGGAAGAAATACTGTAAAAATAAATCTTGAAAGTATTATAGTCCAAAATAATATAGTTAAATTCCTAACTTGTTTGCTCATTTTTTTCCTTTAAGTGTTCTATGAAATTTTTAAATTCATTTGAGAGTAAAATATCCATCTCGTTTTTTCTGTTTTTATTTGTGTAAAATTCTTTAAATTTATCATTTTTCCAGTTTTTTTCTTCTTTATCTGAGAGATATGCAGGGTGAAGCAGTATCTCAATATTTTGAAATTGTTTATTAGTTGCTAATGCTTTTTTGATGGAATTAAAAGTCATATTGCCAGTAAATAAAACTCCAACAAAAATTTCACTATAATCTATACTATTTTTTTTAAGCTTTTTTGCAAGTCCTGTTGATAAAAAATTTAGCAAAAAATGTTTTATGATATTTAATCCGAAATAATTTTTTAAATCCTTAAAAGAGTTGATATTGATAAAAAATGGCTCTTTTGGAACTCTGATATAAGAAAATCTTACATCCAATTCTTTTGATAATTCTACTAAGATATCAGCTATAAAAGGTATTGTGTGATAATGTTGATGAGAGTCTGCATTGATACTTTTAAGTTTTAGTTTTTTTGCATACAGTAGGATTTGATTTTTGTATTCTTCTTTTATTTGCTTTTTTATTTGCTTTTTTTTACTATTATTTCCAAAATAATATTCAAAAACTATAGTTTCAAAACTTTTACAAAAATTACCGTTTTTATCTAAAAGGTATGTTACATTTTCCGGTTTTGATACAGGTTTCCCCTCAGCAATGTTTAAATGAAGTGACACTCTTATATCTCTTAGCTTTTCAAGTTTTTTCAGTGATTCGTCAAGATAATTTGAATTGATCATGATGCTCGTGGAGTTGAGTGAGCCATCATTAAAACATTTGCATATAATTTCACTCATATTTAAAGAGTTTGCAAAATCATCGGCATTAACTATTATTTTCAATCAATTCTCCAAAATAAAGTGGCCTTTTTTTAACTTCAATATGAATTTTTCCTATATACTCACCAATAATTCCAAGTATTATGAGTTGGATTGAGCCCATGAAAATGATAATTATCAGTGTAGTTGCGTATCCTGTTCTCTCAAAGTTAAAAAATAGATACTGCACTAAAGTATATAGCCCGAATATGCCTGATATGAAAACAGAAATAACTCCAAGATAAGTTGCTATTCTTAAAGGCTTTGTAGAAAATTGCAGTATGCTGTCAACTGCCAGACCTAAAGATCTTTTAAAATTATACTTTGTTTTACCGGCAAATCTTTTTGGAACTTCAAACTCTATGACTTTTGCATTGCTAAATCCTATAAAATTCAAAAGTCCTCTAAACATCCTGTCGTGTTCGCTGATTTGTTTTAGGGTTTCTATCTGCTTTCTGTCTAAAAGCCTAAAGTCAGGGTAGTCTTTAGGTATTTTAATATCTGAGAGCTTATCTAACATATAGTAATAAATTGATGATAAAATTTTGTATAACATAGTCTTATCGCTATCTTTGCTTATTTTTTTTGTTAAAACAACTTCACAACCATCAAGCCACTCATTTACCATCTTTTCTATCAATTTTGGAGGATGCTGTAAGTCGCCATCCATAAAAACTACACAATCCCCGCTTGCATTGTCCATCCCCGCACTCATAGCGACTTCATGTCCAAAATTTCTATATAAATTATATATTTTTATATTTTTATATTTTTTCATCAAATTTACTAAAGTTACAAGTGTGCCATCACTACTTCCATCATTTACACAAATATATTCAATATCTACCTTATCTTGTAACTTCAACTCTACTTTATGCAACTCTTCAAATAACTTTGCAATATTTTCCTCTTCATTAAACAAAGAGATAACAATACTAACTTTTTTACGCTTCATAAGCTGCATCCTCTCTTAAAAAAACAAATTTTTTATATATTATATAATTTTGTACGGCAACTATGCCGGATGTGATTATTTGTGAAATAAAAACTTCATATTGTAACACATTATGAAACAGTGTAAACAATAATAAATTGCTGATAAAATAAATAGATACGGTAATTATATACTTCAAAAATGATTTATGATGTTTTTGGGTGGAATTAAATGTGTAATAATACTGAAAAATATAATTATAAAAAGCACCCACAATCATACCAGCAGAAGTAGCTATAGTCGCATTTATTCCAAGCCAAATCAAAAAAGCCATAGTTCCTAGATGGCAAAGCGTAGCACTACCACCTCCTATGATAAACTTTTTGATTTGGTGCATATCAAGTGCTTTAATATTTTTTAACATTCAACTCAATTTTTCGTTTCATACAATAAACAATCATAACTATTGTCAAGTTTTGTCAATTTACCAATATCCTTAACCTTACTAATATCACTTTTATTTATAATAACATAATATTTCAAATCTTTTTCTTTTAATAATTTATTAAATTTGTCAAAAGGAGTTACTGTTATCTTTTTACCATAATAATACTTCATAGAAAACGGTTGTTTTCCTAAAAAATATACAGGCTCATTGTTTGTATCTAATTTTTTAAATCGTTGCATTAGGAATTTTTCTGTTTTAACAGTTGCCGGGTGAAAGAAAAAATAGATAGTTACAAGTATCATTATAACAGGTGCCAAGAAAGCATTAAAATATAAAACTTTTTTATTTTTATCCAAAAATGTACTGTTTCTGTTTAGATATATTGCCAAAACAATAGCCAATGGCGGCAATGAAGGCAAGACATAAGTTGATATCATGTTTGAGCCTATTGTAAAAAATATCATCATAAAAAGCATCCAAATAACGCATAAAAAAAGTGAATCATCTCTTAATGCTTTAAAGAGTGCTTTTTTGGCAGGCTTTTTAAAAATATTTCTAAATAATAAAATTAATCCGCTCAATCCCCAAGGCAGTGAAGTATAAAGCCACATATACCATATATATCCATGAACTCTTTTATGAACACCGCCATATAAATCACCTTTCCAGGCAGGATCTAAGAATCTGTCTATATGCTCCCCTACTATAAAATAATGTAAAAATCCGGGAGTTTCATATTCGGCGGCAATATACCAAGGTACGGAGATAAGAAGCATCAAAATGATACCTGTAAACCAAGGAAGTTTCGCCAATTCTTTCATTCTGTTTTTAAAAGAAAATAATACCCAGATAGTTATAGTTCCTCCAACTATAACCAATGTTAGCGGACCTTTTGAGAGCAATCCTATGCCAAGTCCTACAAAAAACATATAATCCCAATATTTTCTGTTTCCTTCTATAACCATCAATAAAGATACAAATGATAATGCAGTAGCAAAGCTAAGATAAGGATCTGTCAAAACAGCACCACTGAGTACATATACAAGTCCGGTGCTTGCAAAAATAACTATACTTAAGAGGGCAGTTGTTTTATTTTTGATATAAAGTACAAATTTATACAAAAGCCAGGCAGTTGCCAATGTTACAAGTAAAGACGGAACTCTTGGCACAAAGTCATATATACCAAATATTTTATATGAGAGTGCTTGAAACCAAAATGATAATGGAGGTTTGCCCCAAAAAGGAACATTATAATCAAACCATGGTGTTATCCAGTTGTTTGTCTTTGCCATTAAAAGAGCGATATGGGCATATCTTGCTTCAGTAGAGTCAGTGAGTGGGTATAAAAACATTGAAAAAATTCTAGATGCAATGATTGTCCAAAATAGAAAAATTAAATTTCTATTATACTTTGCGTTCATATTGTGCCTTTGCTTTAAAATCAATACCGCTATTATATACAATATTATATATAATTAAAATGAAATGAAAATGAAATATTTGTGCTGTTAATATCTTTTCAGTATTTTTATCTTAAAAAATATCAAGGAAAATATAAAAGTCGTTATTGGTGTTATGATGAGGGCAATCCATGGATTTATGCTTATAAAAAAATACATAGATACATAATACGCCAAAACCGTAATAAACAAATTTAGATAAATATTTTTATTTTCATACCTTGGATTGTATATGCCAAGGCTGATTGCAAGCAAAAATCCCAAAAGAGGAAAAATTGATATGATAACATAGTTAGCAAAATCTTTTGCTCTTCCCTTATTCTTAGGGATTTGTTTCCAGTAATACCAAATACCTTGTTGAGCGAATATGCTTGAATGAATTTTGTTAAATATAGTCATTTGCTTATAATCAATCTGTTTGATATTTCCTTTTTTTATTACAAATGCTTTACCGTTTTGAAGTATCAATTTTAAATTATGATTTTTGTTGTCAATATGTGCTGTTTTTGCAAGTATAAAATTTTCTTTATTATTTTGTTTTGAATATAAAATTACATTTGAAAAACTATTTTTTTTGTTGGATTTGTTGATAAAGACTACCCAGTTTGATATTTTTTGTCCAAATTCCATGGCTTTTATATTTAAACTTGCTTCAGCTTTTTTAATATCTATAAAATTTTTATATAATTGTATCGAAAGAGGTATTAAAATTATTGAATTTAGAAGTAGAAAAAAGGTTGCGGCTATAGACAGATTTAAAAATATTTTCATCATTGTCTTAGGAGAGTATCCAAACGAAAATATCACATTTATTTCATTATCTTTTGACATTTTTAAAAGAGATATGGCGATTGCGATAAAAAATACTACCGGAAAGGTATATAATATAATTCTTGGAAGGAAAAATATATACAATTCGCCTATTTCAAAAAAAGTGATTTTGACAATAGCTGTAATTTGGGATATTTTAATAAAATACACAATAGAAACTATAAAAAAAAGTGAGAAAAATATGGGATTAAAAGTCTCCATAAATTTTTTTAATATATATTTCGTAGTTCTATTCATGCAATAAGCCTAAAGTTTTATAAAAACTGTATTATACTCATCCAAACCTTAAATACCCAATATTTTAAATGCAGGCTGCAAAGAGGTGGCTGTTGCATTTTCTACAAATCTGTTTAATGCCAATGGCCTTATAAACATTTTTATAGCCATATTGTATGGATAGTATTTTTTTGCAAATTTCTTTACTGTTTTATTAAATTCTTCATACTTTTCATCGGGATTTATACTGTTAAATGCTATTTTTACATCTTCGCTATTTGCTTCTTTGAGCCTTGCATATAGTATTTTAATAATATCAGCTTTTGAAATATTTTCTTTTTTAGAATATTTTTTGAAAGCTTTTTCAAAGATTTCAAAATGATATATCTCATCTTTTGATATATTTATGGATAATTGCTCAAGAATAGGATCATTTAAATCTTTTGCATATTTTGACAAAGCTTTATAAAAAGTTGAAGTCCCCGTTTCTACAACCATTCTTGCTAACATTTCCTTAGCTTCACTTTCTTGCAAATACTCTAATTTACAAAGAGGTATGTACTCTTTTTTAAAATTTTCATAAGCTTCATCCCAATCAAAATCTTTCCATATAGTTTTTATATATTTTCTTAGCGATTTTCCATGTTGAATTTCTTCAGGTTCCCATGTATTTTTGAGCCACTTGGTAAGTTCTTCATCTTTTTTATAAAATTCCGCTAAATTTTTCTCATAAACATTTGATGTAATTTCTATAAAAGATGCAGTTGAGACAATATCAAATAAAAATTTATTATCCTTTAACTCTTTAGCATCAATACTTTCGTAGTCAATCTTTTTGTAATCCCACTTTGGCATATCATACTCCTTTTTTAAGATAAGTTGAGAGTTATCTCTTTGTCTTTAGAATTTTATCTTCTATGTTTATAATCAAATTATTTGCTTTTTGTAATTTACCTTTAAAAAAAAGAATTACAAAAGCTCCTATTGCCCCTGTAATTATAGCACCAATTATATCAAATGGATAATGAACTCCAACATAAATCCTTGCAACTGAGCCTATAAAAGCCAAAATTACTAAAAATTTTCCCCAGTCTCTGGTCTTTTTGTATAGAAGCAAACTTGTAGCAATCGCAAATAAAAATGTAGTATGATCTGAAGGAAAAGAGTTATCCGGCAAATGATGAATAAGGTCTGTACCTATGTGATCCATAAAAGGACGGTTGTGAAAATATACCAAACCTATTAGCTGGTTTATAAACAGCCCTAACAATGTTGCATAGAATGCAAAAATAGCTTCATTTTTCCTGTTGGCAACAAAATACAGATATACTTCTGCTAAAATAAAAATATATGGCATAAACTCCGCGCAGCCTATAAAGAATAAATCCAAAATATGGCTGTGCCCTGCAAACGAGTTGATTTCTAAAAAAAGTGCTTTGTTCATCCTGTTCCTTTATCTGTTAGTAATTCTTGCAATTATTACATATAAAAATGAAATGAAAATTAAAAATATATCTCAACCGTGGTTCCTTTGTGCAAATTAGATGATATTTTCATACGCCAATTTTGCAGATATACACTGTTTTCAACTATAGAAAGCCCAAGTCCAAAGCCTTCTATTTGCTTATTTCTTGATTTATCAACCCTATAAAATCTTTGTGTTATTTTTGATAAGTCATCCTTGTTTATGCCTATACCTTCATCTTTTATAATAAACTTACTTTTAGACAATGACAAATAAATATTTTTATTTTCATTTGTGTATTTTATAGCATTATCCAAAAGATTTGAAAACACGGATTTCACCAATGTTTCGTTTGCTCTTAGAGTAATATTTTCAAAATTTTGAATATGTAGTTTTAATGCTTTTTTCTTTACTTTATGATCAAAATCATCAATAATATCCAATAATATATTATTTAGATTTATATTTTTAAAGGTTGATGAGATATTCTCTTTCGAATATTTTGTAAGCAGCAATAGATCATTTATAATAGAATTTATTTTATCTGTCTCCAAAGATATAATTTGAAGAGTATTTTCATAGTACTTAAAATCTCTTTTCTTCATCAATGCAATCTCAATTTCTCCTTTGATTGCAGTTATTGGTGTTTTTAATTCATGCGAGACATTATCGTTGAATTTATCTATGTTTTCTACTCCAGTTTTAAGCCTTTTTATCATACCATTAAATGACATTATGAGCTCCTTGATTTCGTCATCATATTTTGGAAGGGGGATTTGTGATATTTCTGAGAGATCACTTACATTGATGTGATTGGCAATTTTTGTTGTCATCTTGATAGGTAAGACTATCTTATCGACAAGTTTCCAACTAAAAATAAAAAGTATCACCAAAAACGCAGGGTCAAGAAATAGCATTGTATCGCTTAAGTCCTCTGCTTTATCATCAATATGATTTTTAAATATTCTAATAGCCCCCTTAAATGGCTTATTAATTTTTAAAGTATAAGTTACATTCAGGTATTCACCTTTATCGATTATTTTGAAAGAGTTTGGCACATTTTTACCATGTATAATTTTTACCGTTTTGTCTGCAATAAGCTGATGAGAGAGTAGTTTGTTTTGTACGCTCCTTGCTTTATGTTCAAGCTCTGTTTTAATTCTTTCGTTAATACTTTTGTTAAAGTAGTAATGAAGAGCAAAGCTGAATATTGTCAATATGATGATAATTATCGTCATAAACCAAGTTAAAACTCTATTTCTCAAATTACTGTAACTCAATCTTGTACCCAAGCCCTCGAAAATTTTTTATCAATTTTTTACCAAGTTTTTTTCTGATATTATGTACGGTTACTTCGACAACATTGCTGTTTATAAATTCTTCATCATTCCATAATTCTTCTTCTATCATAAATTTATTTACAAAAGAATTTTTGTGTTTTATCAAAAATAATAAAAAATCATACTCTTTCTGACTTAATATGACTTTTTGCTTATCTTTAAAAACAATTTTTTTCTCTATATCAATAGTTATATCTTTAAATTTTATAAAATTACTGCCATCGGCAACAAGACGACGATACAGTGCTTCAACTCTTGCTTCAAGCTCTTTGAAACTAAAAGGTTTTGGCAGGTAGTCATCTGCTCCTATTTGAAGACCGGATACTTTATCGTCAATACTGTCTTTAGCTGTTAACATTATAACAGGAGTTTTTATTTTTTTTGCTCTAATGGATTTGATGATATCTATGCCACTTTTTTTTGGCAACATCCAGTCTATTATAAGTATATCATAACTGTTTATTGTGATTAGATATTCGCCTTCTTCTCCATCTTCGGCACTATCTACACTGTAATCACTTTCAGTAAAACCTCTCACTAAAAAAGAAAGTATATTTTTATCATCCTCGATTATTAACAATTTCATGCAATTATCTTTTTTGTTTATATTATACTAATACTAACCTAAGGTTAAGGTTAGTATAATTAATCTATCGGTTTAAGTTGGAGTTAAAATGGATATATATTCTCTAAAACAAGAAGGTATGGAAGTACTACTTTTTGTGTATGGATTATCATTTTTTGTATTGGGAGTATCTGTTTTTTTCTCAAAACCCAAAGAAAGTGAGTATTTCTTTGCAAGTAAGATATGGTTGCTTGGAACTTTTGCTATAATTCATTCTTTTGTGGAGTGGATTGGTTCATTTTTATATATTCATCCTGAACTTAAAGGTAGTTTTTTAAGCTATTTGCAATTATTTTTACTTTTGCTGTCATATATCTATTTATTTGAATTTTCTAGATTTATTATTGGAAAAAGTTTTAGAGTTTTAAAGCAAGAGAGTGTTATAGCGCAAAAAATATGTAATCCTATTGTTATATATACTTCAATAACAACTCTTTTGATATTTTTGATATTTTTACATCCGACAATTAATGGTGCCAATGCCGCAATTCGTTTTACTTATGGCTTTTGGGGCTCACTTATATTGGGGATTGGTCTTTATAATTACGGAGGATCACTAAAAAAAAGTTATAATATAGAAAAATTGAAACTGTATTTTAAGATTTCTGGTGTGGCATTTGTCTTTTATGCTGTTTTAGCAGGCGCTATTGTCCCTAAAATCGCATATTTTTCCGGCAATATTATAAATACGGATACTTTTTTTAATGTTTTTCAAATACCGGTACAATTTTTTAGAGCACTTTGTGCAGTGGTTATCGCCATTGCTTCAATAAAGGCATTAGAGATATTTAGATATGAATTGATTGCGAAACTAAACGAATCATATAATAAAATAAAAAAATTTAGCCAGGATGCTTCTCATCAGATAAAAACCCCATTAACTGTTATAAGATTGCAAACAGAAATAGCCCTTAAAAAAAAGAGAGAAGTCAAAGAGTATAAAACAGTACTAAGTGCTATAGACAAAGAGATTATCTCATTGCAAGACATGGTTAATGACCTTCTTTTATTGACAAAAATAGAAGATTCAAGTATCAAAGATAAATTTGAAACGGTTGAGGTGGATGCTTTGTTGTTGGGAATTTTTGAAGAATTCATAGTTATGGCACAACATAAAGGTGTTGTATTGGATATAAAAGATTTAGAGCGATTGAAAATGCAAGGAGAACCTACTTTATTGAGAATACTATTTTCAAATCTTATAGACAATGCTATTAAATTTACTCCTAAAGAAAAAAAGATTACCATGTCGTTGACAAAATCAAAATTTATCATTAAAGATGAAGGTCTTGGCATTCCAAAAGATGATATAGACAAAGTTTTTGATAAATTTTTCAGGGTAAATATTTTAACAAAAGATAGAAGTGATGGATTTGGACTCGGTCTTTCGATGGTACAAAAAATAGCTCAGATTCATAAAATGAGAATATATATAAAAAGCAAAGAGGGTGCTGGTACTACTGTAAGTGTTGAATTTTAAGTATCTATCTTAAAGCCGTGTTTTCTTATGGTCTTAATAAGCTTTTTTTTATGTGATTCATCTATCTTGTGTCGTAAATGGTGCATATAAACATTGACAACATTACTGCTTATATCGTTATTGTTTTCCCAAAGTACATTTATAATATTTTTTATTTTGACTATATGGCCTCTGTTTTTGATGAGTAACTCAAATATTTCATACTCTTTTGCTGTTAGATTTATCTTTTTCTTTTTTCGAAAAACTTCTCTTTTTTGAGTATCTACTTCAAGGTCATCTATTCGTATAATATCGGTTTTTTTATATGCAGCCCTCCTCGAAAGAGCATTGACTCTGGCTAAAAGTTCCTCAAAAGAGAAAGGCTTTAAAACATAGTCATCTGCCCCACTATTTAATCCAAGTACTTTGTCGCTAATATCTGTTTTAGCGGTAAGCATTATAACAGGGGTAATGATTTTGTATTCTCTAATCTTTTTACATACTTCTATACCGCTGATACCAGGTAGCATCCAATCCAATATAATAGTATCATAACTATTTTTTTCTACCATTTCCAATCCATCCTCTCCGCTGTAAGTTATATCAACCAAAAAACCTTCTTCTTCAAATCCCTGCTTGGAATAATTTGCTATTTTCTTATCATCTTCGACTATAAGGATATTCACAATAACTCCTGATGCAAAATTTTATATATATTAACAAAATTTAATTTAAATCACGAATAAAGTTAATAAAACTTAATATTAACTTAATTTCATATTAAATAAAATAGTATTATAATTTCTTTATAAATTTTAAAGGAGTTAAAATGAAAACTAAAATTTTTAAATTAGTTTTATCAGCTGCTGTTGCAGCAATGGTTTGTAGTGTTGGTGCTTATGCAAAAGATATGAGCAAAGTGGTAATTCCCACTAAACACAATAAGCATTTGACTTTAGGTCAGATTGCTAAAATCACACCGGGGTTGGGTACTGTTATGATAGAGTATTCTCATAGATTTTGGGTAGCTTATTACGCAGCAAAAAATGCAAACTGGGGCTTAGCACAATATGAGATAAAAGAGATGCCTGAAATTCAAGAAGTAGGCGAGATAACAAGACCAGCTCATGCAGCAGAGCTTAAAGCATTTGAACACACATATCTTGATCCTTTAATGGCTGCGGCAAAAGCAGAGAATTGGAATAAATTTCGAAATGCTTATGCGAAAACAGTAAATGCATGTAATGCTTGTCATATTGGAACAGGTCATTCATATATAAGATACAGATTGCCATCAAATCCTCCACCATCACTTCCACAAGTGGCAGAATAATAGATATATGAGGGAGAAATCCCTCGTATAATCGGATTTAGATAATTTACTATATAATATATAATTGAAAATAAGTTGATTATTTAAGTTCAATATAAGAGGCAGAATATGAAAAAGATATTACTTGTTACGGCGGCGACACTTGTTTCATTGCAGGCAAATTCACTTTATGACGCATTTAAGAATGCTAAAGTTGATGGATACATAAGGTATGGCTATCAAATGGAAAGAGACCAAGGAGGTAAAAAATACTACAACAGTGCATTAGGCGGTAAATTAAGCTTGCAAACAGGGATAGTTAAAGGTATAAGCGGAAAAGTTAGTTTTTATACTACAAATGAAGTAGGAAAACATGATGGAGTCGGATTATCTCCATTTGTATTTTTTGATGCTCAAAAGAACTCTTACTCAATCCTTGGAGAAGCGTATATACAAGGTGTTTTTAAGAATACCACTGTAAAGATAGGAAGACAGGAGATGGATACTCCGTTTATCAATGCAGACGATATAGGTATGATACCAAATACCTACGAAGCTGGAGTTTTAATCAACAAAGATATAAAAGATACGACGATTATGTTAGCACAAGTACAAAAAATGGCTGGAGTAGAAGGAGTTTCTCCAAGATTTTTTCGAAAGATTGTACAGGATAATGTACATACAGACAATATACAAATTTTAGGAATTACTTATGAGGGTATAAAAAATTTGGTTCTTAACGGATGGTACTATAATCTACAAACAAAAAAAGTTGGAGACTTGAAAAATATCAGTTATCTTGAAGCTATTTTTGAATCAAGTACAAAAAGTATAGATTATTCTTTGGGGCTACAGTATGCAAATCAGAGTCACCAAAATACAAGTTCTACCAATATAGTAGGAACAAGTTTAAGTATAGGTTTTTCCAATATCGGTCTTACACTAAATGGAGCTTACAATAAAGCAAAAAACAGTGCAGATGCTATTAGGGTGGGTCCACCATTTTTTACAAATACCGAAGTTTTGATATTGGCTGATGCCGGTAAAAATGGAAGAGCTGTCAATCTTGGATTTGAGTGGGATGCAACAACCGCGGGGATAGAGGGTCTTTCTTTAAGCTACCATAATCTTCAACTAAGAGGAGAAAATGTAAAATCCCATGAATTTGACTATTCTGCGAGCTATTTGATAAATAGCAAATTATCTTTAGACATTATCTATGCTGATGTATGTGATGCAAATGGCGGAAATTATTATAATGATACAAGAGTCTTTGTCAACTACAGTTTTTAATATGGCGAGAGGGCGGAGGAATCGAACCTCCCTTCGCTACTGACACCAGCACGAACAAACGGGTTTGAAGCCCGCGGTGTCCACCAGGATCACATGCCCCCCGCATTTTTAAAACTTATTTGAAATAGTAGCATAAGTATATAATATATTCAAGTGTATAGGGTTTATATTATGGTTAGGCACTTATCCCTCTTGTTTTATTGATAATTTTAAGGTATAATGCCCCCACTTAATTCAAGCTGCTGCTTTATCGATATTCTGTTTTTTCTCAAACTCAATCCGTTGTAAAGTTATCAAAGTTTGAGTTAAAATTTAATATAAAGATTTTCAATGCAAGACAATTCAACCATAAAAAGTGAATTTTTAGATTTTGGTTTTGGGTCAGAGATAAACAAAGGTATTACTAATGCCGGTTTTAAAGTCCCAAGTCCCATTCAAAAAAGTGCAATTCCTATCATCATAGAGGGGCGTGATTTAGTCGCTCAAGCCAATACGGGTACTGGTAAAACAGCAGCTTTCGGGCTTCCTTCTATGGATAAAATAGCAAATCAAAAGGGTACTGGACTTTTGGTTATAACTCCAACAAGAGAGCTTGCTTCACAAGTTGCTGACGAGTTATATAACCTTGGAAAATATGCAGGTATAAGAACTGCAACTGTCTATGGCGGCAGCTCTTACACAAGACAAATCTCACTTATAGAAAAAGGTGCTCAAGTAGTTGTAGCGACTCCGGGAAGACTCAAAGATTTGCTAAGTGGTAACAAGCTAAGAGATTTCAGTCCTAAAATCGTAGTTTTAGATGAAGCTGATGAGATGCTTGATATGGGCTTTTTGGAAGATATAAAAGATATATTTTCTTATTTACCAAAAGATAGACAAACCATACTTTGCTCAGCTACAATGCCAAAACCTATAAGGATTTTAGCCGATAAGATACTAAAACATCCAGCAACAGTCAGCATAGTAGATAAAAATGATGCGACAAACAAAGATATACATCAAAGCTATTATGTTATAGAAGAGAGAGAAAGAACTGATGCGCTCGTAAGACTCATAGACCATAATAACCCTAAAAAAGCTATAATTTTTTGTAGAATGAAAATAGAAGTTGACAGGCTTGCTGATACACTTATCTCAAAAGGTTACAGTGCCAAGGGACTTCACGGTGATATGGATCAAAGAGGGCGAGATGAGGTTATCAAGAACTTTAGAAATTCTAAAATCAATATACTTGTAGCAACTGATGTTGCCGCTCGCGGACTTGATGTTAAAGATGTGAGCCATGTTATAAACTATCATATACCTTTTGACCCTGAAAGTTATGTGCATAGAGTCGGCAGAACCGGAAGAGCAGGGCAAAAAGGTGAAGCTATAACCCTGATAGCTCCGATGGAGTTTAAAGAGTTGTTAAGAATCCAAAAAACTATGGGCGCACCTATCTCTTTGGAGAGTATCCCGTCGTCATTTGACTTAAAAGAAAAAGAGTTAAATTCATTGGCAAATGAGATATCAAAAGCAAAGATAAAAGATGAAGCAAGTAAGATAATCTCTTCACTCGGCATTGAGATAGACAGTAGTGAAATAGCTTTAAAAGCTATATCATTACTTTTATCCAAACATTCTGCAACTGGACCAGAACATATAGGTTTTTCTCAAAAAGAGGCAAAAAAACTTTTGGAAAGGTTTCAAAACAGTAGCCAAAGATCCAGTAATTCAAGAGGTAAAAGAAATGGAAGAAGCAGTGGAAGAAACAGTGATAGAAACAGGCGAAACAGAAGTGGCGGCAACAGAGGCAGAAGAAAGTAAGCTCTGTGGTATAGATGAGGCAGGGAGAGGTCCGCTTGCGGGGCCTCTTGTCGTAGCCGGAGTTATTTTGTGTAAAAAAATAGATGGATTAAATGACTCCAAAAAACTCTCATCAAAAAAAAGAGAAGAGCTTTACAAGCTTATAATCGCTTCTTCTTTGTATAAAATCGTTTTCACAAACAACCAAATTATAGATGACATAGGTTTAAGCAAAGCTCTTAAAAACTCTATTGAAGCTATAAAAAATCAATTCTCTTCTTATAAGATTTTAATGGATGGCAATACAAATTTTGGTGTCAGTGGAGTTGAATGGATGATAAAAGCTGATGCTAAAATACCCGAAGTTAGTGCGGCAAGTATATTGGCAAAAGTAAGCAGAGACAAGTACATGATAAAAATATCACGAGAATATCCCAAATATAACTTTCAAAAACATAAAGGTTACGGTACAAAGGAGCATATAGAAGCTATAAAGCTTTATGGCTACTCAAAGTTGCATAGAAAAAGTTTTATTATAAAAGATTTAGCTTATGATGGCCCTTAAGAATCATTGAGTGATTTTTTGATTTCATCTCTTAGGGCATCTAATAAAGTATATAACTCATAGCTTGCCTTTTCCATCTCTTTAAAGTTTAAAACTATCGTATTTTCATTTTCCACTCTTTTATCATCTTTTTTGATAAAATTCATATTCTCTAAAGCTTTATTGTGTACAGTTTTATGAGGCTTGTCTATCTTGATATATGATGGGGCTTTTCCAAACATTTCTCTGCCCTCACCATGATACCAAACACCAAGTCTGCAGTGTTCGCTATCTGTAAATTTGGCATTTTTATCAGCTGCAACTATCGCATTATAAATATTTGCTTTATAAATTATATGATCAATTTTTACCATTATGAGAAAGAGTTGATTTTTCATATCCTCAGTTAGAGTAGAAGCTTTTTTTGAATTTTTTTCAAGTTTGTGCATTATCTTTTTGTATGCTTCAACAGTTTTTGATACAGTTTTTGATACCTCAATCATATTGTTTGATTTTGAAACTATATCGTTTGTTTCTTGTTTTATGCTATTTATAGATACATTTATTTCACTGGTAGCTTTTTGTGTTCTCTCCGCCAATTTTCTTACTTCATCAGCAACTACTGCAAATCCTTTTCCTTGCTCTCCAGCCCTTGCTGCCTCTATGGCGGCATTTAAAGAGAGAAGGTTTGTCTGTTCAGCTATATCTTTAATAAGATCAACTACAGAAGTGATATTGCCACTCATTTGATTTAATTCATTTATGCTTGTATTGGTATCATTCATTTGCTCAGATAATTCTTGCATATTCTCTGAGATTTTTTCTAATACGGTTAGACTTTTAGTAGATTGTTGGCTTGTATCTTCAGAACTTCCAAGTATAGTATCAAGATCTCTGATAAGATTTTCTGTCTCTTCTTGTATTAAAGCGAGACCTCGTCCGACATCACCTACTGATCTTACTTTTGCACTGAAAGTGATAACTTTTTGTCTTTCATTTGCTTCTTTCATGGCTCTTATACCGTTTTGAACCATATGTATAGCAGTAGCGAAATCTCCATGCAATCCTTCATCGCTTAACTCTTTGGAAAAATCACCTTTGGCAGCTTTATCCACAGAAGTATTTATCCTCTGCATCAAGTCTCTGATAGTATATATAAGTATATGCATCTCTCTTGTTATGATATCCATCTCATTTCTTGTTTGTTTTCTCCTGTCAACTACCATGGACAAATCACCTGTGTTTACCACTCTTATAACTCTTTTAAACCTGTCTATGGATAGTAAAATTGACTTCACTATACCTCTTGATATAAAAGCTATAAAAAATAGAATTATTAGCGAAATTAGAGAAATCAAAAGCATACTTATCATAATATCTTCGGTAGTTTTGTCTGAAGATTCAAGAAGTTTTTTGTCTAAAAAATTTTCTGTTTTTTTGAGTAAGTTTATCTTTGTTGTTATAGTCTGAAACCAGTACTTTGCATCTATGTTGAAATTATCTGTTTTTGACATTGCTATTTTTCGCATTCTTTGTACTTCTTTAAAAGATTGATTTTCAGAGATTTTTTTATAAAATTCCAAGATACTGTTATTTGCAGTTGTCTGAAAAAGATGTAAAAGAACTTTTTGCTGAGAGATAACAGATATAAATCTGTTATGTAAAAACGGGGTAAATGAATTTCTTGCGAAGACCCCAGAAAGCACTGCTCTTTCAATACCTGCCCTCTCTTTTGCTTCTATAAAGAGCAACATAGAATTCATCTCATTTCTAACTTGAGTATTTTTTGGTACAGTAGAAAAATGGGCGATAATATCAAGAATTTCTTTATTAAGATTTGTATAAAATCCTACTTCATTTTTGGTACTTATTGAAAGAGTTTTTACTTTTTGTCTTATTTTATTGAGTTTGCTAAAATCCATATGTCTTTTTGTGTACTTTGTATATGTATTGTTATTGGTTTGAATATATCTTTTTAAAATTATAAATTTTTTATCTGTATTTTTTATCTGTTTTGATAGTATTTTGCCAAACTCCTTGCCTTTTGAGTTTAAATACCCTGCACTCGCACCTCTTTCTTTTTGCATTTCATGCAAAACACTACTAAGTTTGACAGAGAGTTCTACAACTTTAATCGTATTTTTTGAATTTTTATAAATATTATACTGGGATATAAAAACAGAAACTGCATATATAAAAATTGTTGATAT
>JALWUQ010000020.1 GCA_026993075.1 Campylobacteraceae bacterium
AATATAATGTATAAGAATATTATTATTGTGCTTATAATAACCTAATATCGATTAAAATAAGTGTAAAATTTTTATCTTTTGTACTTTTCTCTTTCTTTTTTTAAATAATCATATCTTGGAAAAGCAAATATAGTTTTTCGATATACTACTATTTTTTTAGGATCATCTACGGCATATGCCTTGATAATAATTGGTATAGTTACATCTTTTTTATAATTTTTTACCAAATCCTCTTTAGTTGCCAACACAACAATTTTCTTAATCTTTTTACCGGGATTTAAAACAAACGATTCTTTCGGCCTTTCTATATATATGCCTTTAAATGGGGTTTTATCTTGTTTTAAGACTTGAAAATAGTATTTATGTTTTTTGTATTCTGTATTTTGAAACAGCATAATATAGGCATTTTCAACTACTTTGCCATGATCGTCCAACTGGTAGAGTTGAGCAGTTCTGTTTATATTTAAGAGCATATACTCTTTTGTTAAACTCATAAAAATGAGTGCAACTAGTGCAATGGTCAATGCAACTCCATAAGCAATAGTTCTAAACCTTAGGAATTTAGGCTTTCTGTGTTCTTTTACTGCTGATATGCTATTCCATTCTATTAAAGATGGTTTGCCTAAAGATCCCATAACTTTAGTACAGGCGTCAGCACATTCGAGACAATTGATACACTCTAACTGTGTTCCTTCTCTTATATCTATATGAGTAGGGCAAACTCTAACGCATGCATTACAATAAGTACATTCTGCATCTGGTTCTTGCTCTAGTAACTCTTTTTTATTATTTACCTGTTTTTTGCCTATGGAAACTCCGGTTCTTGGGTCTTGTTTGTATATAATGCCACCTCTGTCAGTATCGTAAACTGCTTGAATAGTTTCTTCATCGTACATTACGGATTGGACTCTTGCATAAGGGCATACATAAATACAAAAGTTTTCTTTCATCCTTGTTATATCATATATAAGAAATCCTGCTATTGTAAGTACAAATCCCATTAAAACCGGGTGTTGAGCGGGTTCTTGAATGTATTGAAAGAAAGTTTGAGGCGGGATAAAGTACCACATGAAATCAGATCCTGCTACTAAAGCTAATATTGACCAAATCAGTACAGCTAAAATAAGTTTTATTGTAGTTCCCTTTTTATTTGGAGATTGTTTATTTTGAATACTTTTTCTGATATGTAATAATTTTGTTTGTATAAGGTCTCTGTATATAACTCTAAATATCGTTTGTGGGCAAGTCCATCCACACCACACTCTTCCACCTAATGTTGTCATAAAAAATACACCTAAAAAGCCAAGTATAAGCAAAAACGGCATAAGATATAATTCTTGCATATTAAATTTTACAAAAAATAGATTGACAACCATGCGTGAGAAGTCCAGCAAAAAGAAATGATTCCCGTTTATGGTGAACCACGGCAGGATAAGAGCAACTGCTGTTATGATCATATAAGTATAGTACCGTTTGTATCTGTATATATGTTTTTTAAAATCCGGCTTTGGCATATTATTTCCTCATGTTATTGTAGTATTAATAAAAAATTATGATTATTATAAGATAAGTCACTTTTTTATCACTTAGTATCATATTATTATATTTCTTAAATGTCAATATAGTATAATACATTTTAGCAGTAAAAGGATTGAAAGCATGTTAAAAATTTACCCCACGCATAGAAGTATCAGAAATAGTTTAAAAAATTTAAATAATGATTTTGTTTGCAAAAGTATGACCATAGATGAATTTGAAAATAAAGTAGTTTTAATAAAAGATAAAACTATGGTTGATAAAGACAAAAGAATATTGTTTTTAAAAGAAGCTGCAAATTTTGAAAATTTTTCTAAGCTTAGGATAAAAAAAGAGTATATATCTTTTTTAAAATCAAGTGATTTTTTATTTGGTTTTTTTGAAGAATTATCACTTGAAAAAGTAAATATTCAACAAATAGATACAAAAGATACTTATGCGGAGTATGGAGAGCATTTAAATATTTTAAGACAACTTTTAGAAAATTATAAAAATATCTTAGAAGAAAAAAGGTATTTTGATAAAATAACCTTACCAAATATTTATGAATTAAATAAAATATATTTAAAGAGGTTTAAAAAGATAGAGTTATATTTAGACGGCTATCTTAATAATTTTGAAATGGAATTATTTTTGCAAGTTGCAAAAGAAGTTAAGCTTATAATCTATTTTCAAACAAATACTTTTAATAAAAAAATGGTTGAAAAATTTAAAACTTTAGATATTTATTTGGAAGATAGTTATAATTATATCATAGATATTACAGATAAAACCATACTTAAAAAAATAAAAATCTCATCTTGTATATACAAAACAGATATATTTTTTACACAAAACAAGGTAGAGCAGGTTGCTTATGTAAAAAAAAAGATATATGATTTTTTAAATTATGGGATTAATGCCGAGGATATTGTCGTTATAACACCGGATGAAAACTTTGTGTCTATGCTCAAAGAGTTTGATAAAGAAAATATTTTTAACTTTGCTATGGGATTTTCTTATGTTGATAGTATGATTTATAAAAGAGTTGATGCAATATATAAGTATATTGATGAAGCAAACATAGAAAATTTATATAGAATCAGAAAATATTTTAAAGATATTGAATTTGAGAATTTGAAACAATTTTTTTATAAGAAAGGCTTTGAGATAGATTTGCAAAATTTTCTTAGAAATTTTATAAGAGACGGTGACGATTTTGAAGAGATTAAGATATATAAAAGTGAACTTTTTAGATTTAAAAGAGTGGAGAATGAGCTTGCAAACCATACCTTAAAAGACATAATATATCTTTTTTTATTGAGGCTAAAAGAGAATGCCATAGATGATACAAAAGGTGGAAAAGTTACTGTTATGGGGGTATTGGAAAGTAGGCTTGTGAAGTATGAAGGAGTTATAATAGTCGATTTTAATGATGATATAGTTCCTAAAAAAAACTCAAAAGATCTTTTTCTCTCAAATGCTATCAGAAAAAAAACAAATCTTCCGACTTTAAAAGATAGAGAAAATCTACAAAAAGGATATTATCACAATATACTTTTAAATGCTAAAAAAAGTGCGATTTGTGCAGTAGAAAATGATGTTAAAAAGCCGTCTATGTTTTTGGATGAGCTTAATATAAAAGTGACCAATAAAGAAAAATTTGATCATAAAAATCTTTTAAACCTGCTTCTTCCAAAACAAAAAAGCATAAATAGATATAAAAAAGATGACCTTATTATGGAATATGATTTTAAAAAAGTCTCTCTGTCGTCAACATCATTTAAAATTTATCTTGAGTGCAAAAGAAAATACTATTTTAAGTATATTAAAAAATTGCAAGATGCTCAAATCCCTACTTCAAAGATTGATGATAGACTAATAGGTATAAAACTGCATGAGGCATTGAAAAAACTTTATACTAAATTTGAAAGTTATAGTGACGAAAAAGAGTTGCTTTCTCGCCTCTCATATTTTTTATATGAGGATATCAAAAATGATAAAATACTAAAATTTCAAATCGATATATGGATAGAGAGATTAAAAGATTTTGCAAAAATGGAAATACAAAGATTTAATGAAGGGTACAAAGTCTTACACAAAGAGATTTCTTTAGAGGGTGAATTTTTAGGATTCAATATAAATGGAAAGATTGACAGAATTGATATAAAAGATAAAAAATTTAGTTTAATTGATTACAAAAGCGGCAAAGTAAAATTATCCACTCAAAAAACTTTTGAAAAAAGTAAAGATTTTCAAATGGAATTTTACTACTACTTAGTAAAAAATTTAGGTGAAATTGAAGGATTGTACTTTTATGATTTAAAAAACGCAGAGCTTAAAAGGGAAGCCTTTTTTGAAGAAAAATTGGAACTTATGGAAGAAAAATTTTCATTGTTAAAAAGTAAAAAACAAAATTTTGTAATGACAAATGATTTAAAAATTTGTCGGTATTGTCCTTATGCTATCATTTGCAAAAGGGAGATATGATGTTGGAACCTTTTTTAGCTTATGAGGCAAGCGCTGGTAGCGGAAAAACATTTGCACTTACTATCAGATATATATCACTTCTTTTTTCAGATGCTTCACCAAGTAAGATATTAACCCTGACTTTTACCAACAAAGCTGCAAATGAGATGAGAGAGAGGATTGAAAGGACTCTTAAAAATATAGATAAAAATGAGTATAAAAATGAGTTAAACGAGATAAGTAAAGTTTTAGAAATTTCAAAAGAGGAGATATTACAAAAAAAAGAGGAGATATTTTTAAAATTTTTAAAAAATGATATTTATATTTTGACTATTGATAAATTTTGCACCATGATTCTAAGAAAGTTTTCCTTGTATGCAGGGCTATTGCCTGATTTTACAATTGAGCAAAAAAAGGAGGAAGATAAGTTTATATCTTTGTTTATCGGCTCATTACTTAAAAATTCTCTTTACAATGATTTTGTCAAGTTTGCCTCTTTTGAAGATAAAAAGCTTAACAATATAATTCAAATACTATTTTATTTTTATACAAAAACTATACAAAAACCAATCAAACAAGAGGTAAATCATTTTGATGAAAAAACTTTATGGGAGTTATTTGGAACATTAAAACAAGAATTAACAGAATGCGCAAAACTGTCAAATAGAGGTAAAAATTCACTTGAAGTAGAAAAGATAGATGAGATTTATAAAAAAAGTTGGTTTTGCAAAAAATCTCTTGGAGAATATAGGGATTTTAAAAAGTGTTATAAGATACAAATGGATAAAATTTTCTTGCAAATAAAGAAGGAAATAAAAAAATATTTTCTCTTTAGGGAATCAAAATATATAAATAATCTTTTTGCATTTTTTAAACTTTACAAAGAAATTAATATTGAAATCAAAAAGAGTTTAAATGATCTTAGTTTTAGCGATATTGCTAACTTTACATACATGATTTTATCAAGTGAAATTGATAGAGATTTTTTTTATTTTAGATTAGATGCAAAATTTGATCATATTTTGATTGATGAATTTCAAGATACAAGTCTTTTGCAATATAAGATTTTAAAACCGCTTTTTGATGAAGTTGTTTCCGGCTATGGCGTCAGTCATAAAAAAACTCTTTTTTATGTGGGTGATATTAAGCAATCTATCTATAGATTTAGAGGCGGGAGCAAAGAATTATTTTCTAAAATTGCACTTGAGTATAACTTAAAAGTAGAAAGGCTATACAAAAATTATAGAAGTAAAAAAGAAGTTGTAGATTTTGTAAATTTCATTTTTAAAGATAAAATACATGGCTACTTTAATCAAGAAGCAAATACAAAAAATGGTGGATTTGTTAAAGTTGTCTGTGATGATGAAGTGATAAAACAAGCAATATCAACAATCGGTAAACTTTTAAAAAATAATATCAATGAGAATGATATCGCTATACTAACTTACACAAATGATGATGCATTGAGCCTGGAAGAAGAAATAAAAAAAGAATTCAAAAATATTAAAATCGCTACCTGGATGAATATTTTACTTAAAAATAATCTTCAAGTCAAAGCAATTATCGAAGCTATGAAGTATCTGTATTTTAAAGATGAATTATATAAAGTGAACTTTTTAAGTTTAGTTGGAAAAGATTGGAGCGAAGAACTTAATTTGAAAGAATTTGATCTTTTTTTAAAACCTTCCGAATTTATTATGAAAATTGTTGATATGTTTGATTTTGGACATGAAGCTGTTTTGGAATTTTTAGAACAAAGCTATAGATTTTCAGATATGGAGAGTTTTTTATTTTATTTAGATGATTTCAATGCGGAAATAGCTTCTAAAGAGGTAAATGGACTCAAAATTTTAACTATACACAAATCAAAAGGCTTAGAGTTTAAACATGCTTTAGTTTGCGATAGATTAAAAAGAAAACAAGCAGACAGAAGCTCATTTATAATTTACGAAGAAAACATGGAAATAAAAAATATATTTTTAAAAGGTAAAAATAGAGAATGTATTGACAATGAATATGACATAGTGCTTCAAAAAGAAAAAAATTTACAAATAGAGGATGAATTAAATGCTAAATATGTTGCTTTTACAAGAGCTAAAGAATCATTGTTTATCCTCAAAAAAGATAAAAATTCAAGTTTTGATGATTTGGCATTACAAGAGTATGAAGCAGGTGTGTTTCCGGTAAATAAAGAACAAAAAAGCGAAAAAAATTCTTTTGATGATTTTGATTATAAAGAGTTCAAAACCGGCAAGCAAGAAAAAAGTTTAACCAAAACAATTAAAAATAAAAAAGAGACAAACTTTCAAGCCGTTAGTTTTGGTATAGGACTTCATTATATGCTTGAAATGATGGATAATTTTAACAAAGAGTCTTTAGAAGATGCATTTTTGGCTACGAAAAACAGATACTTGGATAGCTTGGATTTTGAAATGATGAATGATATAAAAAAAAGAGTAGAACTACTTTTAAAAAATGATTTTTTTAACCAAATAATTTATAAAAATATATTTCACAAAGAGATAGCATTTGTATATGATAATAAATTAAAACAGATAGATTTACTTATTGAGAGTAAAAATAAATATATTATAGTTGATTATAAAAGCTCCAATTTTTTTCAAGAAGAACATTTTATACAAGTCCAAGAGTATAAAAAAGCTGTAAAATCTATAAAAAATTGTGAAGTAAAAGCATATTTATGTTATCTTTCTAATAAAGAGATAAAATTTATTGAGGTATAGGAAAAGTATGAACAATAAAGAATATGAAGTTTTGGTAGTTGTTGATATAAAAAATTTAGAAGATAAAAATTCTTTTGATAAATATCTTAGAAGAGAGGGATTAGAAGAAGTAGATGGAGAAAAATTTGCATACAAGGGTACTTCCTCGACCCCTATTTTTAACACAAGGGCTTTTATCTATGATGTTATGAAAAAAGCCCTTCAAAGAGGAAAATATTTTGATGAGTGCAAAATGATAATACAATTTGGTGAAACCAGGTTGGAGACTTATAAATATGATAAAGATGATTGTG
>JALWUQ010000021.1 GCA_026993075.1 Campylobacteraceae bacterium
TATATATTCTCTTGAAAAATATTTTTAAGTTAAATAGAATTATTGAATTATATAGATACCTTTAATTTCTTGCTTTTTTAAGCATATCTGCTATCAAAAATGCCATTTCTAATGCTTGATCCGCATTTAATCTAGGGTCGCATTGAGTATTGTATCTTGAGGCTAAACCCTCTTCGGTGATATCTCCTGCTCCGCCTATGCATTCTGTTACATTTTGTCCTGTCATTTCAAGATGAACTCCTCCGGCGTAAGTTCCTTCTGAATGATGTATTTCAAAAAATCTTTCAACTTCTTTTAGAATATTATCAAAAACCCTTGTTTTGTAATTGTTTGAAGTTTTTATGGTGTTGCCATGCATAGGATCGATGCTCCATAATACTTTTTTACCCTCTCTTTCTATTGCCTTAATAAGCTTTGGTAGATATTTTCCTATATCTTGTGATCCCATTCTGACTATGATATTCATCCTGCCTGCTTCATTTTCAGGATTGAGTATGTCTGTGAGTTTTATAAGATCTGTTGTACTCATCGTAGGTCCTGCTTTGATACCTATGGGATTTTTAACGCCCCTTAAAAACTCAACATGTGCACCATCGACATCTCTCGTTCTGTCTCCAATCCAGAGCATGTGAGCCGAGCAATCATACCAATCCCCACTGGTACTGTCTTTTCTAGTCAATGCTTTTTCATAATTTAGCAATAGTGCCTCATGAGAAGTATAGACAGTAGTTTGCTTTATATTTGGTGTATTTACTGAATTTATTCCACAGGCATCCATAAATGCCAAAGATTCTGTTATTTTATCCGTAAGAATTTTATATTTATTATCAAGTTGATTATTTTTTATAAAACCGAGATTCCATCTGTGTATCTGATGCAAATCAGCCAATCCTCCTCTGGCAAAAGCTCTCAAGAGATTATGGGTTGCAGCTGACTGATTGTATGCCCTTATCATTCTCTTAGGATTTGGAATTCTACCCTCTTTGGTAAAAGATATATCATTTATGATATCTCCCCTATAACTTGGCAATTCTACTCCATTTATTTTTTCAAAATCAGAACTTCTGGGTTTGGCAAATTGTCCTGCCATTCGCCCTACTTTCACTATAGGGCAGCCTCCTGAAAAAGTTAAAACTACTGCCATTTGCAGTATGACTTTAAAAGTATCTCTAATATTATCTGCATTAAATTCTGCAAAACTTTCTGCACAGTCTCCGCCTTGCAGCAAAAATGCCTTGCCTTCAGTAGCAGCTTTTAAATAATTTTTTAGATTTCTAACTTCACCGGCAAACACTAAAGGAGGAAATTTGCTAAGTATATCTTCAACTTCTTTTAGTTTGTTTATATCAGGGTAAGAAGGTTGCTGTTTTATCTCTTTATCTATCCAGCTTGATGGATTCCATTCATTCTTATTAGTATTTTTTTCCAACATTGTGCCTATCCTCTTAAAATTTATTTTTATAAAATACTCAAATATTACTTTATTTTAGGTAAATTTTATCTTGTTTGAATATATTTTTTGTCTTTAAGTAACAATTTGTTATAATTTACATCTAAATTTTGATTAGGGGTGAGTATAAATATGGATCATTTAGTACCTGTTGTAATAGTTTTATTAGTAGTTGCCTTTTTTATGTATCAAAATATAAATAAAATTACGGGTAATATTGATACACTCGAAGATAATTCTTATGAAATGTATTCTAAATATGCAAGAATAGTAGAAAAATATATTAAGGATATAGAAGAAATAATAGATAAAAATAGTGTTTTAAATGAAGATAAATATATCCTAAAAGATAAAAAAGATGCTGAAAAAACAAAACAAGACCTTTTTTCTCTGGTGCGAAAATTAGCTTTTTTTGAAACTTTAAAAGCTAAGGAAAAGAGTACAAAAGAGTTAGAATCTCAGTTTTTTGAGATATTATCAACATTGGATGCTATAGTAAAAGATCGATTTATTGATGGTGAGAAGCTTTCTGATGAATTAAGAGAAAATTTACATACTGAATATCAAAATTTAAAAAAAGGATATAGTAAAAATTAAAATTGGTATGTTATTTGCTTTGTTCTAAGATAAAATAGTTAAGGTTATCTTATGAAAATAAAGCAAACACAGCAAACTCTAAGTGTTGTTATTGAGGATGATTATAATACTTTTTTTTATTTAAAAAGTGTAATAGATAAGAATTTTAAAAATAAAATTGGCAATAAGAATAAGATTATAATCTTCAATGATTCTTATGAAGAAGTCGGACGAAAGTATTTTTTAAAACTTCTTTCAAAAATTTACATTAAAAAAACAGATAAAAAATTGAAAAAAATATGGCAAATAGAAAAAGCCGTAAAAAAAACCATAAAAATAACATTACTAAAAACTAATCAAATTCAAAAATTTGTAAAACTTCATATTTTATTTAGAGAAAAAACAAGAAATATAGAAATTAAAATGGATTGTAAAAATAGGCTTATTCTAAAAGGTATGCAGAATATTTTTTATAAATATAAAATTTTTTATTATCCATCACTTGATACAACATATATTCAAAATATTGATTTAGACTTTATCAATATATTTAAAGATTTTATTCAAACCAAAGAGATATTTGGTAATTTTATTGATTTTAGTTTTGATGATGATATTATAAAGAAAATGGAACAATTTCTAAAGTTTGATATAGAAAAAAAGAGAGGAGTTGATATACTGCTGGATGACTTTTATAAAAAATTACACTGCAAGTGCAATGATCCTTATGAAAAGATTAGAAAAAGTTATCTACTTCTTACTAAAAAATATCATCCTGATAAAATAGTCAATGCAAATGCACTAATCATAAAATTATACAGTAAAAAGTTTCAAGAAATTCAACAGGCATATAAAACTATAAAAGAATATTATAAATATACAAGTAATATTGCTTGAGTATCTGGATGTATTATGCAAATTCTCTATAAATTATATATGTAAATATAAAGCCGAATGCTGACGAAAAAATCAATGGTGCACCATATAGAAATGCCGCAAATACTTTGATTAAGATACTTCTTCTTATTTTTAAAATAAAAATGATTAATGAACCAATAAATGTGGTAAGAAAAATATATAAAAAAACATCTATAAGAGTAAGGTGATCAGTAAAAAAGCTAAAATAACTTAAAAATATAGTAAAGATAAACATAGAAATTATATAATATGTTACATTTTTTCCTGTTTGATACAAGACAAAACTTTCAGGTATTGTTGGATTTTCAGGATGAAATCCGCTTGCTTTACTTTTTCGTCTCGCTTGTATGCCTCTTCTTTCAAAAAATAAGAAAACTATCAAACTGACAATTATACCTACAACTATCGGATATATTAAATGTTCCATGTCTTTATTACCTTTTTTTAAAATTATTACATTACTCTTTTTTGGCAACATGGTAACTCAATGCAACTGTGATTATTCATAATTTTTACTTATAGATTAAAAGTTTATAAAATTTTAATCTATTAAATTTGATATTAATTTTTCAATTTTTTTTATATCGAGCAAGTCATCTTTTGAAAATATAATATCCGGGTTTATGCACTCTCCAAACCCCCAATCTACATAAATATATCTTATGTTAGCATTTTGTGCTGCTTGCTCATCTTTTATACTGTCTCCAATCATAACAGCATATTTTTTTTGTATATTTAACTTTTTAATTATACTGTTTATCATGAAAGGGTCCGGTTTTGCCCTATTTACATCATCAGCGCCTAATATTATTGTAAAATATTGATATATATCTAAATGTTTTAACATTTTTTCACAATACAGACTGTAGGCATTTGTCACGATACAAAGTAAATATTTTTCTTTTAAATATCCCAATAAGTCTTTTATGCCATCATAAATATTCATATCAATAATACAATTTTTATAATAATGTTTTTCAAATATACTTTTGCACTCTCTGTATGGTTTCTTATTTTCATAAAAAAGTTGAGGAAGATTTAGATCAGGTTCATTTATTAAGTTTACAATTTTTTCTATACTAAAAGACGGTAATCCTAGAGTTTCTCTTACATGATTTATACTTTTTGTTATAGATGCACTGCTATCAAGCAATGTTCCATCCATGTCAAAAATAATAATTTTTTTATTTTGCATATATTATTTTCCTTAAATTATGCTGAAATATATAATTAGAAAAATATGAATAAGACTCTTTAAGTCCTTTTTTAATAATATTTCAGTGTTATTATTTTAACCCTAACCCAAATGAAATATTAACAAAAGCAACCTAAAATAACCAATTTTTTGAGAGAATAGTTCCTCCTCCTTTCTGTTCTCTCAAACTTTTTTTACAAAAACTACTGAAAATGATATAATCACAAAAAAATATAAAGTTGACAAATGAAAAATTTTGAGATAGAATTTCGTTCTGTTTTCGCGGGAATAGCTCAGTGGTAGAGCACAACCTTGCCAAGGTTGGGGTCGCGAGTTCGAACCTCGTTTCCCGCTCCATAGTGTGTATATTTGTAATTTTCTCTACATTATTATTTTCAAAAGATAAAATTATTATAAAAAACTATTATTGTATCAGCCATAGCACGATTTTTTTACAAGATATTGCTCCGCACCAAAAGAAGAATATAAAAATTTTTCAGATTCCTAAAAATCTGGCTAATTACAAAATACCATCCATTGATATTATTTCTGCAATTAAAAAGATTGCGACAGAACATATCATCGATAAAAGTGGTGGCATTGTTACATTTGATAGACAATGTAATATTAATTTTGACAAATTTAAAATTATAAAAACAATAAAGAGTATATTTCATAAAAAATACAGATATATCAATATTAAAAGTATCTTCGTAAAGCCTGTAAATTCATTTCCTGCCGACTTTGAAAATTATAAAATTAAGAAAATAAGCATACCAACACAAAATTTATATAAAAACAGTGGTATATTTTCTGTTTTATATCAAAATACAACAAATAAGATATCAAGAATATATTTTAGATTTAAAATAATAGCAAAAATAACTCTGCTTAAAGCAAGAAATAATATCGCAAACGGTAAAATTTTGAGCCGAAAGAATTATAAAAGAGTTATTGTTGAATTTAAAAAAATACCTATGAATTTTATAGAGAAAAAAGAGCTTGACGGATATATATCAAGAACTTTTATAAGAAAGGGTCAGATACTTACAACATTTGTATTGAAAAAGAAAAAATTGATTCAAAAAAGAGATATTGTTACTGCTATTATAAAAAGTGGTGCTTTGGAGTTGGAGTTTATGGCAAAAGCTTTAAATAGTGGAAATAAAAATGAATATATAAAAGTTGTCAATAGCAGTGGTAAAATATTTAGAGTGAAAGTAATAGGAGAAGGCACAGTAGAGGTGCAATAAACAAGGAGATAACAGGTGAAGATAATAGTTGCTATAAGTGGCGGCAGCGGAGTAAATCTGGGGTTGAAATTTATTAATTCTCTACCCAAAGAGATAAATAAATATCTTATAATTTCCAAAAATGCTGAAACTGTTTTTAAAGAGGAAGAAGGTATTGAGATATTTAATGATGGGGATATAGCATCTACTCTGGCATCCGGGTCTTTTGGCTGCGATATGATGATTGTTTTACCTTGTAGTATGAATACTTTGGCAAAGATAAGTTGCGGTATTGCTGACAATCTTACAACAAGGGCTGCTAGTGTGATGATAAAAGAGAGAAAAAAACTCCTACTGTCTCCTAGAGAGTTGCCCTACTCTGCCATAGCTTTGGAGAATATGTTAAAATTATCTAAACTTGGAGTTCTTATAGCACCACCAGTTTTGGGCTATTACAGTAGTCCTGAGAGCTTATCGGATATGGAGGATTTTTTGATTGGGAAGTGGTTTGATTTACTGGGTATAAAACACAATTTATATAAAAGATGGAAAGTATAAAAGTCCTCTAAAAAAGGAGATTTGGTATAATGAATACAGGCAATGAAAAAATAGCAATATATCCAGGTACATTTGATCCTATCACAAACGGTCATCTTGATGTGATATTAAGAGCTAAAAAAATATTTAACAAAGTATTGGTAGCTGTTGCAAAATCAAGAGAAAAAACACCGATGTTTTCAGTTTTGCAAAGGATTGATTTTATAAAAGAAGTTACAAAGGATATTGAGGGTGTTTGGGTAGAGAGTTTTGATACGCTGTTGGTTGATTTTGCAAAAGAAAAGGGCGTAACGACCATAATAAGAGGATTAAGGGCTGTCAGTGATTTTGAGTATGAGCTTCAAATGGGTTATGCAAATAATTTTTTAAATAAAGAAATAGATACCATATATCTTATGCCTTCACTTAAAAATGCTTTTATAAGCTCATCTGTTGTTAGAACTATTTTAAAGCATAATGGCGATCCTTCTACTTTACTTCCGCCGTCTGTTAGAAAGATGATACAATGTATGTAATATTAGAAGGTGTTGATACGAGTGGAAAATCTACACAGATAGGTTTGTTAAAACAAAAATATACAGATGCTGTTTTTACAAAAGAGCCAGGTGGTACCAAGCTTGGTTTTAGTATTAGAAAAATTATTTTAGATGGTGAGATTTCAAGTATTCAAGCAGAACTGTTCATGTTTTTAGCTGATCGGGCTGAGCATTATGAACAGATTGTTAAGCCCAATAAAAACAAACTTATATTTAGTGATAGAGGATTAATATCCGGCATTGCCTATGCTAAAACAAATTATGAAAAATTTAGTTTTGAAGAGTTGATAAAGTTGAACATGATTGCATTAAATGAGAATATGCCAAATTTGGTAGTTTTACTTAAGATCGATAAAACTCATATCGAAAAAAGGCTAAATACCAAAAAACATGATAATATAGAAAAAAGAGGGATTGAATATTTGTTAAAAGTACAAGAAAATATGATAGAAGCTCTTAAAAAAATGAAAATCAAATATATACAAATAGATGCATCATTAAAAATTGAAGATATACATAATATAATAATAAATAATATAGGAAATAAATATGATTAATGCACTTAGGGGAATGAAAGATTTATTGTCAACTCAGATTGAAAAATATGACTATTTTATAAAAAATGCTTCCGATATTGCTCTAAACTTTGGGTTTGAACACATAGAAACCCCCATACTCGAAGAAATGGCTCTTTTTAAAAGAAGCGTGGGTGAAAGTAGTGATATAGTTGGTAAAGAAATGTATGAATTTATTGACAAAGGTAACAATAATATCTGTCTAAGACCAGAGGGGACTGCCGGAGTTGTAAGAAGTTTTATTCAAAATAAATATGACAGAATCGCAGGGGTTAAAAGATTTTTTTATCATGGAGCTATGTTTAGATACGAAAGACCCCAGAAAGGAAGACTTAGAGAGTTTCACCAATTTGGAGTTGAATGCTTTGGAGAGAGCAATCCTTATGAAGATATCAATATTATTTTACTTTTAAAAGAAATTCTTGATTTTTTTAAAATAGAGTATACTCTTAAAATAAATTCTCTTGGATGTGAAAAATGCTTGCCGCCTTTTAAAGAAAATTTAGTTAAATTTTTGGGTGATATCGAAGATGGCTTATGCGATGATTGCAAAAGAAGAATAAGAACAAATCCTATAAGAGTTTTTGACTGTAAAAATAAAAGTTGTCAAGAGTTACTTTTAGATGCTCCAAGGCTTGGTGTTTCTCTTTGTGATGAGTGTAGCAAGAGTTTTAATTTTATTAAAAATTTCCTTCTTGAAGCAAATATAAAGTATGAAGTTGATTCAAACTTGGTAAGAGGACTTGATTATTATACCAAAACTGCTTTCGAGTTTGTTTCTACTGAAATAGGAGCACAAAATGCAGTAGCTGGTGGCGGAAGATATGATAAACTTGTAAAATTTTTAGATGGTAGAGATACTCCGGGAATTGGTTTTGCTATAGGTATAGAAAGAATTTTAAATCTAATTAATCTTCCAAAGACAGAAAAAAGTGGATATTATTTTGGTGCAATGGATGAAAACGCAATTTCTTTGGTGTATAAATTAGGAGTTAAAAAAAGAAAACAAGAAAGAGTTGAGATAGCTTATAATCCAAAAAGTTTAAAGGCGCATTTAAAAACAGCTGATAAAAAAGGTATGAGATATTGTGCTGTTATTGGTGAAAACGAGCTTAAAAATCATCAAGTATGGATTAAAGATTTGGTAAAAAAAGAAGAATTTCTTAAAAATATAGAAGAATTTTAGGAACTTTTGTGAATAGGTATGGTATTGATATTTGGGGAAAACAGAAATTTGATATAAAAGACGGCAAAGTTTATGTCAATTACAAATCAAAGCCTGCGATTATAAATATAGTTAAAAGTGCAAGAAAAAAAGGACTCAGTGGTCCTTTGCTTATCAGATTTCCGCATTTGATTGAATCCCAGATAGAATTAATTTATAAAACTTTTAGCAAAGTTCAAAAAGATTTTAGATATAAAGGCAGTTTTAATGCTGTTTTTCCACTCAAAGTAAATCAATATCCAGGATTTGTAAAGAATCTGGTAAAATTGGGAAAAAAATTTAATTATGGGCTAGAAGCTGGGAGTAAAGCTGAACTTATTTTAGCTATGACATACAATAATGAAAAATCTCCTATTACCGTGAATGGATTTAAAGATAATGAAATGATAATTTTAGGATTTTTAGCTGCTAAAATGGGTCAAGATATAACTTTAACTATTGAAGGTATCAATGAGCTTGAAAATATTGTTGAAAATATAAATAATTTTGATGGAATTGTGCCAAATATCGGACTTAGGATAAGGCTTCACAGCTCAGGCATAGGCATTTGGGCAAAAAGTGGTGGAATTAATTCTAAGTTTGGATTGACTTCTCTTGAGCTTATAACTGCGATTGATATTTTAAAAAAGTATAATATTTTAAAATATTTTACAATGATACATTTTCATATCGGATCACAAATAGAAGATATTGCCCCGTTAAAAAAAGCTTTAAGAGAAGCAGGTAATATATTTGCCGAACTTAAAAAAATGGGTGCAAAAAATTTAAAAGCTATAAACCTTGGAGGCGGTTTGGCAGTTGAATATTCACAAAATAAAAATAATTATCATAGAAATTATTCTTTAGATGAATATGCAAACGATATAATATATTTACTTCAAGATATAGCAAAAAGAAAAGGTGTCGAAGAGCCAGATATCTTCATAGAATCCGGTAGATTTGTGTCAGCTTCTCATGCAGTATTGGTTGCGCCGGTACTGGAATTATTTTCTAAAGAATACAGCGAAACGGCATTAAAGCTTAAAAAAACAAACCCTCCACTAATAAGCGAATTGTACGCATTGTATAAAGATATGGATAAAAAAAATGCACTCGAGTTTTTGCATGACGGCATAGATCATATGGAATCACTTTTAACACTTTTTGATTTAAGTTACATAGACATTATAGATAGAGCCAATACTGAAATTCTGGTTAACCTTATCATTAAAAAAGCCGTAGATTTACTTAAAGATAAAAATTATAATGAATTAATATCAATTCAAGAAAGAGTACAGGAAAGATATCTTTTAAATTTTTCTATTTTTCAAAGCTTACCAGATAGCTGGGGTTTAAAGCAAAATTTTCCAGTTATGCCATTAAGTAAACTTAATAAATCCAATACCAGAAGTGCCTCGTTGTGGGATATAACCTGTGATAGTGACGGGGAAGTGAGTTTTGATGTGAAAAATCCACTTTTCTTGCATGATGTAAATCTTGAAGAAGAAGACTATTTTCTTGCATTTTTTTTAGTCGGTGCTTATCAGGAAACTATGGGTATAGCACACAATCTTTTTTCTCATCCTACTGAATTAAGTGTTGAAATAGATGAAGAAAGTTACAATATCCAAAATATAATTAGATCTAAAAACATTATTGAGATTCTAGGAAATATAGAGTATAATAAAAATGAGATAAAAAATATTTTATTTAATAAAATAAATAAATCAGACTTAATAAACAAAACAAAGAAAAGAAAAGTATTTGATATGTTAAATATATTTTTAAATGATAACAGTTATTTAAAAACTGATATCATCCAATCAAATTTCTTTGAGGAATATGAAAATGAATAGCAAACAATCTCTTTGGAAACAGATAAAAGAGGATTTTACTATGCCCTATACTTGTGATCCTGCCATAAATTCAAAGGTTGAGCTATTTTTTAATTATCCGGGAGTCTGGGCCCTTGTTTCTTACAGGCTTGCACACAAGGTTTATAAAAAAGGATGGAAGACCTTTGGTAGAATTATCATGGGTATTTCCCAAATCTTTACAAATATAGACATACATCCTGCCTGCGAGATTGGCAGAAGAGTCTTTATAGACCATGGTTTCGGGGTGGTTATAGGTGAAACTGCAAAGGTTGGTAATGATGTCTTGATTTACCAGCAAGTGACTATTGGTGGTGTTAGTTTGGAGAGGGGCATAAAAAGACATCCAACGGTAAAAGACAGAGTTGTTGTTGGAGGCGGTGCTAAAATACTAGGCAATATAATAATAGGAGAAAATTCAAAAGTTGGAGCGAATTCAGTAGTTATTCATGATGTTCCTGCTAATTCTACAGCTATTGGTATACCCGCTCGTGTTATACAAAAAGGAAGAGACAAGTCCCAGCTCTCACACAATAAACTTCCAGATATAAACAAGGAGTTGTTTGAATATATTATCAAAAGGTTGAATATATTAGAAGATGTTTTTGAAAAACATGATGAAGAGATAGTGATACAAAAAGATCAAGAGTTGGAAAAAATTTACGAAACATTTTTAAAAACTATAAAAGGATAGAAAATGCTTACAAAAAGAGTAAAAAGATTAAATGAATCAATGACACTTGCTATTACTACATTGGCAAGAGAATTAAAAGATAGCGGCAAGGATATACTTAGTTTTTCAGCAGGAGAGCCAGATTTTGATACACCTGAAGTAATAAAAGAAGAAGCTATAATAGCTCTAAAGAAAGGTTTTACAAAATATACTGCAGTTGCGGGTATACCCGAACTTTTACAAGCAATCGCTACAAAATTAAAAAGGGATAATGCTCTTGTTTATAAACCATCACATATTATTACAAGCAATGGTGCAAAGCACTCACTATTTAACCTTATACAAGTTTTAATTGAGCAAGGAGATGAAGTAATCATACCAGCACCATATTGGGTAACTTATCCTGAGCTTGTAAGATATAGTGGTGGTATTCCTGTGCCTGTTGAGACAAATGATGAGAGTGGATTTAAGATAACTTCAAAGCAGTTAAAAGATGCCATAACTCCAAGAACAAAATTACTCATCCTGACAACACCTTCAAATCCTACCGGGTCATTATACTCAAAAGATGAGCTTGAAGAAATTGCAGAAGTTTTAAAAGGCAGTGATATATTTGTGTGTTCAGATGAAATGTATGAAAAACTTATATATAATAAAGAGTTTGTTTCTGTTGCAAGTATAAATGATGATATGTTTAAAAGAACCATAACCGTAAACGGTCTTAGTAAATCAGTTGCAATGACAGGTTGGAGATTTGGCTATCTTGCAACACCAAATGAAGAACTTATAAATGCTATGAAAAAATTACAAAGTCAAAGTGCATCCAATATAAACTCGATAACACAACATGCAGCTATTGCCGGACTTGATGGAAGAGCTGATAAAGACATAGAATTTATGAGAAAAGAGTTTCAAAAAAGAAGGGATTTAGCAGTTAAACTTATCAATGAGATTGACGGACTTTCTGTAATCATACCAGATGGTGCATTTTATCTTTTTATCAATATAAAAAATATAAGTAGTAATTCTATGAAGTTTTCACAAGAGTTATTATCCAAAAAAGGTGTGGCTGTGATACCGGGTATTGGTTTTGGAAGTGAAGGTTATATAAGATTTTCTTTTGCTACAGATGAAAAGAGTATAATTGAAGGAATCAAAAGGATAAAAGAGTTTGTCAGTTAAAGAAAAATTACTTATAAGTGCCTGCTTATTCGGAGTTAATGTTAAATATAATGGCGGTAACAATAAACTCAAGAGTTTATCCAAATTGTCAAAAAAATATAAGCTTATCCCCTTTTGCCCTGAAGTAGAAGGGGGTTTGCCTACTCCTAGGCTACCTTCTGAAATAGTCTCTTTTAAGCCTATAAAGATAGTAAATAATAAAAATCAAAATGTTACAAATGAATTTTTAAAAGGTGCAAGTAAAGCACTTGCTCTTTGTAGAAAATTGAATATCAAAAAAGCTCTTTTAAAAGAAAATTCTCCCTCTTGCGGTAGTAATTATATTTATGATGGTAGTTTTAGTAAAGTTTTAAAAAAAGCACAAGGAATTACTTCTTCTTTATTGAGTCAAAATGGTATAAAAATATTTAATGAAAATAATTTGTAAAATAAGTTATAAAAATAATTTTTTAATTTTATTTAGGAAAAATAGAGTTAATTGGCTTCTTTTTTCCAGTTTTTGTATATAGCCATTATAATCAGTACCCTGCTCTGCTACAAAATTTAAAAAATATTCCAATGAAACTTCCATATTGTCAGCTTTTTCTATCTCTAAAAGCTTTCTGTATAACGGCTCAATCGTTCTTACGATTTTTTTTGGAGCTGCCTGTCTAAAAGCCATGTATCTGTTTATTTTACCATCGTGATCTCTTCTAATTTCAAAATCTGTAATAACCCAGTAGTAGTCTCCGTTTTTTGCCATATTTTTAACAATTGCGGTGATATTTTGTCCATTTTGAATATATTGCCACATAAGATAAAAGATAGCTTTTGGCATATCAGGATGTCTTACTATATTATGATTTGCTCCTATAAGCTCCTCTTGTGTATATTTGCAAATTTCAATAAAATAATCATTTACTTTTGTAATATTTCCTTCTAAGTCAGTTGTACTTAATATATACTTTTTTGGATTTAATTTAATTTCTCTATCTGTTGGTATTATGCCCATCTTGAACTACTCCTAAAGTTATTTTTATTTCTATGCCATTTTTAATATTGTTTATATGTATGTCTCCATTCATATGTTTTTCTATGATCAGCTTTGTCATATACAATCCTATACCATCACCACCATTTTTTTCTTTTGTTGTAAAATAAGGTTCAAAAATATGTGGAATAATTTCCTCTTTTATTCCCCCCGCATTTTCCTTTATGATGATAGTTACTATATGATTTTTTACAAATTGTACTATAGCTATCTTTCTATCTTTGATATTTCTTTCCAAAAATGCATCTATGGAATTATTTATTATATTTAGTATTGCCTGTCCAAACTCATTTTTATAGCCAAATATTTTTACATCCTTACTAAGATTTATATTAAGATTTATATCTTGTTTTTTAAGTAGAGGCTGTAAGATTTCTATGGATTCAAATATGGTATTGTTAAGAGAAAATACCTTTTTTTCTTTTTCCGGTTTAAAAAAATTTCTAAAATTATCAATAGTTTGCGCCATTTGTGAAATAATCTTTCCTGATCTTTTTTCAAACTGATCCATTACCTCTTTTGTTATATTGTTGTTTTTATATTTAACAATAATAGTGCTATTTAAAAATATCAGTGCGTTAAGAGGTTGTTTCCATTGATGAGCTATCATAGATATAACTTCTCCCATTTGGGCAAGCCTTGATTGTTGAAGTGTTGTAAGTTGTTGTTTTTTTTCTTTTTGTATAGCTATTTTAATTTTTTTTTCGAGTGTTTTGTTTAGTCTTTCAACCTCTTTTTTCAACCTCTTTTGCCTGATATAAAAATATAGCAATATAAAAATGACAAAGAAAAAGAAAAAAGTTATTTGAGCTATAAGCATATAATTTATTTGCTCTTTTTTCACCCCCATCCATTTTTTGTATATTTTAATTCTTTCTTGATTGCTTATTGAATTTATTGATTTGTTTAATATTGATATTAAAATGGCATAATCATTTCTTGCCATTATTTGTAGGTTAAAATCAATTCCAGTAATACCAGTTATATATATATCATTAAAATTATTTTTAATTATTTGATATCTTAAAGAAGGCTCTATGTCAACTGCTGCAAAAGCAGTACCATTTTCGACTAGATATAGTGCTTCTTTAGTATCTTTTGTTAATATAAAATCTATTTTAGGATACATACTTTTTAGTAAAAAATATGTACTGTAACTTTTTCCAACAGCTACTTTTTTATTTTCAAGGTTAACTCCTGTTGTTATAAAGTTATTTATTTTCTTTGTTGCTATCGCAATGGGAAATTTTTCATAAGTTTTGGTAAAAAGTGCAAAAGACTCTTTATCAAAAGTTTTACTGGTGGCTATATTTAAATCATAATTTTTCATTTTTATATTTTTTAAAACTTCTGTAAAAGTTTTTGCTTTAAAAAATTTATATTTCAAATGAACCTTTTTTGCTATAAGTTTCCAATAGTCTATGCCTATACCGGAGATTTTACCATTTTTGTCTTCAAAATTAAATGGCATCCAAGTTGTTGTAATATTAATACTTAAGATATGATTTTTTATAAACTCTTTTTCCTTTTTTGTAAGAAATATCTTTCTTGCAGTAGGCAAAGGGAGCCATTTTGATTGTAAAAGGTATATCTCTTCTTTGTCTATTTGAGTATATGCTTTGTTAAATATATCTTTTAACATTTTATTGTTTTTATCAAAAGCAAGATATTTTGGGGCACATGTAAGATTTTTATCTTTATTTTGTAATTTAATTTTTAAACCTGAGAGGAAATTTTTATAAATTAGATCTTTAAATATAAAATAATTGCCAAAGGCGTATGCAGCTTTTTTTTGCAAAACAAATTTTAAAGCATCATAATTAGAAGGACACTCTATAAGTTTTATATTTGGATACATTTTTTTTATATAGTTAATTTTAGCAAATCCCTTAACTACAGCCAGTCTCTCTCCTTTTTGATTTATTTCGTTGAAAGAGGGAATTTTTTTATCTATTGCAATAGCAAATGCATAGAATAGATCAAGAACCTTGTAATTGCTGTAAAGGTATTGTTTATTTCTATTTTGGTTTTTTCCAAGAGTAGCAATTAAATCTATATGTTTGTTTTTAAAAATATTATTATCTTTATTTATTGTTAAATTTTTTACAAAAACTATTTTTTTTCTCAATATTTTTTGGTACAGTTTCAAATAATCTGTTAAAAAATTAAAAATTTGGGAAAACTCATTTTTATTAGCAGGTGCCCAATCTTTTTTTAAATAAACCTTTATACTTTTTTTACTCTTTAAGTAATTATTTTCTTGCTTATTTAAAAAGCCGTATGAATAATCCGAAGCATTTGCTATATTGGCATATATAGCGAACATAATAGTTAATAAAACTATTTTTTTTAAGATATCCATACCTTTATTTCTCCTGGCTCTTTCCAAGTTTTTTCACTTTGCATAAAGCTTCATCAGCTTTTTTTATAATATCTTTTATATTATCATCTGATTTGCACTGCGCTATGCCAAAACTAATATTTTGCTTTGCATCTTCATAGAAACTGTATAATTTTATCTTCTTTTTTAAATATTCAGCAAGTATTGAAGCATTAGATCTATCAGTTTCCGGTAAGATGATTATAAACTCTTCCTCTGTCCACCTTCCTGCCACATCCTTAATTCTTAATCCGGATAAAATAATATTGGCAAACTCTATAAGAAATTGATTTCTTCTTGAGTATCCAGATGTATTATTTATATTTTTAATATTATCAATACTGATAAGGATAATTGAAAAATAAGTACCAAATCTACTATTTCTATTTTTTTCATTTGATAGTACTTCATTTATTTTGTATCTATTATTTAGTCCAGTAAGTTCGTCAATGGTGTTCATTTTTAGAAATTGTTTAGTATTTTTATTATTTGTTATCTTTTTGGCAAAAGTTTCTAATTTTTGTAGAATTAAAGATGTATTTATAACAGGCTTACTTACAAAAGTATCGATTTTTATATCTATTGCTTTTTCCAAGGTATTTGTGTCTTTGTAGGCAGATATAAGTATAATTGGAGTATCAAGATTGCCTTTTTTGATTATTTTTGACATTTCAAAACCATTTAAGATAGGCATATTTACATCAGCTATGATGATATCTGGCTTATAACTGTAAAAGATTTCCAATCCTTCTATCCCATCTTTAGCAAGATATAATTTTTTGATATTATCTCGCATAAAAAAATCAAAACTTTGTCGTAAGTCAATATTGTCATCAACAAAAAGTATACTCATATCTCTTAAGTCCATTTTTCCTCTAATATTTCACTATTTAAAAATCTATTATACTATGTTATTATAAGAAAAATATGGGTAAAATGTGAAGATTCTATTTTTTTGGAGTTTTGTATTGAAAAAAAATCAAATATTACTTATAGAGGATGATATAGAAAGTGCTGTTTATTTACAGGAATTTTTAAATGAAAGAGGATTGAGTACAGATATATTTACAACAATTACAGATGCGATATTTAGAATTAAATTTAACAATTACAGCTTAATATTATTGGATTTAAATCTTCCTGATTATGAAGGTTATGAGATATTGAAGTTTTTAAATTCAGAAAAATTTAATATTCCTGTTATAGTTACCAGCGGATATGCAGATACTCAGACAAAGATAAAAACTTTCAGATTCGGTGCGAGTGATTATCTTGTAAAACCTATTGATCCTGTAGAATTGGAAGCCAGAATATGGGTGCATTTAGGCAAAAGTACAAATATTAAACAATTTTCATCAAGCAGCATGTTTAAAATCGATAATAAGTTGATTTATTTTAAAGATAAACTTTTGAAATTGACCAGAATAGAGTTTAAAATACTAAAAATTATTATTGAAAGTCCAAATCAAATAGTCTATAGAGAAGATTTGTATAAAGTGCTGTCCCCCAAAAGCAACCGCAGGACACTTGACGGACATATAAAAAATATAAGAAAAAAGATAAAGATTATTGACTCTGAAAGTGAAGATATAATTCTTACTGAATACGGCTTAGGCTATAGACTCAATGTATAAATTTACTTTTTAGCTCTAAAATTATCTCTTTTATGTCATCACCTCCTACTATTTCGCTGACCAAACAGGCTCTTTTGGCTCCTGTTTTTATAATTTTATTTATATTATACTTTTTTATGCCTCCTATGGCAACAAACGGTATGGTTATATTTTTTACCACCCATTCCAGATACTCTAAGCCTACAGGTTTTGTATCTTTTGTGGTAGTTGGAAAAATAGGCCCGACTCCTATATAATCAGCTCCATATTTTTGAGCCTTTAATGCTTCTTTGCAAGCGTGTGTGGAAACACCTATAATCATATCATCTCCTACGATTTTTCTAACATCACTTATATCCATATCATCTTGCCCTATATGTAGTCCATTTGCACCTGTAAGTAAAGCTATATCAACATGGTCATTGACTATAAAAATAACTCCGCTATCTTTACAAATTTTCGCTATTTCTTTAGCCTCTTTTACTTTTTCTTTAATACTTTTATTTTTATCTCTATATTGAATGATCTTTATACCGCCTTTTATCATTTCTCTTACACATTCAATATTGCTTTTACCCTTGGCAAAATTTTCAGCGGTAATTCCATAAAGTCCTAAAGGTATATTTTTTTTACTCATATCATCTCCCAATCTTTAAAAACAGGTTGATAACCTTTTTCTTTTATAACTTTTACTATTTCTTCAACACTTCTATTATCACTTATGTCAAACTGTGGAGTTGAAGTATCTACTCCTTCATATCCTCCAACATCTGTTTTTGAACCTGCTGAGAATTTTGTAACCCCAAGTCCAATAAGATGGTCTCTAAAGTCAGCTTTCTCTCTTGTTGAGATATTGATGCCGATAGAAGGAATATATAATCTGTAAGCTAACATAATCTGCAAAAATTGTTTATTACTTAAGTTGTATTTCGGTTTATAACCACCTTCAGCATGATTTATGCGAGGAAGTGAGAGAGATATCTCACTGTTTATATACTTATCCATTAAATATTTTGCATTTAAGCCACTAAAAAATGCTTCTTTGGTTATATCAGCTAAGCCAAATAAAACTCCTATATTTATGGATCTTATACCTGCTTTTGCTCCTCGCTCTGGTGCTTCCAATCTATAATCATAATCAGTCTTTTCTCCGCTTGTGTGTACTTGTTTGTAAATATCTCTATCATAAACTTCTTGATAGACAGTAAGACCATCTACACCAATATTTTGTAGTATTTTGTATTCATTTGTATTTAACGGATAAATTTCTATAGAAACAGAACTAAAATATTTTTCCAAAGTTTTAACTGCCATTTTTAAGTATTCCAAGTCTGCCATTTTTTTAGATTCGCCTGTTAAAAGAAGTATATGTTTAATACCTGTTTTTGCAATTTCCTTAGCTTCAGATTCTATCTCTTTTTGATTTAAATGTTTTCTTGTTATTTTATTTTTCTTGCTAAAGCCACAATATGCACAATCACTTGAGCAGTAATTTGAAATATATATCGGAAGGTATAACTGTATAACTCTACCAAAATATCTTAAATAATGTTTTTGTGATATTATTGCCATTTCTTCGAGATAATGTGTTGCTTTATCACTTAAAAGATTTAAAAAATCAAACTCATTTAGTTTTTCTTTATTTAAACTTTTATGGATATCTTCATCGCTTACACTTTTTAAATATTTATCAAAATCAATCGTTTCGTAATGTTTTAACACTGATTTAAAATCATCAAATTTTTTTAAATCAGTCATGCAAAAATCCAGTCAGTGGAGAGGAAGCTTGAGCTTTGGTCGATTCTTCAGCGAGTTTTGCTACAAATGCCATTCTACCTGCTTTTACGGCCATAGAAAATGCTTTTGCCATAGTTTGGGGATCACCGGCATTGGCAATGGCAGAATTTACCAAAACAGCGTCAGCTCCAAGCTCCATGGCTTCTGATGCTTGAGATGGTTTTCCTATACCTGCATCAACTATGATGGGGATAGAAATATTTTCAATCAAAATTTTTATCATTTCTCTTGTTTGAAGCCCTTGGTTTGAGCCTATTGGTGAACCAAGAGGCATTATGGCACTAGCACCTGTATCTTGAAGTTTTTTTGCTACAATCAAATCAGGCATGACATAAGGAAGCACTATAAATCCTTCTTTTGAAAGAATCTCTGTTGCTTTTATCGTTTCCTCATTATCGGGAAGTAAATATTTCATATCATTGATAACTTCTATTTTTATAAAATTTCCACACCCTGCCTCTCTTGCTATACGGGCAATTTTTACAGCTTCTTTTGCATTTCTTGCACCTGAAGTATTTGGCAAAAGTATAGTATCTTTTGGTATAAATTCAAGGATATTTTCTTCAGGCATTGAAAAATCAACTCTTCTTAGAGCTACCGTTATCATTTGTGAACCACTTGATTTTATGATTTTTGGTATCAAGTTTTTATCTGGGAATTTGCCTGTTCCGGTAAAAAGTCTATTGGTAAAAATCTTACCCCCAATAATTAAATTTTCATGCATTTTAACCTCCTGATACAAAACGAAGTATCTCAATATCATCATTTTGTTTTAAAATATATTTTCCTAAATCATCTTTTTTTAAAATTTTATCATTTACAATAAAAACAATACTATTTTTATCAATATTTTTTATCTCGAGCAATTCTAAAGCAGTTGTTTCATCTTTTATATCCTCATTGTTACCATTTATTTTTATCCTAAGCATTTTCTATCCTAATATTATGATTTATATATGTAGTGTCGCTTTTTCCGATTTTAAAACTATGCTTTATGCTATTTGTTATGTAAGTTTTTGCTATGCTGACACTTTCTACCAAGCATTTGCCTTTTGCCAAGTTTGCAGCTACTGCTGAAGAGAGTACGCATCCTGTACCATGTGTATCTTTTGCATCTAATTTTTCATTCTCAAAATATATAAAATCGTTTTTATACAGCAGCACATCTGTAGCATTTCCATCTAAATGACCACCTTTTATAAGGATGTTTTTAGCACCTATATCTCTAAATTTTAGTGCTGCTTTTTCCATATCTTTTATTGTTTTTATATTTATACTCAACAGTTTTTCTGCTTCTGGAATATTTGGGGTGATAATTGTCGCTATTTTAAACAAATCATTTTTTAAAGTTGCAAGAGTATCGTTTTGTGTTAAAAGTTGACCAGTTGAAGCGGATAATACAGTGTCTAAAACGATAGGAATATTTTTATATACTTTTAAAATATTAAAAACAGTTATTGCAATATTTTTATTACACAACATTCCTATTTTTATCGCATTTATCCGGATATCATCAAATAAAGTTTTTAACTGCATTCTTACAATATCTTCTCTTATACATTCTATATATTTTACACCAGTACTATTTTGTGCTGTCAGTGCAGTCATCGTACTTAATCCATACACTCCAAATGATTCAAATGTCTTCATATCTGCTTGAAGTCCAGCACCGCAACTATTATCAAAACCGGCAATAGACAAAGCTGTTTTCATAATATCCCTTAAAAGTTTTATGCTACAAAGATAGAGAAAAGTGAATTTGCAGGTTCGCTTTCCTACGCCGGTATTATCCGGATCAGGTCAAAGGATCAAAAGATACACATCTCTACTCTCAGACGATTTTATCGACTCTCCTAGTATATTTTACTATTATAACCAATTAATCTAAATATTTTTTAAAATAATGCGATTACTTAGCGTATTTTTCTTTTGCTTCTTTTAAAGCTCCTATAAGTTCATCAAGATTTTCATAAGGAATATGAGCTTTCCAATCAGGCTCATTTATGTTACCTTTTAATGAAATACCTATGCTAACTACCGGCTCTGTTCCAGCCCCATAAGGTTCTTTGATATTTGCTATAGAAATCAATCCTTTTTTTGTACCGTTTAATTTTATTGTTTTTATTGTTGTGTGTTCTCCGCCCATTTTATCTCCTATTTTTTTATAAATTTTAATATTTTGGCTTGTAATTTTAGCCAATCTTTTTGAAGTATCAGTGGAAAACCACCATATACTCTGCCTCCCTCTATGCTTTTTGATACGCCACCTCTGGCTGCAATAGTAGCAAAATCCCCGATTTTCAAGTGACCTGCTGTCGCACTTTGACCTCCCATTATAACATTTCTTCCAAGTTCGCTTGAACCTGCAAGTCCGGATTGTGCAACAAGTATGGAGTTTTCTCCTATTTGACAATTATGTCCTATTTGCACTAAATTATCTATTTTTGTACCTTTTCTTATAACAGTTGAGCCAAAAACCGCTCTGTCAACAGTTGAATTTGCCCCTATCTCAACATTGTCCTCAATTACAACATTCCCATTATGATGTATCTTGATGTGTCTGCCATCTTTGGTATGTGCATATCCGAAGCCGTCACTTCCGATAACACATCCAGCATGAAAAATACAGTTTTCACCGATAACAGTATCATTGTAAATTACAACATTTGGATATATTATACAATTTTTTCCGATAGTTACATTTTCCCCTATCACCACACCGCTTAAGATAACAGCATTGTCTGCGATAACACTATTTGAGCCTATGCTCACTTTATCTTCTATATTATAATCTTTACCTATAACCGGTAATATCTTTGTTTTACTTATCAAATCTTTTTTAAAGTATTTGCTGGAATATGCGATGAAAAGATGAGGATTCTCACATACTATAGCGATGGTTGTTTTAGGAACAAAATCCAATAGTTTTTCTGTTACAAAAACTGCACCCGCATTTGTATTTTTCAAAGCATTTATATGCTTTTCACCGTCAATATAGCTAAGTTCGTTTTTATTTGCATGTGTTAAGTCATTAATATTTAAAATTTCAATATCATTTAAAGATTTCTTTAAATCGATATTACTTAGCAATTCATTTAAAAGCATATTTATCTCTCCATGGCAACTGAGCCACCTCTGACTATATCTATGGGATTGTATTTGCTCATAGCTTTTATAAAGTGCCCTACTCTATCACTATCATCAGCTATCATCACTATGATGAAATCACTTCCAGCATTTGCGACTGTGCCGTTAAAAGCTTTAAGTATTGCATCAAGTCCGTTAAAATCAGAGCTAAGCGGCAACTTTACCAAAGCCATCTCCTTCTCTACAAAATCACTATTTTCTATAACTTTATAAGTAGGAATGAGTTTATGGAGTTGCTTGAGTATTTGCTCTATCACTCTTTCGTTTCCTCTTGTAACTATGGTAAATCTCGAAAATTCACTCTGAGGTACCGGGGCAACCGTTAAAGATTCTATATTGTATCCTCTCCCTGCGAAAAGACCGGCAATCCTTGACAATACACCATGTTCATTTAAAACGATAACCGATATTACTCTTCTTGTTTCAGCCATTATACTGTCTCCTTTTCAAGGATTTTAAATTTAAAATATATATGATTCATGCTTATTCCTTAAAATCAAGCATCATATTGTAAAGAGTTCCACCAGAAGGCACCATAGGCAAGACATTTTCAAGTCTATCAACTACTACATCCAAAAGGGCTACCTTGCCACTTTGTATGGCTTTTTCCAAAGCTTCGCTAAACTCCTCTTTGGTTGTACATCTAAAACCCACACCGCCAAAACTCTCAGCCAATTTGACAAAATCAGGTTGCATTGAAAGATCAGTCGATGCATATCTTTTATCGTAAAAAAATGTTTGCCATTGCCTGACCATACCAAGAAAATTATTATTTAAAATTATATTTATAACAGGTATTTTGCTTTCAACCGCTGTCATCAACTCTTGTATATTCATAAGAATTGACCCATCACCGGAAAAGTTGATACTTATTTTGTCTTCTTTGGCTTTTTTTACACCCATGGCTGCTGGAAGACCAAATCCCATAGTGCCGAGTCCACCACTAGTGATGAATTGTCTGGGATTTGTAAATGGATAAAATTGAGCTGTCCACATTTGGTGTTGCCCAACATCTGTAGTAATAATAGCTTTATCGCCAAGAGTTTCTCCGACTCTTTTTATAACCCATTGAGGTTTTATGACTTCATCACTATCTTCAAATCCCAGAGGATGAATTTCATCATATCGTTTTAAAAGTTCAACCCATGGAGCAAAGCTTTCCTTTTTAATTTTATCTTTCATTCTTGGTATCATATCTTTTATAACATTTTTAATATCACCGACTATAGGTAAGTCAACATCTACGATTTTTCCTATACTGCTTGGATCAATGTCTATATGTATGATTTTTGCATGTTTGGCAAATTCACTGAGCTTTCCTGTAACCCTATCATCAAATCTGGCACCAACTGCTATCATAAGATCAGCCTCACTCATTGCCATATTAGCAGCATAACTTCCATGCATGCCAAGCATACCAAAAAGATATTCATTATCATAACACAAAGAGCCTCTTGCCATTAGAGTTTCGACCGCAGGGATGCCGGTTAATTGTACAAATTCTCTTACAGGCTTTGTTGCGCTTGAGCTCATTACTCCGCCACCAAGATACAAAACCGGTCTTTTAGACTCGGCTATAAGCTCAATGGCTTTTTTTATTTGCCTTGGGTTACCATTATAATTTGGTTTATAAGTTTTAAGTTTTATGGATTTGGGATAGACAAATTCTCCGATTTGAGCCGTTACATCTTTTGGTATGTCTATATGTACAGGTCCGGGTCTGCCTGTTCTTGCTATATAAAAAGCTTCTTTAAGAATTTTAGGTAGTTCATTAACATCTTTTACAAGATAATTATGTTTAACACAAGATCTGCTTATACCAACAGCGTCAATCTCTTGAAAAGCATCCGTTCCTATCATAGTTATAGGCACCTGTCCGCTAATGACGACTATGGGAACAGAATCCATATATGCAGTTGCAAGACCAGTTACAGCATTGGTAAATCCAGGTCCACTTGTAACAAATGCAACCCCAACATCTCCTTTTGCTCTTGCATAACCGTCGGCTGCATGAACTGCTGCTTGTTCGTGCCTTGTTAAAATATGTTCAAAATAATTTTGTTTATATACTTCATCATATACATTCATTATAGCACCGCCTGGGTAACCAAAAACAGTTTTTATCCCTTCTCTGCCAAGTGCTTCTATGACCATCTGTGCCCCTGAGAGTTGCATATTCTCTCCTTTTACTTAATTTATAAGGAATGTATTATATCAAAAATTTATAAAGACATTGTTAAGGCAGAAATTAATTATTCGCATTTAGATATGGCCAGCCCCTCTCTGAGTCCATCGTCTATAACTATCATATTCTCAAAACCTGCAATTTTTAAAACACTTTTGAGTATCGCTATGCCGCTAAAAATTAAATTAGATCTACCAACTCCAACCCACCTGTCTCTTTCTCTTTCATCAAATTCAAGCAGTCTCTCAAACAGCTTATCTATATCTGCAATACTTAAAATCGTACCATTTATGATTTCATGTTCATAATGTTCATAATCAATCCCTTTATTTAAAGATGCAAGCGTGGTTGCGGTGCCAGCTGTACTGATAAATACTTTTGGTTTTGAAAAAGATGAGTAAATCTCGCTTATAAATTTTTCTATATCCTTAGTTTCGAGATTGATACTTTCTTGCATTTTATCAAAAGAGTTATATTTTTGAGTTAAAGTAACTAT
>JALWUQ010000022.1 GCA_026993075.1 Campylobacteraceae bacterium
TTAATTCACTCTGATTGTCTTCATCAAGAGCCAATCCAACAAATTTACCATTTAAGACTGCTTTTGAATTTTCATAATCATAGTCACTGTCTATATCGAAGCTGCCAATGACATTAGCCCCCATTTTTATAACTTTCTCGTACATTTCTCCCATCGCATCAAGATATGTATCACCATACCCCTCCTGATCTCCAAGACCAAACAGTGCTACAGTTTTACCAGAAAGATTTATCTTTTCAAAATCATCCATAACTTCTTCCCACTCATCTTCAAATTCACCATCACCCCAGGTAGCAACTCCAAATATTAGTTTATCATAGTCATTGATTTTATCTATTGGTGTATCTGCTACATCAAATATATCAATTCCCCCTAAGTTTTCTGCAATCTCTTTTGCTATACTTTCAGTACTACCTGTGCTACTTGCGTAAAATAATGCTGTCGCCATAATAGCTCCTTTTGTTTAAAGATATATTTATGTGAATATACAATATTATTTATTAGGTATTGATTAATGATAATAGTTATCATTAATAATAAGTTTATTTTTATTTTTTTGCTACAAAACAAGCAAAATTTGCCCACTTAAAGACAATATCAATTTTTTTAAATCCTGCTGTCTTTAAGAGACTTATATTTTCATCATCACTATATGGAATAAGTACATTCTCTAAAGCTTCCCGTTTTTTTGATATTTCAAAATCACTATATCCTTTTTTTCTTTTATATTTATGATACTCATCAATCATTTGCTTATGAAGTTTTTTATCTTCATAAATAACTTTTTCATTAAAAATAAAAAGTCCATTGCTGTTCAATGAATTATATATCTTTTGCACTAAATCTAATCTTTTTGAAGGTCTGACAAATTGCAAAGTATAATTAGCAAGTATAATCTTTGAAGCAGGTATATTATCTCTAACAAAATCAGCATAAATCAATTCTACATCAGCTCCATATGCTGATATCTTTCTTTTGGCTCTTGAAATCATTGCATTAGAATTATCAATGCCAATAAGTCTTAAATCTTTACCTGATTTTTTATATATTTCTATTAGAGTCGTAGCGGTTGAGCTGCCCAAATCACAAACCGTATCATTAGTCATGCAATTTTTTACGACAAGATCACTCACTAGATCCAAAACTTCATAATAAAAAGGTATAGAACGATCAAGCATATCATCAAATACACTAGCAACTTCTTCATCAAATTCAAATTGTTTATCTATATCTTTTTTAAAAACTTTATCTATTTTTAAATCTTCCAATACAATACCTTTTAAATACTTTACAAATATTACCGCATATTAATACACTTTGTCAATAGTTACATTAAATGACCACTAAATATAAAATATATTAGTAAAAAAATAGTATAATAAAATAAAAAAGGTTTTATATGTTTTTTTCAAAAAATAATGATGATGACTTTGAAAAATTAAAAAATTTTATAGAAAAAGATTTAATATCAATGAGAAAGAAAAATGACTTGGATTTATCTGATATTCAAAAGATAAAAAATGCGGAAACTTTAAATGATAAAATTTCTTTGATTATAGAACTTAAAAACCAAGATTTATCTGCATGGCAAATTTTTAAAGAAACATTTCCTATAGCTTTTATCGCAATAAACGCTAAAAAGGAGATAGTTGAACATAATAAAATATTTGAATTATTAAC
>JALWUQ010000023.1 GCA_026993075.1 Campylobacteraceae bacterium
ATTTAAGTTAAGTTTCAGAATACGCCGTAAGGTGTTTTCTGGAAATTAACTTAAATAGTGAATGCTGCGTTTTGTTATTCGTAGCGGAGCGTAGAATGACATAACGGAGCAGGCACGGAGTGCTGAACTCAGCGTTATTCGTTCCCGCGGAGCGGGAACGAATAACGGCTGACTTCACCGACAGGTTTACCTGTTCGGTGCAAGATTTTGTTAGAACATTAGTTTATAGATTCACTTTTTTCTACAAATTTCATCTCTTTATTTAAATCATACCTAGATTTTGCAGATTTAAAATATCCATTATGAGAGTATGTTAAATGTTTTTCCTCTAAAAATTGTTTTTCATTTTGAATAATTATCTCAATTGCAGAACAAACTTTTGGATATGAGCTTTCAAACTCTTCGTTTAATTTATACATTCCATACGCTATAAGTTCATCAGAATATTTAATAAAATCAGTTTCTATGTTTTCATTTCGTTTTGCAACAACAAATTTATAGATTTGGTATGATTTTAGAAGTTGTTCATAGATTGGTGAATCTTTAGAACCGTTAAATAAGTTGTTTAATCTGCTTGTATTATCACCACTTGCTTCAAAGATTTCTTCTAACAGTTTTGATTTTGAATTTTTAGCAAACTCTGGTAATTCTTGAAAAGTTGCATACCAATATTTAAAAACTGTATCACTATGAACCGATTCTTCTAATTGTTTACTTAATGCATTCTCAAAAGTATCTCCCCTTTTTGCAAGAAAACCAATTCCATTTGATTCAAAAAGAGCTTTTGTGTATTTAATAAAATTTTTATTACTAATTTTATCTCTATAATTAATTGGAGACTGAGTATTTGTTGCATCTGTAATTTTATCTACTATTTCTGGATCATTCGTTTCATATAGCCTAATTAAAATATAAACACCATCTAATTTTTCACGATTTTGCTGATATATGTCATAAATAACACTTGTTGTCTGCAGACCATTTACAATAACAGGATTTTTAGTTTCAATTGGATAATATCCAGCTTGTATATCATTTGGTATTTTTAACTGTTCTGATATTATTGTAATCCCATTATTTAAAAAAGGAAAATATTCTGAATAATCACTTTCGAGAGTTTCTTTAATCTTTTTATTAGTTTTGTTATATCTCAAAAAGCCTCTAATGTTATCACTAAAAACAGTATCTATTCTATGGTTGATACTTTTCTCCTTGTCTAATAAAGTACATAAATCAAGTGCTTTGAGTCTAAAATTAATTGCTTTGACATTCTGAATTTGAAATGAAATGAGTGCTTGCGGATCCCTCTTTAAGGAGATGTTGGATTTTTCAGCCATAAAACTAAACAAAACATCTTTTCTTTTTTTATTCTCGGAAATCAAAGTATCGATTCTATCATACAAATCGTTTATATCATAAATTGAAAGTTCACGATTATCCTCAAGATGTCTTTGAATTATAGCTTGATCATTTTTTTCTTTTTCTCCCGAAAAAATAAAATATAACTTTACATCTACAATTTTACCTGATGAAACAATACTTGTATATTTCTCCAAAAATGATTGGACTTTTGAATTTAACGGAATATTTAAACTATTACCGTAAGCAAAAATATTTCTATAATCATTGATAAACTTAGAAAGTGTATTATCGCCTAAGCCTTTTGAGTTTTTAATTTGAAAAACATGCATTGTACATTCATTTTCATCTTCATCAATATAAACTCCATCAATACCGCCGTCATGTTCACCATTTCCATTAATAATTGTGCTGACATTGTAAAAAACTTCATCAAAACTTTGATCAAGAAGAGTTGTAATAGCTAAAATTTCAAAGGCAAAATCTCTACTAAGTGAAAATTTTTTTTCTATTCGTTTAATGTAACCATTAATAAATAACTCTTTATTCATAACATTCTCTCTTTATGTAAGTTTGTATTTTATTTTACCATAACTTTATACTTTTATTCTAACTATTTATTAGTGGACATTATAGCATCTTTAACTCGGTTCTGCAAAATTTTATTGATATATATTTATCTCTTTTATGCAGGTGTTATTTAGATATTTGCAAAAATATACTATAATTATAGATATATATTTGTCTTTTTAATAATATTTTGGTTATTAAAAAGACAAATTGTCTGTTAATATGATGATAAATGTGTTAATAGGCTAAAATATCCCTTAAGGATTTGGTGATTATCATGGCTAAAAAGAAAAAGTTACTTGATGTTATTTATGATAAAGTTTTTTTTAAGCATAAGTATATTAACTGAAAATTCTTATCTGTTTTAGACAAAACAGTAAATTTCTTTATGATAAAAATATCTTGTTATTTTGGATAAGAAGACAGCTTTATAGCTGTCTTTGTTATTTGTCTATGGTTATGCTCTTTATCTTGTCGTCTTGCTCTAATGAGTCAAGTACTTCAAGACTTTTTGTATCATCTTTTTCTATTCCGCCAAACACAGTGTGGACTCCATCTAAATGCGGTTGAGCTTCAAAACAGATAAAAAACTGACTTCCGCCTGTATCTTTTCCGGCATGTGCCATAGAAATAGAGCCTTTTTGGTGTTTATGTGTATTTCTGTCACATTCACAAGCTATGCTCCATCCTGGTCCGCCTGTTCCTGTGCCGTTAGGACAGCCGCCTTGTGCTACAAAACCCGGTATTACTCTATGGAAGTTTAAATTATCATAAAAACCCTCATTTGCCAAAGTAGCAAAGTTTGCAACGGTATTTGGTGTTTCTTCGGGATATAATTCTAACTTTATATCTCCTTTTTCTGTATGAATAACAGCATGTTTAAATTTTTCTAACTCTTCTTTAGAGTAATCATAAGTTTTAAGTGACATATTTTTCCTTTAATATTTTTTAAACTGGTCGGAACGACTGGATTTGAACCAGCGACCTCACCCACCCCAAGGGTGTGCGCTACCAGGCTGCGCTACGCTCCGTATTTTATTTTAGATAGATACAGTCCATTTGGTGGTGCTAAAGAGCTTGAAAAGTTATCTTCTAAATTCAATTGTAATTTTAACTCATTTTTGCTTAACTTTCCATCTGAAATTTTAAGTAAAAAGCTTACCATCATTCTTATTTGAGATCGCAGGTATCCGTTTGCCTCAAAGTAAAAAATATAAAAATCTTTGTATTTATAAAAATTTGTTTTATAAATCGTTCTTGTAAAATTTTTTGTATCACTTCCATTTTTTTTAAAATATTCAAAATTATGTATTCCCTTAAACTCACTTATTGCATCTTTTATCAATTTTTCATCTATCTTTTTTATATAAGTAACATAAGGAGTTAAAAAGACTGATGGCTTCTTGGTTGATACAATATATCTGTAAATTCTGCTTTTTGCACCATATCTTGCATGAAAATCTTTGTTGACATTATCTATCTTTTTTATAAAGATATGCGGCAATAGTGAATTGTTTAAATACTTTTTAAGTTTTGATAAATTACTCCAATATGGTGGCAAATCCAAATGTAAAACTTGATTTAGGGCATGTACATTTTTATCTGTTCTTCCACTAGCTGTAAAACAAGAGGTTATATTTAAAGATTTAAGAGCAGTAGTTATCTTCTGCGATACTGTATTTTTCGTATGTTTTTGTACTTGAAAACCATCAAATCTGCTTCCGTCGTAACTTAATATTATTTTTATCCTCATTATAAACTCTTATGTATATAGCCAATGTATCAACTTTATAAAATAAGTATCAAAAAAATATGTTATCCATAAAGAGAGTGCTAAAAATGGGATAAAAGGAACTTGAATATCCTTTTTTCCAATTATTAAAAAAACAGGCAATGCTATAATGGCTGATAAAAATATAGCAACAAATCCAAGCTTTATACCAAGCATGGCACCCATAGTAGCAGCTATCATGATATCTGCCTCGCCTAAAGCTTCTTTTTTAGCAAAAAAAGATACATAAAATCTAAGTAGAGTAAAGCCTCCGGCAAAAAGCAATGCATCCATAAATGAGCTCAATATACTTCCGGTAAAAACAGCTAAAGTCAAAGCCGATAGATTTAAGCTATCAGGAACGGCTTTGTATCTAAAATCAATGACAGACAGAGCAAGAAGTAAATCAAATATAAAAGATACAAGCAATGCCTGCGTAAAATTGTCCAATTTCACATAAGATATGATAAATATAACTGTACTCACAAGCTCAACAAGAGGGTATTGCAAAGAGATTTTTTCTTTACAGTAAGAACATTTTCCTCCTAAAAAAATATATGAAAAAAGCGGGATATTGTGCCACCATTTAAGAGGTTTATTGCAAGTTGTGCAGTGTGAAGCTGGAAAAGCAATATTTTCATTTTTTGGAATCCTGTATATTAAAACATTTAAAAATGACCCAACTGCCAACCCAAGAATACCCATAAAAAATAAATTTATTTCATACATTATATTGCTCCAAAATTTCTTTTGATATTTTTAAATTTTTCAATGAAGCCATCAAATTCCAAGCTATTAAAATCAGGCCATAATGTTGTTGTGAAAAAAAGTTCCGCATAAGCAATTTGCCATAATAAAAAGTTGGATAATCTTTTAGTTCCTCCTGTTCTTATGAGCATATCAACATCGGGTAAGTTGTGAGTATCCAAAAAATTATTAAAACTATTTTCATTTATCTCTTCATTGTTTTTTGTTTTTATAATCTTTTTGACTGCTCTTACAATCTCATCTCTTGAGCCGTAATTGATCGCTAAAGTTTGAATTAAGCCAGTACATGATTTTGTCAACTCTTTTGTCTTTTCTATTCTGTTTTGCAATTTTTTGCTAAATTTGCTGATATCTCCTATGATATTGAATTTTACATTATAATCAAGATAAGTTTTAACTTCATCTTTAAGGTATGAATCAAGCAATTTCATAAGAAACTCTATCTCATGTTTTGGTCTTTTCCAATTTTCCGTACTAAAAGCATACAAAGTAAGATATTTTAATTTTATATTAGATGCGTGTATAGTGATATTTTGTACTGTTTGTGCACCCTTTTTATGTCCGAATGATCTTTTTTGATTTTGTTGTTTAGCCCATCTTCCATTGCCGTCCATTATGATAGCAATATGTTTTAATGTATTCAATATTTAGCCTTTTATGTCTAAAACAAAATTTCCAATTTCTCCCATTGGTTTGATTTGATTTTTTATACTAAAGTCAAAATCATCAAATTGTGTATCAATTTTCTTTAAATTATTTTTATATCCTGTAAATATTTTGATTTTGCCATTTTTTTCTTCAAAACTACCTTCAAAAGGTCCAAAATTCTTAAATGCAAAATAATATATTACTATTTTTTTATTTAAATGCTTATTTTGTATGATTTTAAATTGTGAAAAAATTTTTTCATTATCGATAATAAATGGAATTGTTATGATGTTTTTATTTAATAAATAAATAAAATTGTTATAAAGAAAAAGATTTTTTTTGGTATTCAAAAATTTTAAAAATTTCTGTTTACAGTCATCCACATCAATAATATCAGCTATTGTGTCAATTTTTATATTAAAAAAAGTAAAATTATCATTTTGCAATATTTCAGGTATTTTTTGAAGGTTGGAAAGAGTTATGATTTTATTATTATCTTGTGAGATATTGCCCCAATAATATTTTAGAGTTTCTAAATTTTTATGACTTATACAGATTAATTTTTTTTTATTTATCATAAGTTCGTATCTTTTGTAGTCAATCTTTTTAATGACCAAGATATTTACCAGCGGAGCATCTTTTAGAGTGATACCATCAGTAAAATCATTTTTTAAAATATTTTTGATAAAAAATTTTAAAAATTCTCTCATAACTCTTTTGCTAAATCCAAAATTTTTAAAGAGATATTGAGTTTTGTATCTTTTGATAAAGTTATAACTCTTTTTTTATTTATAAATTCTATCTCATTAGAGTCAGAGCCAAAACTATTGTTTTCATCTATTACATTTAAGCATACTGCATCTAGATTTTTAAAATTTAACATTTTTTTAGCATTTTCTATCGCTTTTTGTTTATTGGTTTCTACTTTAAAACCTATTTTTTTGATACCTTCTTCTTTTATATTTGAGAGAATATCAATATTTTTAGCAAGCTCAAGTTCAAATATTTCGCCCATATCCTCTTTTTTTATTTTCCCTTTTTTTATTTTAGCAGGCACAAAGTCACTTACAGCAGCAACCATAAAAAGATAAGGTTTTTTTTGTATAAGTTTGGGTGCTTGTGTAATTGTGATATTTGGTCGGCTCATTACACCTTTTTTTGCAACTTCGAGAGAACTTTTAGTTAGTCTTAACATTTCTTTAGAGTTTTGAGCTATGATTTGATAGATGCTGCTTGGTAAATTTGTTATATCTTTAGTAGTGATTAAGCATACATCGCTACCTCTTAAATACAAAGCTTTAGAAATACTCTCAGCCATCTTCCCACTTGAAAAATTTGATATATATCTTACATCATCTATCTTTTCAACAGTACCTCCTCCAGTCACCACCACCCTTGTGTTATCCCAAAATTCATCTTTTAAAAGCTCTCTTGCAGTTCTCCAAAATATCTCCAAAGGCTCAGCCATGGCTCCCAATCCCTCATCGTTGCAGGCTAAGAGTTTGCTTTGAGGCTCTATTATCTCATGCCCAAATACTTTTAATTTTTTTATAGTTCCTGTCGTGTTTGGATTGAGATACATCTTTGTATTGGCCGATGGGGCAATAAGAAGTTTTTTATCAAAAGCTAAAATACTCTCAAGCAAGAGGTTATCCGCTATTCCGGCTCCTATTTTATTGATAGTATTTGCAGTTGCCGGAGCTACTGTAAAAATATCTGCCCATTTTGCCAAACCTATATGATTATTGTCATTTGCCCAGCTCTCACTTTCTTTATGTAAAACAATATTTTGACTAATTGCCTCAAATGTAAGAGGAGTTATAAACTCTTTTGCACTTTCACTCATGACAACTTTCACTTTAGCACCTGATTTGATAAAAAGTCTTATAAGCTCAAGCGATTTGTATATGGCGATACTTCCTGTTACTCCAACGACAATTTTTTTATCTTTTAACAAATCAGTCATTTATTTTTCCTTTTTAAAAAATTTATAGAAAAAATTCTTTATGATTTTTAAAGGTACTCTGTTTATAGCTAAAGAGCCTTTTTTTATATCTTTTGTTACAGTAGTTCCAGCAGCAATAATAACATCATCTTCTATGGTAACTGGTGCTACTATCTGGGTATCGCTTCCTATAAAAACATTTTTACCTATTTTTGTTTTATATTTATTTTTTCCGTCATAATTGCAAGTTATAGTCCCAGCTCCTATGTTTGTACCTTCATCTATAAAACTATCCCCAAGATAGCTGAGGTGTCCAGCTTTTACTCCTATTAGAGTGGACTTTTTAACTTCCGTGAAGTTACCTATATGAGTGTTTTTTAAGTGTGAACCAGGTCTTATTCTTGCCATCGGTCCTACTGATGAGTCTTCAATCACACTGTCTTCAATCACACTGTTTGTTTTTATATGTGAATTTATAATCTTAGAGTTTTTATAGATACTAACTCCATTTTCTACTATACATTCACCTGCAAATTCAACTTCACTCTCTATGTATATAGTTTCAGGGAGTCTAAGAGTAATACCGTCTTTCATAAGTTTGTCTTTTATCTTTTTTTGCATAATCTTCTCAGCACCACTTAAATCAAGTTTTGAATTGACACCTTTAAAATTTTTCTCATTTACATATATCGGTTTTACTGTTTCTTTATCATTTTGAGCGAATTCAATGATGTCGGTAAGATAAAACTCTTTTGAGAGATTTGTATTTTTAAGTTTTGGGATATATTTTTCTAATAACTCTTTTTTGATGAGGTAAACTCCGGCATTTACATTTTTTATATTTTTTTCATCTTCGGTTGCATCTTTTTCTTCAATTATCTTTATAACTTTATCATTTTGTATAAGAACTCGTCCGTATCCGTTTGGATCTTTTAAAGATATAATACTCATAACGATATCTGCGTTAATTTGCATAAACTTTTTAAGTTCAGTCGATTCAACAAGAGGCATATCTCCGTTTAATATAAGGATTTTATCTCTTTTAAAATTGATATTTTTCAGTGCTCCGCCAGTTCCTGGAAAATTCTTGACATCTTGTATGATAAATTCTATATCATCAAAATATTTTTTGATTTCATTTATTATAAGTTCTGATTTATGATATAAAACAACTTTTATATCATCGCTTAATTTTTTTGCTTCTTTTACAGAGTAGTAAATCATAGGAAAACCGCTAATTTCATGTAAAATTTTTGGTTTAATTGATTTCATTCTTGTGCCAAAACCAGCAGCTAAAATAATTATTGAGATATTTTTCATTCTAATACACCTAATTTTTATTTGAATTTTATCAAAATTTTCATTAAAACATCATCTAAATTGATAAATTGCCGATATGTTGTATAGTTTAATCAAGTTTTAACTCAAATATTATTAAAATAAATGAATTATTCCATAACAAAGGTGGGCTTATATGGATTTAGGAACCGTTATTGGTTTAGTATTAACTTTAGCACTTCTTTTTGGTGCAATGGCGATGGGTGTCGGACTAGGACCGTATATTGATATTCCATCAATTCTTATAGTTTTTGGTGGTACAACCGGTGTTTTAATGGTAGGATTTAAAATGGAGCAGATTAAAGCTGCTGCTAAAGTCTTTAAAATAGCCATCAAGCCTCCTCAAATTGACTTACAAGAACTCATTAAAAAGATGGTTGATTACTCTACTAAAGCCAGAAAAGATGGTATTTTGGCTCTCGAAGAATCTGCCAATAAAGAAGAAAATGAATTTTTGAAAAAAGGACTTTCTATGGCAGTTGACGGTAGTGAGCCAGATACTATCAGAGATTTGTTGGAAATAGATATGGAACAAGCCAGCAAAAGACACAAATCAAATGCTTCATTGTTTGATCAAATAGCAGGTTTTGCAGGTGCTATGGGAATGATAGGTACTCTTATAGGTCTTGTTGCCATGCTTTTAAACATGAGTGACCCATCAGCCATTGGACCGGCTATGGCTGTTGCTTTGCTTACTACCATGTATGGAGCAATGCTTGGCAATATTGTTGGAGCACCAGTGGCAAATATATTAATGATAAGAGATAGTGACGAATCACTGGTTAAGACATTGATAATTGAGGGAATTATGTCTATACAAGCAGGTGATAATCCTAGAAATTTAGAATCAAAACTATTAGCATTTTTGCCTCCAAAAGACAGAGTTAGTCAATTTGATTCATAATGCGAAGGTGATATAATGGCAAAAAAATGTCCTGAGTGTGACTGTCCCAAATGTCTTCCTGACTGGTTGGCCGCATTTGGCGATCTTATGTCGCTACTTTTAACATTTTTCGTTTTGCTTTTATCTATGTCAAGTATGAATGCAAAAAAAGTTCAAGAAGCCATTGGCTCTTTAGCTGGAGCATTAAGCGTGCTTGAAGGTGGTACAAAAATGGAAATGAGCAGAGAAAAGGTGGAACTTTCAACTACTCCTCAAATGCAGTTAAACAAAAGCAAATCCAAACAGTCCAATTTGATGCAGCAACTTCAAAGCACATTGTCCGAAGTAAATGAAATGTTAAAAACTTCAGGTAGTCCGGATATAGTTTTAAAAGAGGCAGAAAAAGGTTTTTTATTGAGACTTCCATCTGCTTTGCTTTTTAGTCCGGGTAATGCCAGAATTACAAACGACAATGCTATATTATTTTTAAAAAGGATAGCATTGATAATCGAAAAACTTCCCAGAAATATTACTATAAATGCTATCGGTTATACTGACAATCAGCCTCCACCTGCTAACAGCCCATATAAAGATAATTGGGAGCTTTCAAATGCCAGAGGTGTAGCTGTGGTAAAAGAGTTGATAAAAGATGGTGTAAATCCAAAAAGACTAATGTCTTCGGGCAAAGCACAGTATAATCCTATTGCTTCAAATGCAACCAATGAAGGCAGGGTGAAAAATAGCAGAGTTGAATTATATTTCTTTTCAACAGGTATTAAAGGAGCAAATAAAGCTCAAAAAAGTATATTGGATATTTCAAAAAGTAAAAAGTAAATTTATCAAAAAGGTGAAGCAGTAAGTGAAAAAAATTTTATTATTATTATTTAGTGTTGTACTGTTTGGTGCAAATGCAGCAACTATACCGACAGTCAACCTTTCTCTTTCTGCTCCAACAACCCCAGGACAATTAGTAAATAGCTTAAATGTCTTAGTAGTGCTTACTATTTTGGTTTTAGCTCCGAGCATTGTCATGGTCATGACAAGTTTTATAAGATTGGTCGTTGTGTTTTCATTTTTAAGACAAGCTTTGGGGACACAGCAAATGCCACCATCGCAGCTTATGGTTTCTTTAGCTTTGATTTTAACTTTCTTTATCATGCAACCAGTCGGTGAAAAAGCATATAATAACGGTATAAAACCATATATTCAAAAAAAGATAGGATACCAAGAAGCATTTACAAAATCTGTATTGCCGTTTAAATCATTTATGGTAAGAAATACAAGAGAAAAAGACTTGGCACTTTTTTTTAGAATAAGAAAACTTAAAAATCCAAAGAATATAGCAGATGTTCCTTTGTTGGTAGCAATTCCGGCTTTTATGATAAGTGAACTTAAAACCGCTTTTGAGATAGGATTTCTTATATATATGCCATTTTTGGTCATAGATATGGTAGTTAGTTCTGTTTTGATGAGTATGGGTATGATGATGCTGCCTCCTGTCATGATATCTATGCCTTTTAAACTGTTGATTTTTGTTTTGGTTGACGGATGGAATCTTTTGGTAGGGAATTTAATAGCAAGCTTTCATTAAAAGAGTGCTAAATAGGATGTATTTGAGTGGATTGTAAATATTTTGGCAAATGTGGGAGCTGTGTTGTTTATAATATTTCCTGCAATGAACAAATATCAAGAAAAAAAAATAAAATAAAAGACCAATTTTCAGAGTTTTATACTGAGGATATTGAAGTTTTTACTTCTAAAGATGCATATTTTAGAAATAGAGCAGAATTTAGAATATGGCACAATGAGGATAAAATTTCTTATGCTATGAATGGTTTTAACAAAAAAGATATAGTGCTTATTAATAATTGTTTTATTGTAGAAAAAAAAATATTTACTCTTATGCCAAAAATATTAAGTTTTTTACAAAATAATCTCATACTGAAAGAAAAATTATTTACTATAGAGTTTTTGTCAGCTGAAGATATCATGGTAACATTGATTTATCATAAAAAACTATCAAATACTTGGAGAGATGAAGCTAAGAAGCTTGAAAAAGAGCTTGCAATACTTGTCATAGGAAGAAGTAGAGGAGAAAAAATCGTTCTTAGCGATGATTTTATTTTCCAAGAGTTAAATATTTTAGATACAAGGTATAAATATAAAATTTATGAAAATTCATTTTTGCAGCCAAATACTAAAGTAAATGAAAAAATGATATCTTGGGTAAAAATAAATTCAAAAAATTTTAAAAATGATTTATTGGAGCTTTATTGCGGGCATGGTAACTTCACAATACCATTAAGTAATAATTTTAAAAAAGTATTGGCTACTGAGATTTCTAAAAAATCTATAAAAGCTGCTAAAGAGAATTGTTTATTAAATGATATAAAAAATATAACTTTTGTAAGATTGTCTGACAAAGAATTAGTGTCGGCATTAAAAAATGAGAGAATTTTTAAAAGATTGGAAGGAGTTAAGTTAAAAGAATATGATTTTTCAACGATTTTTGTAGATCCGCCAAGGGCGGGAATCGATAAAGAGAGTATAAAATTTATAAGTAATTTTAATAATATTATTTATATATCTTGCAATCCTGAGACTTTAAAAAGGGATATTAGCAAACTTTTTGAAACTCACAGTATAAAAAAATTTGCTATTTTTGATCAATTTGTTTACACTAATCATTTAGAATGCGGTATAATTTTAAAAAAAAGGATAAGAGATGGAGTGTGAATTTCCAACTATTAATGAAAAAAATGATGAAATTATTAAAATACTAAAAGAGACAAAAACTATAGCGGTCATAGGACTTTCTCCAAATATACAAAAAGATAGCCATAAAGTAGCAAGGTATATGCAATCAGCTGGCTATAAGATTATACCTGTATATCCAAAAGATGAGAAGATTTTGGGTGAAAAAGTTTATAGATCACTAAGCGATATAAAAGAAAAAGTTGATTTAGTGGATATGTTTAGAAAGCCTGCTATTGCAGATGAGATAGTAGATGAGATAAAAAAAAGAAATGATGTAAAAGTTTTATGGCTTCAACAAGGCATAGTAAATAATGAAGCAGCAAAAAGAGCTAAAGATTTGGGTTTGGATGTCGTGCAAAATAAATGTATTATGGTTGAGCATAAGATGAATTTATCATAAGTTAAAATAATTAAGGAAAAAAATGATCCCTATAAGTGAGATAATAAAAGCAAAAAAAAAGATAAATGGAGTTGTCAATAAAACTCCTTTTGCTTATGCTCCACTTTTGGCACAAAGAGTCGAAGCTGAAGTGTTTTTAAAAAAAGAGAATTTGCAAATAACAGGTGCTTACAAGATAAGAGGTGCATACAATAAAATATCATCTCTAAGCAAAGAAGAAAAGAAAAAAGGTGTTATAGCCGCTAGTGCAGGCAATCATGCCCAAGGTGTTGCATATAGTGCCAAAGTTTTTGGAGTTCCCTCTACTATAATCATGCCTGAAGCCACTCCACTTTTAAAAGTTGTTGGAACGAAAGCTTTAGGAGCTGAGGTTATATTAAAGGGTGAGAATTATGATGAAGCTTATGAGTTTGCTATGACTTTTGCAAAAGAAAATTCTCTTACTTTTATACATCCTTTCAATGATGATAAGATTATAGCCGGACAGGGGACTGTTGCACTTGAGATGTATGATGAAATAGATGATTTAGATATGATCTTGGTGCCCATAGGAGGAGGAGGGCTTATAAGCGGAGTAGCTTCTGCAATCAAACAGCTTGATCCTCGCATAAAAGTTATAGGAGTTACAGCCAAAGGTGCTCCAGCAATGTATGAGTCATTTAAAGAGAAAAAAGTTATAAGTACAAAAGATGTTAGAACTATAGCTGATGGTATTGCAGTAAGAGATGCAAACCAAAAGAATTTAGATATTATCTTAGAGTGTGTTGATGATATTGTTCAAGTTGATGACGAAGAGATAGCCAATGCAGTTTTATTTTTGCTTGAAAAACAAAAGATAGTTGCTGAGGGGGCAGGGAGTGTTGGAGTCGCGGCACTTTTGCATAATAAAATTGATTTTGACAAAAAAGATAAAATAGGTGTTATTATAAGTGGCGGAAACATAGATGTAGGAATGCTCTCTGTCATCATAGAGAAAGGACAGATAAAGGCTCATAGAAAAATGAAACTTTTTATAACTCTCATAGATAAACCAGGAGCTTTAAGAGTTCTTACGGATATATTTGAAGAATTGAATGCAAATATTATCCAGATCGACTATGACAGGACTTCTACAACCCTGTCCTATGGAGATGCCAATGTGACAATAGCACTTGAGACGAAAGGAAAAGAACATCAAGAAGATATAAGGATTGCTCTAAAAGAGCAAGGATACAGGTTTCACGAAGAGTTTTAATTTTTATCCTATTTTTAATTTGGATTTTAAAAATAGGATAAATCCAATAATTTTAACAGTTTTCCAAAAACTTAAATATCTCTTTTTTCAAATCTTTTTTATCTATAACTGTTTTATGGATAATCTTAGCTTTAAAAAGATTTATGACTGAAATCGGTATATTTGCATCCATAATTTCGGATATATTTTTAAGTGCGTCTATATCGGTAAATTTTTTATTATATTCACAACTTATAGCATTCATAACAGCAGGTGCAAATTTTGTCCACTCGGCAGTGGAGCAGATAACAGTTTTTCTTTTTGAACATTTTATGTCATCATAGGCTTTTATACAAGTTGCAGTGTGAGGATCCATCAAATAGTTTTTTACAGAATATTCAGATATACAGTGTTTTGTTTCTGAATCACTACAAAAATAACCTCTAAAATCTTTTTGTAAAGCCGTATGTTCATCTTTTGTAAGTTTATAGTATCTTTTATTTTTTAGATCATCCATCAACTCTTTGCATCTTTTTGCACCAAATTTATCATACAATACCCTCTCGACATTTGATGAAATAAGTATATCCATAGCAGGCGAAATTGTTTTTATGAGAGTCTTGTCTCTAATATCATAAATCCCCGTATTTATAAGTTCACTTAGTACATTATTGCTATTGGCTGATATAAGAATTTTTCTTATTTTAATCCCCATTTTTTTTGCATAATATGCCCCTAAAGCATCTCCGAAGTTACCGCTTGGAACAGCTATGTATATCTCATCACCATTTTTTATCTCTTTGTTTTTTATAAGTTGTATGTATGAATTTATATGATATATGATTTGAAAAATAATTCTACCAAAATTAACTGAATTTGCTGCACTTAGATTTATATCTTTTTTGTCTAATTCATACTGAAAAGATTCTGAAGCAAGAAGTGATTTCAAGGCATTTTGAGCATCATCGAAATTTCCTTTGATGCCGATAACTTTTAAATTATCTCCTTTTTGAGTAACCATTTGTAACTTTTGAACATCGCTGGTGCCACCTTCAGGGTAAATACAAACTACTTTAATATTTTCTTTGTTTGCAAAACTGTTTAGGGTTGCAGGTCCGGTATCTCCACTCGTTGCAGCCAATATCAAATAGGTTTTTTGTTCATTTTTAGCAATTTGAGATAAAATATATCCAAAGGGTTGAAGCGCCATATCTTTAAAAGCTCTTGTAGGACCGTGATAAAGCTCATTTATAAATAGTGTATCTTCGATTTTCTTGAGTGGCACAGGGTTATCTTTATCATCAAAATTATCATATAGAAAAATTGCTTGTTTGATAATATCTTTATCAATATCCAATTCAAATAAGTCTAATATTTTTAAACACAACTCTTTATATGAAAGATTGATACTTTCATCAATAAATTTTTTATCTAATTGAGGTAAACATTCAGGTACATAAAGTCCTCCAAAGCTTGCAATAGGGCTTTTTATAGCTTCAGAAAAAGTTGTTTTTAATTGTTTTTTGCCATCATTTCCTCTTGTCTGTATAAAATACATTTGCTTTTACCTTTTATATTTTGATTTATTTTATAACCGTACCAATACCGTCACTTGTAAATACCTCAAGCAGTATTGAATGCTCAATTCTACCATCAATAATATGAGCTTTTTTGCATCCTGTGTTTATTGCTTCCAAGCAAGCCTCAACCTTGGGGAGCATTCCTCCATTGATTACATTATTTTCTACAAGAGTTTTAATCTCTTTATGATTCAAAGTAGAGAGTAATTCATTATCTTCATCCAATACACCCGGGGTATCTGTCATAAATATAATTTTTTCAGCTTTTATCGTTCCTGCAATCTTGCTTGCTACTAAATCAGCATTTATATTTAACCCAATACCGTCAATATCTTCCGTAGCAGCGATAGGTGCAACTACTGGAACGAAGCTTTCATTCATCAATTTTTCAATAACTTGTGAATTAATTTTTTGTATATTTCCAACTAAACCATATTTTCCATTATCCTTTGGAGTTGCTATAAAAAAGTTTGCATCTTTGCCTGTGATACCTATGGCTTTTGTTCCGTATCTATTGAATCTTGTAGTGATTTCTTTGTTAATGTTTCCACTTAGTACCATTTCTATTATCTCGATACTTTCTTTTGTAGTAACTCTTAATCCATCAACAAACTCGCTGTCTATTTGTAATTTATCAAGTAAAGATGTTATCTTTTTACCTCCGCCATGAACAACAACAAGCTTTATGCCTACAAGATTAAACAATGCAATGTCTTGTGCAAATTTATCTTTTAAGTCTTCATTTATTTGAGCTGCACCACCATATTTAATAACAAAAGTTTTTCCTGCATATTTTCTTATATAAGGCAATGCATCTAAAAGTATTTGAGCTTTTTCGATTCTTGTTTTCACGCTAACACCTTTGTAAATTTAAGAGATATTCTACTTAATTTTACCAAAATTATCTATAAATTCATCTATATTTTCTAAGATATATGGTTTTATTGTAATATGAAGATTTAATATAGATAAATTAAATTTAAAATTTTCCATTTTAACCGCATCTTTTGTAGTTGTCAATATTGAAGTTGCTCCGTACCTTTTTATAAGATTTGATAATTCAATTTTATTGAAATTATAATGATCTTTAAAATATACCTTCTTTATGATACCTTTTTTAGGTAGATATTTATCTAATCTTTCAGGTTTGGATATAGCTGTTATAAGTATCATTTTATCTGTTTTATTTGTAATCTTTACTTCTCTTTGAAAGTCAATATCTTCCGTGGCGATAATATTTGCCTTTTTGTAAAAACTCTTTGGCTCTCTATATGGACCACTTGGAAGACAAAAAATATTTTGATAATTTTTAAAAGGCTCTAAAAGGATATCAAATTTATCAATTTCACTATGATGAAAAGCATCATCTAAAAATATAGCTTTTACATTTTTATTTTTTGCAAATTCTATACCTTCGATTCTATTAATGGATACAATGACGATAGCCATAGGTAAACTCTTCGCATACAACATTGCTTCATCACCACACTCTTGAACTGTACATTTTATATTGCCAAATTCACTAACGATTATCATATTTTTTGATTTTCTGTTATAACCTCTTAAGATGATAGCTATGTTTGGTCTGCTTTTGCATAGTGATATAAGAAAAGGTGTCTTTCCATTTCCGCCAATACTGAGGTTACCAATACTGATAATAGGTAAATTGAAAGAAATCTTTTTTTTTGTTATTCTCTTTGCTACGACTATAAAGCAGTATATCAGAGTAAAAGGAAGCAGTAAAAAACTAACTAATCTTTGTGATAATTTCTTTGGGTAGAAAAGATATTCCTCTACCCAAAGAAATACTCTGTTCATACTCTCGTTTTTGCTATATTTTTCACTTGTTCACAAATATACATAACTTCTTCGTCACTAAGGCTTGGATAAATCGGTAATGATAAAATCTGTTGATAATTAGTAAGAGCAGTAGGGAAATCATTAACTCTTAAACTATATTTATTTTTATAATAACTTAATAAATGAATAGGAATATAATTTAATCCGGTATGAATATTTTTAGCTGAGAGTTCTCTAGCAAAGGAGTCTCTGTTTTTATCTATTTTAATAATATATCTTGAGTATATATGGTCTCTTTTTTTGACAGGTGTGGAGACATGTCTAACATTTGCCAACTCTTTATCATAAATTTTTGCAATCTCTTTTCTTCTATTAATAAAAGATTCATTTTTATCTAACTGAGCTATACAAAATGCAGCATCAAGTTGTGATAAATCATACTTTACACCTATATCAACTACATCATAAACATAATCAAGATTGCCATATTTTTCCCACGCTTCACTGACTATGGCATGATTTCTTAAAAGTCTCGCTCTTTTATCAAGCTCTTCACTAAATGTTGTCATCATGCCAGCATTTGTAACATTATTGACACTGTGTGGACTAAAACTGAAAGTTGTTAATGTTGATTTTGATAGAGAACCAATTTTTTGACCATTATATGTTGCACCCATTGCATTTGAAGCATCTTCAATGATTAAAACTCCATGCTTGTCTGCAACTTCATATATCTCATCCATAGGTGCTGGTTGTCCTGCCACATGACTTACGAAAACTGCTTTTAACTTTTTATGTTTTGATTTTGTTAAAACTTCATCAAGTTTTATAGGATCAATATTAAAGTCATCTTTATCAATATCAACAAATATTGGCTCAGCATCAAAATGCCTTATTACTTCTGCAACTGCAGGAAAAGCATTTACTGAACATACCAGTTTGTCACCTCTTTTTAAATCTATACTCATCATAGAAAGATGCATAGCTGCAGTACCGCTTGATGTTGTTATTGAATGATTTATATTAATATATTTGGAAAAATTACTTTCTAATTTGTTTGTTTTATTTTTTTCTGTTTGATTTAAGACATCTTTGATTTGATACAATTCTTTATCATCAATAGATGGTTTAAAAAATGGAATATCATGCATATTTAATCCTTTTATTTTATAATTTTACATCCCGTGGGTATAAGAAATCATGTCCTATACTCCTATTGCTAAGTTTTGCAATGATCGGTTGTTTTCTTTTAAAATGATTTTGGTATATCTTATTTATAACCAAATCACACAATTTCGTTTCATACCCTTTTTGCAATAATTCTTTTTTGCTAAGTCTGTTATCAACAAACTCTTGTAATACACTATCTATTTTTAGATATGTATATCCTAAATCATCTTCATCTTTTTGACCCTCCCACAGATCAGCAGAAGGAGGTTTGTTGATGATAGAATTTGGTATCTTAAGATATTGTGCAAATTCAAAAATCTCACTTTTATATAAATCACCTATTGGATTTATAGCACTTGAAAGATCCCCAAACAATGTCCCATATCCCAATAAAAGTTCGCTTTTGTTGCTTGTTCCTACAACTAAGGCATTTTCTTTGGCAGAGATATCGAAAAGTATCGACATTCTGAGTCTCGCACTTAGATTTCCAATTCTAAGGTTATTCATATCTTCTGTTATATATGCTTTTAACATTGGCTCTATTGAAGAAATTTGATATTTTATATCAAATTTCTTAGCTAACTCTTTTGCATGGCTTAAACTATCATCACTGGAAAATTGTGACGGCATCAATACACACAATAAGTGATTGTCAAATGCTTTTTTTGCCAAGACTGCGACAACAGCAGAATCAATACCACCACTCAGCCCAACTACAACATTTTTTATACCGGTTTTAAATACTTCATCTTGTAAAAATTTTATAAGAAATTTTTCAATTAATTCGTATTTTTTAACCATTTAGATTCCTAAAATTCAACTTAGCTATAAAAATTATTTTACTAAAATATCTCTTAATAAATTCTTTTAGATATAATTTAGTCAGTTAAGAATTATATTCCTAAAAAGTAAATGAAAGGTAACAAATGATAAAAATCAACTCAATGCCATTTGGCGAATATCAAACAAACTGTTATATATTAAATAACGGAAAACAAGAACTTATCATCGACCCGGGCGTAGGAGCTACTTCATGGGTTTTAAAAAATGTAAAAAATCCTAAGGCTATTTTAAATACACACGGACATTTTGATCATACTTGGAGCGATTGTGAATTAAAAAAAATCCTTAAAATCCCAATTTATATACATAAAGAAGATTTATTTATGTTAGAAGAAGATATTTTTGAAATGGGAGAAGATAGTTGCAGGGCTGATCATATCATAGAATCTGAAAATGATCTTCAAATAGGAGATTTTAGCATAAGCTTTATACATTTTCCAGGTCACTCTCCTGGATGTTGTATTATTGAAATCGCTGATTACTGGTTTAGTGGTGATTTTATCTTCAAAAATTCTATAGGAAGAGTGGATTTTCCATACTCAAGCCCTCAAAGAATGAAAAAAAGTTTGGAAAAGTTTGGAAAAGTTTCTTATGATAAAAAAGTTTACCCAGGACACGGCGAATCTACAACCATAAAAAATGAACAAAAAAATACCTCTTATTGGTTAAAAATGCTATGATTTTTTAACTTTTTTACTTCTTCTTAATTTAAGTTTCAATACATGTTCAGGCAGTATTACAGCATCAAAAGTTCCTTCAAAAACTTTTATTTCATTGATACTGCCAACAACTCCAACTTCTCTTTTTCTTGCATCTTCAAACCTGGCATGTGCTTCAAATATGATAGTATCTCCCACTTTTACCGGTGCTAAAAATTTACTATTTGCTCCTATAAGAACTACATAAGGCTCATTTACCGCAGCCATTGCAGCAAAATCAGCAGCTCCAAAAGTAAAACCTCCATGAATAAGACCCATCTCATCTACAGCCATTTCTGATGTACAGTTTAATTTTACTTTTGCATAGTTTTCTTTAAGTATTTCTATGTCGCCGCTTAAATATTTTTTTATTTTTTTGTGCGTATTTAAATTTACTAAGTTGTCATCGTTATTGATTATTTCATTTACAATATCAAGTTCATCATTTTTTATTTCTTGCTCATCCATTTTTCTTCCTGCTTATTTTTTATTAATATCGGATTAATCAAGATAAGCTTTAATATAAGCTCTTTTTGGAGCGGGATAGCCTTCTACGGTTAGATTGGGATTAATTGGATCTAAAAAATTCTCTAAACTCTGTGAATCTATCCAATTTGTTTTTCTTTGTTCGTTTAAATCGGTCTTTTTAATACATAAAAGTTCTATTTTTTTAAAACCTGCTCTTTGCAGCCAATTTGAAAGGGCTTTTATAGTAGGGATAAAGTAAATATTGGGTATTTTTGAGTATCTCTCTTTTGGAGTTAAAGCATATTCAAATTCTCCATCAATGATAAAAGTATCAAGTATCAATTCCCCACCTTTTCTTAAGCCTTTTTTTAATGATTTTAAAGTTGAGATAGGATCGCTCCTGTGATATAAAACTCCTAAACAAAATATAACATCAAACTTTTCATCATATTCTCCTAAATGCTCAACCCCTAAAAGTTCATACATAATATCACTCTTTATAAAATGATTTATAAAATCAAATTGTGTTTTAAATAAAGGTGAAGGATCAAATCCAACTATTTTTTTAGGTTCTTCTTTTAGCATTCTAAACATATAATATCCGTTATTGCAACCAATATCTGCAACAATTTTATCTTTAAGTTTAAAATGCGGGTATAAAAGATCGTATTTGATATAGCTTTGCCATTCGGAATCTATAAAGGTATCAAAAACTTGAAAAGGTCCTTTTCTCCATGGTTTTAATGATTTGGCAATTTGATAAATCTTATCTTTTTGAGCTGAAGTTAAATCTTTTGCAGTTATCTTGATGGCATTAGAAAGTTCTATTTTTACATCTTTAATATCAAAAAGCTTTGTTATTTGTTCCCTTATGGGTGCGATATTTTTAAAAAAAAGTGATTTTTCTCTTATTTGTTTTATTTTATCTATATCTATCATTTAACAGTAGGCTCTAAATCTTTAAAATTTATTAGATTTTTATCGCAAACTTTATGGTATATTCCCATAGCATCGTAGTATTCGTGACAATCATTATAGTATCTATCTGATATACCTGTATTATTTACATATAAACATCCACTAAAGAAAAAAAGTATTATTAATATTAAAAGGTATTTCATAAGAATAATGATAACATATTGATTGATTTTTTACAATAGAGGTTTACATGAAAGTTATAGAAATTTTTAAAAAGATTTGCTCAATTACTCATTGTTCCGGGAAAACAGATGAACTAAAAGATTATATAAAAGATTTTTGTGAAAATGAGGGATTTTTTGTTGAAGTTGATACGGTCGGTAATATACTTTGCACAAAAGGCAACCAAGTATTATGCTTACAAGCTCATTATGATATGGTTTGTATTGGCAAAGCACCTAAGGTGGAAGTGTATGAGGAAAATGGATTTTTAAAAGCTAAAAATTCTTCTCTTGGCGCTGATAATGGGATAGGAGTAGCTTTGATGCTATATTTATCACAGATAAAAAATAATATTGAACTTCTTTTTACCAACGATGAAGAAATTGGAATGATTGGAGCAAATGGCTTAAATCTTAAAATTAAATCTAAAAAAATTCTAAATCTTGATACGGAAGAAGAGGGCAAAGTTTATATAGGCTGTGCCGGTGGGATTGATGTTGATGCTGAAAAAGAGTACAAAAGAGTACCTTTTAAAAAAGATGATGAAGTTTATACATTATCTATAAAAGATTTACAAGGTGGTCATTCGGGAGTTGATATAGATAAAAATATACCAAATGCTATAAAAGAACTCGGCTATTATCTTGCTGAGTTTTATCCTAAAATTATCTCTATAAATGGTGGTGAAATGAGAAATTCAATACCAAAAAATGTGGAAGCACTTATCGTAGTTGATAAAAATTTTAAATTTCTACCTAATAAAATGGTAAATATAAAAAAAATACAGACAAATGAGAAGTTATATTTTGAAAATTCAAAAGAAATTATAGATATGATATGCGGTTTTAGCAATGGAGTCAGGAGATTTGATAAAAAATTGGGCATTCCAAGTATAAGTGTAAATTTATCAAAAATTCAAACTTTAAATGATAAGATAATCTTACAATTATTTCCAAGAGCAAACGAAAATGAGTTTTTAAAAAAAATAAAAACTGAAATTAAAGCATACTTTGAAAATTTGGTATATAAAGTATATTTTAGTCACGAATATAATGCTTGGAAACCCGAAGTTAATAAATTTTCCGAAGAAGTTTTGGAATTTTGTAAAAATGAGTTTAAAAATGCAAGTTTTAGTGCTATTCACGCAGGACTTGAGTGCGGGATACTGTTGGATAAACTTGGAGATGATGTATTTATAGCATCTATCGGTCCAAATATCTTTTATCCTCATTCAATACAGGAAAAGTGTGATATAGAGTCTGTAGAAAGATTTAGTTCAATTGTTGAAAAAATAGCGAGGTAAAAATGTCATTATTAGAATCAAAAAAAATACCACTTGGAACAAAACTTCCAAAATTTAGTTTGGAAAATCCTTATGGTAAAAAGTATAATATGTATGATAAAATCGGGCAAAACGGACTGCTTGTTATCATAACTTGCAACCACTGCCCTTATGCACAAGCTGTATGGAATAGAGTTAAAGAGGTAGCTGAATTTGCAGATAAGTTAGGAGTTAATACCATAGCAATAAATCCGAATTTACACCCAAACTATCCTGAGGATTCTATTTCTAAGATGAAAGAAAAGATTGAAGATGAACAACTTGATTTCCCATATTTAGTAGATAAAACACAAGAATTTTCAAAAGCTTTACAAGCTGTTTGTACTCCAGATATCTATCTTTTTGACAGAGAGGGCAAATTGTATTATCACGGTAGAGTTGATGATAATTGGCAAGATGCAAAAAAAGTAAAAAAAGAGGAGCTAAAAGATGCTTTGATGCTTCTTTTTACAGATAAAAAGCCACCTAAAATACAGTATCCGTCTATGGGATGTTCCATAAAATGGCTCGATACGGTTGTAGGCTAAAAAAGTTTAAATTAGCGGATTCATCCAAAGGTGCAATAGCAAGCGAAAATCGTTGATATATATCCAATTTCTCCTAACTTGGTTTAAAGCTTTTTGTACTTTTGCAAACTTTGGTTAAAAAACATTCGCTATCGCATTTCGGATTTTTGGCTGTGCATATATATCTGCCAAACAGTACCATTGCCTGATGAAAGATATGTAAATCATCTTTTAAAATTTTTACCAAATCTTCTTCTGTTTTATTTACAGTTTTTGAAGAACTTAATCCAAGCCTATGTGATACTCTGAAAACATGGGTATCTACAGCCATAAGATTTGCATTTGTGTATTCTATCAAAACCACATGAGCAGTTTTTTGTCCGACACCCGCAAGAGTGATAAGTTTTTTTTCATCCAATGGAATTTCCCCATCATACTCATTGATAACTCTTTTGGCCATTTTTATAAGGTTGACTGCTTTGTTGTTAAAAAAAGAGCAACTTTTTATAATATTTTTTACATCATTCTCATTGGCATTTGACATATCCGCAACAGCAGGATAAGTTTTAAAAAGTTCAGGAGTTACAAGGTTTACTCTTTTATCGGTACATTGGGCTGAAAGTATCACAGAAACCAATAATTCATAAATATTACTATACTTTAACTCAGTTTTGGCATCTTTATAGTGTTCTAAAAACTTTTCTTTTATAAAAGCTATCTCTTTTTTTGTTGCCTTTTTCAAGATCGACTCCCTCTTTATACATTTAGTCATAAATTATACAATATAATGGCTCAATTCTAAATAATTGCAATATTTGGCTGCTAACTCTTGACAAATTGAAAAAATATGACTATAATTTCACCTCTATTGCTTGGTGGGGTATAGCCAAGCGGTAAGGCAACTGGTTTTGGTCCAGTCATCAGGGGTTCGAATCCCTTTACCCCATCCACTCAAAAATATCGCGGGATAGAGCAGTTTGGTAGCTCGTCGGGCTCATAACCCGAAGGTCGGAGGTTCAAATCCTCCTCCCGCAACCAA
>JALWUQ010000024.1:0-1541 GCA_026993075.1 Campylobacteraceae bacterium
ATTCTACTTCGTTAGAAACTTTCCAACATAGACAAGGCTATGCTGAAAACTTTCTGCCTCGTATTATGCCACATTCTATAATGCTGATGATGTGATATGGTGCGTAAGGTCAGTTAAGAATTTTATATACATTTTAAGGGGTTTTTAGTATACTTTTCAGAATAAAAAGTCATTTTAATGTTTGTATATAAGTAAAATACTTAAAAACAACAGGAGTCTATTTTGATAGAACCAACAACAAAAAAAGTTATAAATCAGCGCAGAGTATTTGTAAAATATTTACCATTTATATTGGCTGGTACTTTATCTTATCCTGCTGGTAAATTTATTTTTTTTAGCGAAACAAAAGACCAAAGTTTTATGATTGCGCTAAATAAAATAAAAGATGGTATGACTGAGATAAAAAAACATAGCATTTACATTTATAGAAAAGGAAGCAAGATAGAAGTTTTAAATGCACACTGTACTCATATGGGTTGTATTATTAATTTTTATAAAAAGAAAGATAAATTTATCTGCCCTTGTCATCATAGCGAATTCTCTATTAGCGGCAAAGTCATTAAAGGGCCGGCTAAACGAAATTTAGTTAAAATACCATTTAAAATCAAGCATGAAACGCTTTATGTAAGTTAGGTAAACTATGTCAAGAACTGCATCTTTGCTAACATTGGGATTATTTTTTGTAAGTATAGTAAGTGGTTTGATTATAGTGTTTGCATACCATCCATCCATAGCTTTCGGAAGTGTCCAAAAGATGAACTTTTTGATACCCTATGGCTTGTTTTTTAGAAAATTACACTATTTTAGCTCTGAAGCTTTTACGATATTTCTTCTTTTTCACATACTTTTGGAACTTATAAAAAATAAGATAAGAATATCATCTTCATCTTGGAATTATTCTATTTTAGGCTTTATTGCTGTTATCATTTTGATGTTTAGCGGATTTGTTTTAAAAGCTGATTTAGACGCAAGTGGTGCTGCTCAAGTAGCTTTTAGCCTCATAAAAGATACTCCTGTTTTAAAATATTTATTGCCTCTTTTTAAAGATAACAGCGTATTTTATTATAAATTTTTTATATGGCATATAGTATATCTACCACTTATTTTAACATTTGCAATCTATAAGCACATAGATACTCTAAAAGTAAAATCTACTATATTAAGCATAGCTTTTGGCATCACTGTTTTAAGCATGATTGTATTTAAAATGCCACTTGATATAATCCCCGGTGAAAAAGTTAAGACTCTTTCAAGCCCATGGTTTTTTATAGGGGCGGAACATCTTTTACAACAAGCATGGACACCGCTTAGTATCAATTTATTTTTAAGTATCCCGTTTTTTTTACTTATTGTTTATTTTTACACCAAGTATAAATATACCACCAAATCCTTACTATCGCTTTGGATATTATATTACTCTTATGTATCGATTTTCCTGCCATGATAAAATTAACTATTTTCATTATCGATAACAAACAAAGCATAAATGCGAGGAATTCTCAAAGATTTTATATCTTTGAGAAGGAGACAGTTAAATGAAA
>JALWUQ010000024.1:1641-6770 GCA_026993075.1 Campylobacteraceae bacterium
TACTCTTATGTATCGATTTTCCTGCCATGATAAAATTAACTATTTTCATTATCGATAACAAACAAAGCATAAATGCGAGGAATTCTCAAAGATTTTATATCTTTGAGAAGGAGACAGTTAAATGAAATATTTCATTCTTGCCGATAGGCAAAGCATAAGTTCGAGGAATTCTCAAAGATTTTATATCTTTGAGAAGGAGACAGTTAAATGAAAAAAGGATATCTTTTACTTGTATTGGCTGCTATGTCTGTGATATTGTTGATTTATTCTATATTTGCAAATACGCCAAAAGTACCTCCAAAGATAACACAACCTGATGAATGTATAAGTTGCCATAGCGGTATGAGTGATATTGACCATGCTCACCCAAAAGAGATATTTGGCTGTGCTGCTTGTCATGGAGGCAATAAGTATGCAACCAATAAAAAAGATGCTCACAAAGGCATGGTTTTAAATCCGTCTAGTTTAGCACATGCTTCTATATTTTGCAGTAAATGCCACAAAAAAATCATAAAACGAATAAGTAAATCTATGATGAATTCGCAAAGCGGAATATTAAATGTTTTAATGTACCAGTGGGGAGAATCAAAAGATTTAAATTCTACTATCGGGATAAATGACATAAGAGGAGATGTAAACACAACTTCTTTAGCCCAAAATCATTTTAGAAAAATGTGTGCAGCCTGCCATATAAGCGAAAATCCTAAAGCTTTTTATAACCCTAAAATGGCAAGAGGGGGAGGGTGCATGGATTGCCACGAAACGAGCAAGACGAAGAAGAATCATCACGCGACATTTAGCTCCATAATACCAAATAAAAACTGCATAAAATGCCACAACCGTTCAAACCGCATAGGCTTCACTTATGAAGGTATTTTTGAAAGTGCGGGATACGGGACCCCTTACAAGCACGGACATTTTTCACATGAGATGGTTGATGGAAGATTTTACTACAATATTCCGCCAGATATTCACCACTCCAAAGCCAATATGAGCTGCATAGACTGTCATAGTGAAAAAGGTGTTATGGGGGATGGTAGAAAACATTTTCATATGGAGCAAGCCGAAGATGTCAAGTGCAAAGATTGCCATAAGCCAAAGTTTGGACCACCGGATTCTTTGGCTGTAACATTAAGCAACTTAAACGGACATATCAAAGAAGCAAAACTCATAGCATACACAAAGAAAAAACATGCCCCATTGTATAATGTCCAAAAAATCAATAATAAAGTAGAATTTTTTAGAAAAAAAGATGGCAAAGAGTTTAATTTGACTTTGATGAGCAACAAGCCTTATCATACACTTGCCATCCACAAAAGACTTGACTGCAGTGCTTGTCACTCCCCAAGAGCTCCTAGTTGTTACGGGTGTCATGAGGTATATTTTCAAAACGGTAAACAGTTTGACTGGGTTGCAAATAAAGTCACAAAAGGGCAATGGCAGGAATTTAGAAGCTTTTTAAGATTTGAAGAGCCGTCTTTGGGAGTAGGGTACAATAAAAAAATAATGCCGTTTGCTCCCGGATGTCAAGTCATCGGAACTATTTTTAAAAATAAAAAGATAAAACATTTTCACTCTTTAGCTATGGCGGGATGGGATCCTCACTCTACACAAAAAAAATCAAGAAGCTGCGTAAGTTGTCACTTCAATCCGACTGCTTTAGGCTTAGGAAGAGGCAACTTAGATATAAAAGACGGAAATATAACATTTGAGCCTATTTACAACTCAACTAAAAGCGGCATGCCTTTTTCTTATCCGATAGATGCTTTTGTCTCGGTTAAGGGTAAACAGTTTCAAAGTACTTCAAGAAAATATGCAAGAAGTTTCAACGAAAAAGAGATTAAGAAGATAGTTGGAGCATATAAATGCATTATTTGCCACAATACTTACAGCGATAAAATTTATAAAGATTTCAACAAATCAAAAAAATTATTTTATGAAGGGAAAACTTCATGTTTAAAATAGTTATATATCTATTACTTACCTCAACCTTATTGTTTTCTCAAAACTGCATAAAATGCCATAAAAAAGTAGTTGAAAATTATAAGCACAATATCCACTATACTTTAAGCAAAGCTATCAATATCACAAGAAAGACTTGGGGGATAAAAGATTCAAATGTAACTTATCAAACTCTTCCACAGGCAAAAAAGATTATCAAAAAACCAAGTGATTTGGTGGATGATTTTTTAAGAAGAAAGTGTTTAAAATGCCACATAGACAGTAAAGTAAATGATTACCCGGGTATAAGAAGAGGCAATAGTTGTCTTGCCTGCCACAGTAAGCATCAAACCAAAGGAAAATGCCAAAAAAACAAAATAAGCATAAACAAATGCTTAAGCTGCCATAATAAAAACTATGTAGGCAGCGATTATACCGGATTGTTTCCAAAAGATGAAGACCACAGCTACCGTGCACCCTTAACTAAAAATGGATTTTTTCCACCTGTAAAATATGGCATAGATTATCATCATTTAAAAGAGGATATCCACTATCAAAAAGGTATGACTTGCGTTGATTGTCACAATGCAGCAGATATGCATGGAACAAAAAAAGTAAAATGTATAGACTGTCATAAAAATTTGAGCAAAAAAAATCATCCCTCTTACCATAAAAAAATCTCTTGCAGTGCCTGCCACTCCTCTTGGAATAATAACTCCTACGAACTTTCAGTTTTCAGAGATGATACACCAAGTTATAAAAAATGGAAAAATCTAACTCTTCAAGAAGATGAATATCTAACAATATTTTTAAATAAAGCACTAAAGTCAAAAAAGACAATAAAGCCTCTTATGCCTGATTGGGTAAGCGGAGGATTAAAGCAAGGTATCTGGTACAGTGGTTGGCGATACAAAAGATGGGAATTTTTCAACCTTGCAAACAGTGATGACGGAACCATAAAAATAGTCCGACCAATGTATCAATACAGAGTTAGTTACCGTGATGCTAATGGAACTATGATACTAGATGATGTACATAAAATAAACGGAAAAAATATGGATGTATGGGTACCATACTCCCCTCACACTATAAGTAAAAATGCAAAATCATGCGAAAGCTGCCATGCTAACCCTCTAATCATAAATCCAAAAAAAACAGGATACAAAATCTTGGATTTAAAACTTCCGGATTATATAACAAACGGCACAAAGCTCACAAAAGAACAGATTAAAAAAATGACTTCAAAAAAATATAAAAAGATAAGAGCAAAAATGTTTTTCAAATGAGAAGCTAACCTTACGCACCACTTGATATCTTATAAAGTGCGTAAGGTTAGTTATATTTTTAGAAAATTAAAAGAAAAATCTTGATATACTCTCATTACCAAGCAAAAAGAGGTTATAAATTTGATAAATGATTATATACAAAAAGTAAAGAAGCAGGATACAAACATTAAAAGATTTAAAAAATGACTAATATAATATTATGCGGTGGAAATGGCACAAGACTCTGGCCGATAAGCAGAACTCTCATGCCAAAGCAGTTTGTTAAGCTATTTGACGGAAGGTCACTGTTTCAATTAACTCTTAAGAGGAACCATAAGTTTTGTGATAAAAATCTTATAGTTTCAAATGAAAATCAATATTTTCTATCCATGGATCAACTTGAAGAACTTCAATCCGACCAATCATCACTTACTTCTGACTTCCTGCTTGAGCCCATAGGAAAAAATACAGCCCCTGCTATCGCACTTTCTTGTATGGCTTTGGAAAGTGATGAAATAGTGCTTGTTACTCCATCAGATCATCTCGTTAAAGATGAAATTGAATATGAAAAAATATTGAAAAAGGCAAAAGAATCAGCACAAGAAAACAATCTTGTAACTTTTGGCATAACTCCAACTTCTGCTGAGACAGGGTTTGGATACATTCAAGCAAAACCTGAAAACAATGAATGTTCAGTTTTTAATGTTGAATTATTTAAAGAAAAACCTGACTTAAAAACAGCTAAAAAGTATATTGAAGCTAATTCTCGATTCTCAAACATCAATTCTCAACTATTTTTCTGGAACTCCGGCATGTTCATGTTTAAAGCTGGTGTATTTTTAGAGGAATTGCAAAAATATTCTCCAAAAATATTTGATACTTGCAAAAAAGCATTTGAGAATAAAAAAATTCAAAATTCAACACTGAGAATTGGGTATTCTTATATGGAGTCTATTCCAAATGAGTCAATTGACTATGCTGTTATGGAAAAAAGCACAAAAGTAAAAGTGATACCATCAAGTATAGGATGGTCGGATGTGGGCAGTTTTGACGCTCTTTTTGAAGAATTGCCTAAAGACAATAATAATAACACTGTCAATAATAAGCATATAGCCATAAACAGTAAAAACAATCTTATTTATGGATATGATAAATATATAGCAACAGTAGATGTTGAAGATTTGATTATCGTAGATACAGCAGATGCATTACTGGTCTCAAAAAAAGGAAGCTCTCAAAAGATAAGGCAAGTTGTCTACGAATTAAAAAAAACTACACAACTCCACCATGTTCACCTTACAGCACATAGACCGTGGGGAACATATACGATTCTTGAAGATACACCGGGTTATAAAATAAAACGCATAGTGGTCAAACCCGGAAAAAGACTAAGTCTTCAAAAACACTTCCACAGAAATGAACATTGGATAGTAGTAAGTGGAACGGCAACAGTAACAGTAGGAGATAAAACAAAACTGATAAGACCAAACGAATCAACTTACATAAAGATGGGAGAAGTCCATCGTCTTTCAAATGAAGGCATAATCCCAGTTATTCTCATCGAAGCCCAAGTCGGCGAATATACAGGCGAAGATGATATAGTAAGGATTGATGATGATTTTCATAGAGATTAGAAAACATACAAACAGAAGGGTTAAAAACAGATGAAACACTCATGTTTCAAAAATACAAATAACAATAAAAATTATGAGAGTTTCTCTTGCCAAAGGCAAAGCTTTAGTGAGAGGAATTTCTACTGAAGCTTGCTTTAGTGAAAAGGAGATTATTAGGTGAAAAATAAAAAAGTAGCACTCATTACCGGAGTAACGGGGCAAGACGGCTCATATTTAGCAGAATTTTTACTCAAAAAAGGTTATATCGTTCACGGTATCAAAAGAAGAGCAAGCTCATTTAACACAGACA
>JALWUQ010000025.1 GCA_026993075.1 Campylobacteraceae bacterium
AAAGTTAAAAGTTAAATAAAAACTTAAAACTTATGAAAAAGACGGTATACTTTTTTAGGATAATATTTGAAGGTAGCAAAAGTGTATAAGTGCGATATAGAATCAGTAGTAGAATTTTTTTCAGATACAAAACTTTTGTATGTAGAAGACAATAAAGAAGCTAGAGAGGCAACACTTGGGATACTTGAAGAATTTTTTGGAGATATTTATATCGGAGTTGACGGCAAAGATGGATATGAGAAATTTGTTGAAAATTATGAAGATATAGACCTTATCATAACAGATATCAATATGCCTAATATGAATGGCATTGAGATGATAGAAAAGATAAAAGAAAGCAACTTGAAAGAAATTCCTGTTTTGGTATTATCAGCTCACAATGAAGTTGACTATTTTATAAACAGTATAAAAGTGGGCATAAACGGATATCTTTTAAAACCCATAGATATAGAGCAGTTTGTTGCATCTTTATGTCAAATATCACAAACTATAAAATTAAGTAGAGAATTACAGAAGAAAACTTCACTGTTAGAGCAGTATCAGCATATAGTAGATCATTCCTCTATCGTATCCAAAAGTGATCCTAGAGGGATAATAACTTATGTAAATGATAAATTTTGCCAAATTTCCAAATTCTCCAAAGATGAACTTATAGGCAAAAATCACAATATTGTAAGACACCCAGATATGTCAAAGGAGGTATTTAAAGAGTTATGGCATACTGTAAAAAATAAAAAAAAGATATGGAAGGGTGTTATTAAAAACAAAGCAAAAGATGGCAGTTTTTACTATGTAGATGCAACTGTTGGTCCTGTTTTAGATAAGAACGGTAATATTCAAGAGTATATTGCTTTAAGAAATATTATAACTGATATAATGGATCCAAAGAAGAGGTTGCAAGATTTTATAACAGATATAAAAAGATCTGTTATAGCATATTTTAAGATAAATGATTTTGAGGATTTTCAGTTTTTCTATGGTTTAAAACTTTCCGGGCAGATAGAAGAGACTCTTGTCGGCAATATTGAAAAAAATATTCCAAAAGAGATTGGGCTTAAACTTTTTGATCTTGGTGAAGGTGAATTTGTTTTGGCAAAAGATTTGGAACATTGTAGTAAAAATGACGAAGAAATAAAAGAGTTTTTTAAAAATTTACAAAAACAGTTAAATACACAAAAAATGCAAGTGGAAGATATAGATTATGATGTTACTGTAATAATGAGTTTGGCGTATGGAGAGAATGCTTTAGATGATGCAAAATACGGTTTAAAAGAAGTTGTAAGGGAAAATAAACTCTTTGTACTTGCAAATGATTTTGCCAAAATTGCTCACAAAAAAGCTGAACAAAATATAAATATTTTAAATTTGGTAAAATGTGCTCTTGGTAATGATAAAGTTATATCATTGTTTCAGCCTATTATCAATAATAAAACCAAAGAGATAGAAAAGTATGAGTCATTAGTAAGAATAATTGATGAAAATAATCAAATAGTTTCACCCTTTTTCTTTTTGGAAGTTGCAAGAAAAGGTATGTATTACTCAAGTTTGACCAGTAAGATACTCAAAAATTCATTTGAAGCTCTAAATTTAACTACAAAAGATATAACTATCAACCTTTCGGCTTATGATATAGAAAAGGAGCATACAAGAAATGAAATATATAATTATCTTGATAGATTTCATAATGATGCTCACAGATTGGTTTTTGAATTGCTTGAAAGTGAAGAAGTGGTTGATTTTAATATCATAAAAGATTTTATAAAATATGTAAAATCTTACGGAGTCAAGATAGCTATAGATGACTTTGGAAGTGGGTATTCCAATATGAAAAGGCTTATAAAGTATGATCCAGATATCATAAAGATAGATGGGAGTCTTGTCAAAGATTTGGAGTTTGATAAAAAATCACTCTCTATTATAAAAGGTTTTTTATCTTTTGCAAAAGAGCAGAATATTCAAACGGTTGCAGAGTTTGTTGAAAATGAAAATATTTATCTTATTTTAAGAGATTTGGGAGTTGATTATTCTCAAGGATATTATTTTGGTAAACCCGAAAGATTGAAGAGATAAAGAGCTTATGAGAAAATTTTTTTCTATATTTTGTATATTGTTGGTTTTAACAGTGCAAAGTTATGCAGAAAAACATTGTGATAAAGTCTCTATTGAGTTAAACTGGAAGCATCAGTTTGAATTTGCCGGATATTATATGGCAAAAGAGAAAGGATTTTATAAGGATGTAGGGCTTGATGTCCAAATCAAAGAGTATAAAAGCGGTATAGATATAGTTGATGATATTTTAAAAGGCAAGTTCACATTCGGTACAGGATATCCGACTCTCATACTAGATAGAGCAAAAGGTAAAAAGATAATTCTTTTGGCAGCTATTTTCCAGGCATCTCCCAATATACTTTTGAGTCTTAAATCTTCAGGTATCAACTCTTTTAAAGATTTTAAAGGCAAAAAGATAATGATGAGCAAAAGTGCATCAGAGTCTGCAACATTGCTGTCAATGTTTTTGGCAAACGGTATAACACTAAAAGATATACATATAGTACCCCAGAGTTTTAACCTAAATGATTTGATTAGAAAAAAAGTAGATGCTATATCCGCTTATAGTTCCAATGAACCTTATACACTAAAAGAGATGGGGCTACCTTATAGGATTTGGGATCCTAAAGATTATGGGTTTGATTTTTATGATGATATTTTATTTACCTCTTCAAAAGAGTTTAAAAAGCATCCTAAAATCGTTGAAAATTTTACAGAAGCCACACAAGAGGGTTGGAGATATGCTTTTAGCCATATCAGTGAAACTATGGATGTTATTTTGAAAAAATACAACACTCAACACAAAAGCAGAAAAGCACTTTTTTATGAAGCCATCACTTTGAAAAAATTGGCTTATAATCATATAAAAAAATTGGGCAGTATTGATAAAAACAAGATCCAAAGAATTTATGATATATATCATTTTATGGGCTTTGCCAAACATAAGATAGATATAAGTAAGTTTATTTATCAGTTAAATAACAATAATGAACTAAATATAAAAGAGTTGCATTATATAAGAAAGAAAAAAGTTGTCAAAATATGTGCCAATCCAAACTGGGAGCCTATCGAGTTTGTAAAAGATAATAAACCAAAAGGTATATCTATAGACATAATGAATATAGTTTTTGATAATGCCGGACTAAAGTATAAATATATAAAAACTTCTACTTGGAAAGAGTCTCAGCTCTACTTAAGAGACAAAAAATGTGATATACTGCTAAGTGCAGTTGATACGAAAAAAAGAGAATTATTTGCCAACTTTACCAAGTCTTATATGAGTTTTCCTCTTGTTATAGTAACCAAAAAAGATAAACCTTTTGTACAAAATATAGAAAGTATCATAAACAAAACTATGGCACGAAAAAGAGGCTCAGCTCTTATAGAAATCTTTAGAAAAAAATATCCCGGTATCCATATTATAGAGACAAAAGATTATAAAGAGGCATTTGAGGATGTTGAAAACGGCAAAGCTTACTTTACTATAGCAACTCTGCCGGTTTTATCTTACTATAAAAATATGTATGATTTTAAAGAGTTGCAAATCTCAGGGTATCTTGGTAAAAAATACAATCTCTCAGTAGCGGTAAGAAAAGATGATCCGATACTTCTTTCTATCTTGCAAAAGGAGTTAAATAATATCCCAAAAAGTATAAAAAATATCATTTTTCAAAAGTGGATAGGTAAAAAGTTTGAAAAAAAAGTACAGTATGATAAACTTTGGAAATTTGTTATAATAGCACTAATACTGTTTTTAGTCTTGATAGCAATAAATATTATTACAAGACAGTATAATAAAAAACTTGAAAAATCTGTTAAAGAGATAAAAAAAGAGTTGGAAGAAAATCAAAGACAACTTTTACAACAATCCCGTCTTGCTCAAATGGGAGAAATGTTAAGCATGATAGCTCATCAGTGGCGTCAGCCTCTATCTGCTATTAGTTCAACCAGTTCGACGATATTTTTAAAAGCAAAGTTAAATAAATTAGATAAAGAATCAAGTATAGAGTTAGCTTCTAAAATAAATGAGTATTCAAGACATTTAAGCAATACTATAGAAGACTTTAGAAACTTTTTTAAGACTGATAAAAAGCAAGATATTAGTAACTTTAGTGTAATGATAGACAATGTTGTAAGCATAGTTAAACCCTCATTAGACAGTAAAAAAATAAAAACAATAAAAGAGATAAAGTATAAAAAACCTTTTAAAACTTATCCCAGTGAGTTAAAGCAAGTTATCTTAAACTTGATAAAAAATGCTGAAGATGCTCTTGCGGAAAACAAGATAGTAGATCCGTATATCAAGATGAAAACATATAAAAAAGGTGATAAAGTTATACTTGAAGTCAGTGATAATGCAGGAGGAATACCTAAAAGTGTACTGCCTAAGATATTTGATCCCTATTTTTCAACAAAAAAGAAAAAAGATGGAACAGGCTTGGGACTTTATATGAGTAAAATAATCATAGAAGATCATTGCAAGGGAGCGATAAGTGCATACAACGACAAAGAGGGTGCTGTATTTAAAGTTGAGCTTGAGTTAAAGGAAGAGTATGCAAAATAATAAAATCTTGGTTGTAGAAGATTCAAAAATGATAAGCAATGTTTTAAAAACCAAGCTTAAGCAGTTTGGATATGAAGTAGATAGAAGTTATAATTTAAAAGAAGCAAAAGAGTTGATCATACAAAAAGAGTATATGCTTATACTGCTTGATTTGCATCTACCTGACGGGGAAGGGTATGAGCTTATAGAAGATATACACGACATAACGAATACAAAAGTTATTGTATTGACTTCTGATAATGAAGAACAGTTAAGAGAAGAGCTTTTTAGATATGGGATACTTGACTATATCATAAAAGATAAAAACTTTATCTACTCTATATATGAGATACATAAAACTCTTCAAAAGTTAAAAATGTTATCAGATAAAAAAATCCTTATAGTTGATGACTCCTCTTTTGTAATCAAACAGGTCAAAAATGTTTTACACCCCAGAAATTATATAGTTTATGCGGCAAAGAGTGCAAAAGAGGGATTTGAGATTTTAAAAAGTGAAAATATCGACTTGATAGTTTTAGATATGGAACTACCTGATATGCATGGGCTTGAAGTATTGGAGAAGATAAGAAAAGATGTATCTTGTATAAATATACCGGTGATAATTTTATCCGGAGCTTTAACACATGATATCATAAGAAAAATATTAAAAAGCGGTGGAAATGATTTTATAAAAAAGCCTTTTATAGTTGAAGAATTTGTTTTAAAGATAGACCTTTTGATAGAAAATACACAAAAAGGGAAAAGTATAATCAGCAAAGCCAAAGAACTTAATGAATTAAACAGTACATTAGAAAAGAAAGTTTCAAAAAGCATTGCCAAACTTAGAGAAAAAGATATCATAATGTTTCAACAATCCCGTCTTGCTCAAATGGGTGAAATGTTAAGCATGATAGCTCATCAGTGGCGCCAGCCCCTAAATGCTATCTCTTCTACCTCAACTGCTTTGAAGCTTAAAACTTTAATGGGAAAGGCTAATGCGGATGTTATAACGGATGCGACTGACAAGATATCTTTTTATGTCAAACATTTAAGTAGTACTATCGATGACTTTAGAGATTTTTTCAAACCAAAAAAGGAAAAACAAGAGACCAATTTTGATATATTGGTTGAAAGTTCACTTTTGATAGTCCAACCTTCCTTGGATGACAAAAAGATAAAAGTTATCAAAGAACTAAATTCACAAAGCACATTTGTATCTTATGCCAATGAATTAAAACAGGTTCTTTTAAACCTTATAAAAAATGCTGAGGATGCACTGAGTGATAATAAGGTAAAAGAGTCTAAAATTATCATAAAAACTTATGAAAAAGAAAATACTTTTATACTTGAAGTAGAAGATAATGCAGGAGGAATACCAAAAGATATAATGCCAAAGATTTTTGATCCTTACTTTTCAACAAAAACAAAAAAAGACGGCACAGGACTAGGTCTGTATATAAGTAAAATCATCATAGAAGAACATTGCAACGGAAAACTTGAAGTGGAAAATCGCAACAGGGGTACACTTTTTAGGATAATCATAAATACAAACAGAAATGAAACTCTCATGTTTCAAAAACACAAATAAGAGAGTCACTTGCAAATTCATACCATCAAAAGTAGCTAATTTCTCCTTATTGTGATTTTTAAGATTAAAAAAATCTCTATGAGATAACTGACCTTACGCACTATAATGAGCAAAGCTCGTAATAGTAGCAGAACTCAAAGTCCCTACCACCCCTTTGAAGCTTACGAAAAGTAAGGCTTTTCAAGAAAAAAGTGTGCGAGGTCAGTGGGATAAATCTGTAGTATTTTACCCCAATTTTGCTAAATTTCTATAAAATTCTCATTTTTATTCTGTGCTTTATGGCTTAATGGATAGAATTGTCCCAACTTCACTCATAAATTTTAAAGAAATGCCTATATTGCAAGGTTTTAGATTTTTTTACACAGCGATACAGGCTCTTTTATAGCATAGTTCTTACTATGCTATAAAAGTGTATCATCTATGGCTTTTTGAACTTTAAAAGCTTGAAAATGTTCTTTTACATCATGGCATCTTATAATGGATGCTCCGTTTTTTACAGCTTCAAGATGCAAAGCAATAGTTCCTGGCAGTCTTTGTTCGGCTTTGCTTGGAGTTATTGTATCTATCATTGATTTTCTGC
>JALWUQ010000026.1:0-21393 GCA_026993075.1 Campylobacteraceae bacterium
TTTGGTTTTATAATAAAACCCACCTTTCTTCCGCCTATAACTTCTATTTTGTTAACGCCATTTAATGATTTTAGAATATTTGACAATTTAACTGTACAGAAATTTGTAACTTCACCGGTTTTATTTTTAGGGTAAGTGACTCCATAAGTAACAACATTGGTAAGTTTTGTACCCAAATTTTCTACCAAAGGTTTTGTATTGTTTGGGAGGGAATTTGATATTTTTGCAATAGCTTGGATGACTCTGTTTCTCGCATTTACAGGAGAAATCCCCATTTCAAACTGGACTGTTATTGTTGAGAGTCCCGCCCTTGAGACAGAAGATATTCTTCTTACTCTTTGCAAAGAATTTAAAGAGGATTCTATGGGATTTGTTACAAGTAATTCTATATCTTTTGAACTCATACCTGATTTGTGAGTTATGACTTTTACCAATGGGTAGTTGAGATTTGGAAATAAATCAATAGAAAGCTTATTAAATGCATATATACCGCCAATTATTGCCATTAGTAAAATGAGCCACATTACAAAATATTGTTTTAAATATGTTCTCATGTTTAATCCAGTATTTGTAATTTTTTTCTAATTTCTTTATGAAACAATTCATAAGCTCCATTAGTCACTATTTTGTCTTTCATGCTCAAGCCGTTTACTATTTGCACCAGATTGTCCTCAGTTATACCTATTTTAACCTCTTTTCTTTTAAATCCGTTATTTGTTTTGACCATAACATATCTTTTTTTCAAATGTTTCATGATGGTTGTTTCCGGTACAGCCATAGCATTAAATTTTTTTATATATATTATGATTTTGTGGATACTGTTAGTGAAGAGTTTGCATTTGTTTTGGTTTATGTAAAAAACTATTTCTTTTGCTCCATTTTGTGCTAATTTTGGTAAAATTGAAATTATTTTTGATTTGTATATTCTTGAGTTTGACAAAAGTCTGATTTCTTCCCCTGATTTTAATTGATTGTCGTCATCAAAAACTTTTGCTACTGCATAAAGAGTGTGACAATTGCTTAAATCCAAAATATTCTCACCATTTTTTACGAAATTAAGGTTTTTCTTTTGGATATTTAAAATAGTAGCATTTATGGGAGCTTTGTATGTGTGTATTTTTGATAAAAGTGCCAATTCTTGCAAAGCCGTATTATATTGTAATTTTGCTTTTAAATATTTTGTTTTTACTTTTTGAAATTCTTTTGTATAAGATGCCTTATATTTATACAACTTTTTTATTCTTATAAATTCATCCTTTGCATATTGCAAATTGACATTTGCCGCATTTATAGAATGTTGTAGATTGAGCTTTGTGCTTGGAGAAATATACGGTTTTATGGAAAACAGTACTTCCTCTTTTTTAACTTTCATGCCATCTAAAAGATGAAAATTTATGATTCTTCCATTTTGAAATGCTTTTATATGTTGTGCCTGAGCAGGATAAAGAGTCGCATATCCAGATAGTGTGATATTAAATGTATGCTGTTTCGCCATAGTGGTTTTTATATCAAAACCAAATAGTGCCATACTCAAAAAAGTTATTGATAGCCAAAGTTTCATAAATTTTCTCCTATTGTTTTTGTGATTTCAATTTTATTTTTCAAAATATCTTTTTCAAAATTAATATATGATATATTTGTCTGCACATATTTTTGTACAGCACTTTCAAATACTTCTATTGGTATTTCGCCATTTTCATATCTTATTTTCGTATTATTTAAATATATTCTAAGAGATGGCAAAATTTTCTTTTTATATATATTTCTTGATGATTCCAAACTTTCGATGATTTTATATTTTGCAAACAAGTTACTTAAGATTTTATTTTTTATCTTACTTCTTTGAAAAGAAAGTCTTGAAATCTTTTTTAGGACTATAGAGATGTTTTGAGCTTTTTTATTGAAAATATTAAGTGGAATTGAGAAGCCAATACTGTATTTGTTTTCACCTGCATCTTTGGAATAACCAGCATTTACATTGATGTAGGGTAAGTTTTTGCTACTTTGTAATTTGTCTAATTTGTATCTCATTTTTTGAATTTTTTTATTGATTATCACTACTGGATAAATGTGATCTATTTTTGGTTTTATATCTTTTTGATTTAAGGGAGCAAAGTTTTTCTTAAACGAAGTATTAATGGTTTGAATATTTTTTTTGATAAACTGTTCTAAATGTAATCTTTTGACTTGAATATTGTATTTAAGGTTACTCTCTTGTGCTTTGTATTTAGCAAGATCTAAAAGTATAGGAAGAGTATCGCTCTTTGGAGAAAGCCCGAGTTTCACCCTTTTTAAAATATCCTTTTTAACCTTTTGCTCATAAGAGAGAATTTTATTTATGAGTAATATTTTTTCTTTATCTGCCCAGGTTGATATAAAAATATTTTCTATTTGTGCAGAAATATCTCTTTTAGCCTGAGCCAAACGGATATTTTGGATTTCATAAGATTTGAGTGCTATATTTTTAAGGAAGTAACTTTGATTACCAAGATTAAATCTTTGCGATATAGATATTTGATAAGTATTTTGAGTACTTTCATTGGCTGTAAAGCCACTACTTAATTCTGGGTTTTGCTGAAAATATCTTTTTTGTTTTGCTATATTTATACTTTGAATGCCAATTGACTCTTTTATCATATTTATTGAGGCTGCATTTTTTAAAGCTAAATATTTAGCCTGCTTTAGCGTAATAGCAAATATAGGGATACAAGCAAGCAGTACCAGTGTCATAGATCTTCTTATCATAAAAACTCCTTGATTTGTCTCTGCTGGAATTATATGATATGAAAATGAAATGAAAATGAAAAGCTATAAGTGGCTAAAAGGCACTTATAGCCTTACTATTGGTCCTTTTTTTGAGTGATTATAGAATAAGTTGCGGTAGAGTAAGCTACAATTTTGTCTTTATCAAACAATTCAGTTACAACAAAAACAGTTTTTTTTGTTCTATTTACAACTTTTGCCTTTGCTGTTAAAATTTCTTCAAAAACAGGTTTTAAGTAGTTGATTTTAATCTCTATTGTAACACAGGTCTGACCCATTCCTATCCTGGAAACTGCTGCATACCATCCGGCATGATCAGCTAAAGTAGCGATAGCTCCACCATGAACTATCCCAAGATGTTGTTTATGTATATCTTCTATCTTGAAAGCAAGTTGTGCATATCCATCACCAAAATCTATAAGTTCTCCACCGATGTGATTTAAAAAACCAATTTCGCTTTTTCTTAATTCAGATATATTCATTAAATTTGCTTCAATACTTCTATGTTTTCATTTTTTAGTATATCCAAAGCGGTTGTAAAATTATTAGGGTTTACCTTAAATATAAATACTCCATAAGTATCACTGTCAACAGTATAAATGTACTCTATATTTATACCGTTTTTACTTAAAATTTGAACAATTTTATTAAAGCTTCCAATTCTATTTTTGATTTTTATCGCCAAAACATTAGTTACAGTGAGGCTAAATCCCTCTTTGTCAAGAAGAATCGAAGCTTTTTCAGTGTTATCGACTATAACTCTTAAAAGCCCAAAATCACTCGAATCCACTAAATTTATGGATTTGATAGATATATCATTATCTGAGAGAAGTGTTGTAACATCTGTTAATTCACCCATTTTATCTTCTACGAAGATAGATAGCTGCTTTATCTCATAATTCATGACTCTTTCCTTTTATCAACTACTCTTATAGCTTTACCCATACTTCGCTCAATCGTCCTTGGTTCTACCAATTTAACATTTGCATTAATATAAAGGTGATTTAAGAGAGAGCGTTGTAAATCTTTTTTAATTTTTTCTAACTCTTTTATATTGTCACTTATAACTTTATCATTTATCTCCACTTGTATCTCGAGCTTATCTAAAAATCCTTTTTTGTCTGCCACAATTTGATAATTAAGTGTAACCCCTTCTGTGTTTGCTATAACATGCTCAACTTGTGAAGGATATACATTTACTCCGTTGACTATAAGCATATCATCACTTCTTCCAATGATACTTTTCATACGAACAAGTGTTCTGCCACATTTGCATGGACTATAATCTAAAGCAGTAATATCTCCTGTTCTATATCTTATGATAGGAAGTGCCTGCTTTGTCAAAGTTGTTATGACCAATTCTCCGACTTCACCCTCTGGCAAAACTTCACCTGTTTTGGGGTCTATTATCTCAGGATAGAAATGATCTTCATTTACATGAAGAAGTTTTGAATATTTGCAGTTGGAAGAGACTCCTGGTCCTATGATTTCACTTAACCCATAGGTTTCATGATAGTCTATACCCCAAGCTTTGCTAACCTCGTCTTTTAATCCGTCACTAACTGGTTCAGCACCGAATAAACCACATTTTAGCTTGTATTCATCTTTAAAGTTGCTTCCACTTTTTTTTGCTACCTCTGAAAGATGTAATGCAAAAGAGGGAGTCGAAGCAAGTACTGTTGCTCCAAAATCTCTCATTAACATAAGTTGCCTTTCTGTAAAACCGCCACTTGCCGGGATGATAGTTGCACCGACTTTCTCTGCACCGTTGTGAAATCCAAGACCTCCGGTAAAAAGCCCATACCCATATCCATTGTGTACGATATCATTTGCATTTACACCTGCCATTGTATAAACTCTTGCCATGACTTCATCCCATACATCCATATCACTTTTAGTGTATCCTACAACAGTAGGTTTGCCGGTTGTCCCGCTTGAGCTGTGTACTCTTATAACCTGACTTAGAGGAACCGTAAAAAGTCCAAAGGGATAATGGTTTCTTAAATCCTGTTTTCTTGTAAATGGAAGTTTTGAAATATCATCTAAAGATTTTATATCATTAGGTAAGATTTTTATTTCATCAAATTTTTTCTTATAAAAAGGAGTTAAAGCATAAACTCTTTGCAAAGTGTCTTGCAACCTTGAGAGTTGAACTTTTTCAATATCCTCTCTTTTTGCCGTTTCGATTTTATTCCATTTCATTAACTCTCCTTTATTGCTTTGTCAAGTATTTTAAAATTTTGTTCGGATAATTTTGGATTTATCTTTTTGATAGCTTCTTTTACTTCATTTATACTAAAAGGAAATCTTTTTTCATTTTTTAAAGCTACTCCAAGCATATAGACATTTAGTCCCTGTATCGGTATCTCGCCGTTTAATGCTTTTTTGTTAACATCAACTCTTGAAAGTTGAAATGGAATTTCAGGGTAACTCTCATCTGCATTCACAACCATCATAGCATCTTTTTTGAGATATTGTATGTTTCTCAAGCTTTCATTTTTATCAAGTGCGATTATCATATCAGCTTGATTTTTATCTATAACAGGGTTTTTAAAATCGCCTATTTTTATATCACAACTTACCGCTCCGCCTCTTTGACTCATGCCATGATTTTCGGTACCAAGGAATGCTATATTATTATTGCCTGCACAAATTGCAAGCACTTTTACTAAAAAAACTACACCCTGTCCGCCAAATCCGGCTATTACTATCTGATATTTCATTTTGCATCCCTTTTGTCTATCTCAAAAGCATCGGTTGGGCAGATAACCTCAAGACATCCTGCACATCCGGCACAAAGAAATGGATCTATCTCAATCTTGCCATTTTCATTATAATGCATAGGAGGACATTTGTATACTGTGGTACACTGGTCACAAGCCACGCACTTTTCTTCATCTACCTTTGCAAATATATTAGGGACAAACTCTTTTGCTCTTGGATTATCAAGTATGCAAAACTGCCTTACTACTACGACAGTCGGAGTTTTATTTTGTTCATATTTTTTCTTAACTTTTTTAAAGAATTCTATATTTTGATCCATTTGATAAGAGTATTGGTGCTCAAGACATTCTATACCCATACCCTCAACTATCTTCTTTATGTCAATAGCTTGATGAAATCTCTCAGGAGTTGCCTGCCTGCCTGTCATAGCAATCGTAGAATTATCCAAAATAACAAGTATAAATTTATGATTTTGATATATCGCATTTAAAAGTGGAGGAATACCTGAATGAAAAAATGTACCATCTCCTATGGAGGCTACTACTGTTTTATCAGGATTTGCTATACTAAATCCACTTGCCATAGATACACTAGCTCCCATGCAAAGAATACTATCAATAGCTCCTTGCGCAAGTCCTAAAGTATAACATCCTATATCAGAAGGATATATGCTTTTTTTCTTTTTAAAAACTTTCATGATAGAGTAGTATATATCTCTGTGTGGACACCCCGGACATAATGCAGGCGGACGAGCAGGAACTTCAAAACCAAAATCAATTTTTGGTGCTTCGTAAATATTTTTATCTTTATAAAATCCTATATTTTGCAAAGCTTTTAAAACTCTCTCTTTTGTGACTTCATCTATCTTATGGACTGTGTTTGTATTTTTACCATAAATTTTATGTGAAGCTATCTGCTCTTCTATACAAGGATAGGTCTCTTCCATAACTAAAACTTTATCATAATTCTTTATACTATTTTTTATCTCTTTTGTGGGTAGGGGGTAAGGCATGATAACTTTAACAATATCGGCACTCAGTCCAAGATCATCTAAAGTTTCTCTTACAAATCCGTCAGCTGTACCACTTGTGAGGATAAGAAGTTTTCCTCCTTGTAGGTTTTTAAATTCTGGCTTTAAAAATTTTTCCCAGTTATAAGAAGCGATTTTTTCTATCCTTTGAAGTTGTTCATATCCTTGTGCAAGTCTTCCTGTTCTTGGTACTGCTGCCCATCTTTTGACATCTCTTTCAAATCTATTTTCAGTTTTTTTAAAGTCAGTATTATCATCCATTTGTATGATTTCTCTTGCATGAGAAACTCTCATAACCGGGCGAAGCATAACAATCGTTTCAAAAAGTTCAGATATATCAGCTGCAAGTTTTACAAAATCGTATGCATCTTGCGGAGTTGACGGATCAAGTACAGGAATCCTTGCAAATTTTGCAAAAACTCTACTATCTTGTTCTGTTTGGGAGGAGTGAAATCCAGGATCATCGGCAGAAATCAAAACCATAGCGCCTTTGTTTCCTATGTAGCTTGCACTCATCAGTGCGTCACTTGCCACATTTAAGCCCACCTGTTTCATAGTAGCACAACTTCTTTGACCGCTTATTGCTCCGGCATAAGCAACTTCGAAGCCCACTTTTTCATTGGTAGCCCACTGTGCATATAAGTCAAGATTTAAATCATCTTTGATTTTTTGAACAGTTTTTAATATTTCACTTGAAGGGGTTCCTGGATATCCAGATACCATTTGTATGTTGGAATGAACAATACCCCAAGCTATTGCTTCATTACCCATTAGTGTTTGCTTCATAAAATTATCTCCAAAAATTAAAGTCTAAGATTGATAATGAGACCACTGAACAGCGTTTATACTGTTCAGTGGTCTCATTATACTTTAAAAGTTTTAAAACTTTTGTAAAAATACAAAAAATACAAAAAATTTATAACTTTATTGCAAAAAATACAAAAAATGTGTTATTTTTTCACATTTTAAAAAATAATCAACAGCTAATATAAAAAAATATTAATTCTTAAGTTATGGTTGATATAATAATTAAAATAGAATTTTAAAGGAGAACGAGTATGTTTAAAAAAATAATAAAGTTTTTGCTGTTTATTGGTTTACTGACATTTGGTACTGTTTTTATAAATGCCGCAGGAGTTATAAAAATTGGTGCAATAGTTGCTTCAACGGGTCCAGCTTCATTTATCGGAAGTCCTGAGCTTAAAACTCTGAAACTTTATGTTAAAAAGATAAATAACAAAGGCGGTGTACTTGGTAAGAAAATACAACTTATCTATTATGATACAGGAGCAAATCCGAGGAAGGCTGTATCATTTGCGAAAAGACTTATTTTTGAAGATAAAGTAGTGGCTATTATAGGACCTTCAACAACAGGAGAGACTATGGCCATAATCCCTTTTGTTCAAAGAGCAAAAATTCCTTTGGTTTCTATGGGTGGGGGTATTTCTATCATCAAGCCTGTTAAAAAATATGTTTTTAAGATAGTTGCAACCGATAGAATGGCATGTAAAAAACTTATGGGATATATGAAAAAAGAGGGAATTACCAAAATAGCTATGATTTCCGGAAGTGGTGGTTTTGGTAAGTCTATGAGAAAGCAGTGTAAAGAAGTTGCACCAAACTATGGTATCAAAATTTTGGCTGATGAAACTTATGGTAAAAAGGATACCGATATGACTTCTCAGCTTATAAAGATAAAAAATACAAAAGGTATTCAAGCGGTTTTAAATCCGGGTTTTGGTCAAGGTCCTGCTATTGTTACAAAAAACTACAGACAACTCAAGATTCCTTATCCTCTATTTGAATCCCACGGTGTTGCCTCGAAAAAGTATATAGAGATTGCCGGTAAAGCAGCCAACGGTGTTATACTTGTATCTCCTCCGGTTGTAGTAGCAAATAAACTAAGTAATGCCAACCCTCTAAAAAAAGTTTGTATGGATTATACAAAAGAATATAAAAACGCTTACCATAGTGATATTGCAAGTTTTGGAGGACATGCCTATGACTCACTTTATGCCATAGTAGATGCTATAAAAAAAGAACACTCAATAAATCCTCAAAAGATAAGAGACGGACTTGAGAGTCTTAAAAATTTTGTAGGTATTGACGGGGTGGTAAATATGAGTAAAACAAATCATTTGGGATTGGATACTAAAACCGGTTTAGTTTTACTTCGCATAAAAAACGGCGACTGGTCAATTATAAAATAAAGAGGATAAGTGAACGAACTTTTTAGTCTTTTGCTTTCTGGTATAACAGTAGGCTTCATATATGCACTTGTTGGCATGGGTTTTACTGTTATATATAATTCAAGTGGTATTATAAATTTTTCTCAAGGAGAGTTTGTAATGGCAGGAGGCATGTCAGCGGTATTTTTACTAAAAACTGGTATGCCTTTTGGTTTGGTCTTTATACTTTCTATTGCTATAACAGCATTGCTCGGGATACTTTTGTGGAAACTTATAGATATCTCAAAAGAAAAGTCTATTATCTCTATGATTATTTTAACTCTTGGATATAGTATTTTTTTAAGAGGTTTGGCTGCGGTTATATTTGATAAAGAGCTTCATACCTTGCCATCATTTGTCGGAAATGGTTCTTTTGAGATATTTGGAGCAGTTTTGACTTATCAGTCGCTTCTTATTATGGTAGTCTCAATTATTATAGTCATAAGTTTACATCTGTTTTTTAGTAAAACAAAAACCGGTAAAGCAATGGTGGCAACTTCGGATAATGTAAATAGTGCAAAATTGATGGGAATAAATATAAAAAGAATTCTTATGTTGAATTTTGCTTTGTCAGCTATGATAGCAGCTATTGGCGGGATACTTTTGGCTCCGATAACTTCAACAAATTACGAGATAGGCATAATGTTGGGTCTTAAAGGTTTTAGTGCAGCTGTTATAGGTGGACTTTCACAACCTTTTGGTGCTGTTGTTGGTGGACTGGTGCTTGGGATTTTAGAATCATTAGTAGCAGGCTATATTTCATCCGAATATAAAGATGCAGTTGCTTTTATAGCACTCCTTGGTATTTTATTTTTTATGCCTGGTGGAATTTTTAGTAATTTGAAGGCAAAAAGAGTATGAAAAAATGAAAAATATTAAGCTTAAAAATATAAAAGATTTAATTATTTTAAGTGCCATACTTGTAATTATTCCTTTTTTATTGAAAAATGGTTTTTATTATGAAATCGTTATACTTTGCATACTCAATGCCATTATCTGTATAGGATTAAATCTTCTTATCGGCTATGCGGGGCAGATAAGCTTAGGTCATGGCGGACTTGCGGCTCTTGGGGCTTATATAACTGTAATTTTAACTACAAATTATGCTTTTCCCGCTCTGCTTAGTTTGTTTATCAGTGTTGTATTTATGGCAATATTTGCCTATGTTATATCAAAACCTATCTTAAAACTACAAGGGCACTATCTTGCAATGGCGACTCTTGGGGTAGGAATTATTATATATATTACTTTAAATGCTCAAGCAAATATTACAGGTGGACCTGATGGCATGGGTGTTGGATTGTTTTCAGTGTTTGGCTATGCGATTGACACTAATCTCAAATGGTATATATTTAGTGCAGTTTTCCTTATTTTGTTAATCGCAATATTTAAAAATATTATAAATTCCCCTTTTGGAAGGATTATGAGAGGGATTCGCGATTCTAGCCAAGCTGTAAGTAGCGTAGGGGCAGATGTTGCAAAATATAAAAGCTATGTTTTTGTGATTTCAGTTATTGTGGCTGTTGTTGCTAGTAGTATGTATGCATTTTTTTCAGGATTTATCTCTCCGGGCGAAGCTAGTTTTAACAGATCTATAGAACTTGTTGTTATGGTTGTTTTCGGCGGGATTGGTAGAATTTATGGAGCTTTGATAGGAGCAGTATTTTTGACTGTATTGCCTCAGATGCTTACATCTTTTGAAGATTATGAGACTCTTGTTTATGGAGCTATTATCATATTTGTTATGATTTTTATGCCAAAAGGAATTATCTCTTTATTTGATAGGTTCAATAAGGCAATCCATGCTAATAGTTAGAGAGCTTAGTAAAAAGTTTGGAGGTATAAATGCAGTAGATGATCTTAGTTTTAATGTAAAAAAAGGAACTATCCACTCTATTATAGGTCCAAATGGTGCAGGAAAAACAACATTGGTAAATATGATAACAGGAATATACAAAGTGACAAGAGGCGAGATATATCTTCAAAAAGGTGATTTGGCAAATTTGCCTCCAAGTAATGATGATATAAAAGATATGATTCACGGGGTAAGAGAAAATATAACAAATATGCCTATGCACAAACTTGTGCATAAAGGGGTTTGTAGAACTTTTCAACATTTGGAAATATGTGAAAACTTAACAGTTTTGGAAAATATAATGTTGGGTTTTAACCGTTTTATGAGTAAAAATATATTTTTATCTTCCATAAAATCTAAAAAGATAACAGAAAATGAGCAAAAATATGAATATGAGGCAATAAAATATCTTAAAATATTCAATCTTGAAAAAATTATATACCATAAAGCGAGTTCTCTTTCTTATGGTATTTTAAAAAAAATAGAGATAATAAGAGCATTATCTACAAAGCCAAGACTTATACTTTTTGATGAACCTGTGGCTGGATTAAATCCCAAAGAGACAGCTGAAGTATCTCAAATCATTAAAGAGGTTGCAAAAGATGGGTTAAGTGTGATACTTGTTGAGCATGATATGAAAATGGTTATGCAAGTTTCAGACGAAGTTACGGTTGTAAATTTTGGTAGAAAATTAGCTAATGGTACACCTTTGGAAATAGCAAACAATGAAGATGTTATAAAAGCATATCTAGGTACTAAATATGTTAAAAATTAAAAATCTTGATTTTAGTTATGGTGAGATAAAAGTTTTAAAAGATATAAATTTGGAAATTAAAAAAGGTGAGATAGTAGCGCTAATTGGTGCAAATGGTGCAGGAAAAACTACTTTGCTTAAAGTATTAAGTTCTTTACAAAACCAACAATATGGAAGAATTTTTTTTGAGGGGAAAGATATCTCTAAAAGTAATTCTGTGCAAAGAGTAAAAATCGGAATAGCTCAAGTTCCAGAAGGTAGAGGACTTTTTAATATTTTAAATATAGAAGATAATTTACTTATGGGTGCATACCTAAGAAAAGATAAAAAGATAAAAAGTGATCTTGAGTATATTTACAAACTTTTTCCTGTCTTGAGGGAAAAAAGAAAGCAATATGCCGGAACACTCTCAGGCGGACAACAACAAATGCTCTCTATTGGAAGAGCTTTAATGAGCAATCCAAATCTATTGCTTTTGGATGAGCCAAGCATGGGACTTGCGCCAATCATAGTTGAAGATATTTTTGAAGTTTTACAAGAGCTTAGAAAAAAAGGTACAACAATTTTTTTAATAGAACAAAATGCTTATCTCGCTCTTAGTACAAGTGATAGAGCTTATGTATTGGAAAATGGAAAAATTGTGATGAGCGGTAAATCTTGTGACTTGATAGATGATGATAGGATTAAAGAAGCATATTTGGGAATTTAGAAATACTTTTTGCTATAAAAAAACTTAAATCATTTTTATATTTATGTAATTTTTATCAACAATAGGATATAATAACTTATGGGAAAAAATGAGAATTATAAATTTATTTTAATAATAGCTTTAGCGGCAGTTGTAGGTGTATTTATAGGTATAGTGGGTTCTGTTTTTCATATGTCCATAGATTTTATAGTTCATTCTAAGACTCAGTGGATTAAAGATTGGTGGATGTATGATACAAAGTATATGTGGATTCCTTATGTGGCAACTTCTACTATTATGATTTATATCGCTATACATTCAGTACGCAGGTTTGCCCCTGAAGCCGGGGGGAGCGGTGTCCAGGAGATAGAGGGAATTTTGGAAGATAAACGAAAGATGAGGTCTATCAGAGTTTTATTTATAAAGTTTTTTGGCGGTATTTTATCTTTGGGCGGTGGAATGGTGATGGGAAGAGAGGGTCCTACTATCCAAATGGGTGGGGCACTAGGGCATCTTGTTGCCAAATATACAAAACTGGATAATAATGATGTTAAGATATTGATATCAGCCGGAGCTGGAGCAGGTCTTGCTGTTGCTTTTAATGCACCGATAGCCGGTATGTTTTTTGTTTTGGAGGAGATGAGAAAGCAGTTTAGATATACAAATGCTTCTGTACATGCTGTTATAGTAGCATCTTTGGTTAGTGTGATAGTTTTGCACATGATATTGGGTGATTATATTTCTATCCCGGTACACTATCTTCCTTCTCCTACTACCGGGGAATTGTGGATATTTGTAATACTTGGTGTTTTATATGGCTTTTTTGGATATGTATTTAATATTTTATTGATAAAATTTGCAGATCTTTTTATTGCCATAAAAGGACCCTCTTTTCATATAGCTAGTATTTTTATAGGGGCATTTGTCGGATTTTTATTGTGGATATGGCCAGATAGCGTAGGTGAAGGATTTGGAGTTATCCATCAGATGCTTCATGGTAATTTTTCCTTGTATATTATATTGTTGTTGCTTTGTGCTCGATTTTTTATGACAATGCTCTCTTACGGCACCAGCGCCCCAGGCGGCATATTTGCACCCATGTTGGCACTTGGAACTCTTTTTGGATTGGGGTTTGGAATTATAATAAACTTAATGATGCCTCACTATCCGGTTGATTCTTATATCTTTGCTATTGTTGGAATGTCTGCACTTTTTAGTGCAACAGTTAGGGCACCTCTAACAGGTATTATGCTTATCTTAGAATTGACCCACAGCTATACACTGGTTCTTCCTTTGATAATAACTTCTATATTGGCAAGTATCATAGCAAGTATGCTTGGTGTCAGACCTATATATACCGTACTGTTAGAAAGAACTATGAAAATTGCTAAATTTGGTAAAAGTGAGCCAGGCGAACCAGATGTAAATAAATACTCATAACCGTTTATAATCTTGACAGTACAATATCTTACCGTCAGTATAATACTGTTGTTCTTCACTTGGCTCATTATCCCCTATTATATCTTTTATAATACATTTTGTCTGTATATATTTACATTTAAAATGTAAATCTTTACGGTTTATTATGTAGTGATAAAAAAAATCTCTACTTTTATCTATATCCTTACTTATTTTATGGGTGGGTGTTATAAAATAATTATAAAAACTAAACTCATATCCATTATCATAAGAGATTGAAGCATAATATTGGTGAAGTTTTTTCTTTTTATTTGTAAAATTCCAAATCCTTATATGCTCTCTTTTTGATATATATTTAGATTTAAACTGGAAAGCTAAATTTTGGGGAAGATTCATAAAATAAAGAGAACTAATCGGAGGAGCTTTGTCTTGTAATAATTGAATATATCTTGCAAATGAAATTTTATTTTTCATAAAGATTTCATTTTTTATCCAGTTTTTATTGAATATTTTTCCAATCTTTTGTTTTGTTGCTATTATAATATTGATAGGCTGAATAATATAGTTTTTTTTAGAGTCATAGTAGAGTTTGTATTGTTTACAGTTTTTTATATGAGTTAGTTGCGATATATTGTATGATTTGGGAAAATTATATTGTTGGATTGGAGGATCTATAAAAAAGATAAATAATAAGAATATAAGATATATGATGATGAGTGCTATAGAAAAAACAATAGAATGTTTTACCATAAGATATATAGCTTTCTTTTTTTCTTCTTTTAGATAAATTTTTATTTGTAATAAAATTTTTTTCTTTTTTAAATAATAATATATAAATACAATACATGCAAATATAAATATCATCACAATGGTATAAGTATAAAATATGTCTAAAATTTTATGAAAATGCTTTCCAAAAAAATATCCAACCAATATAAATTGACCTATGCCTATAACAACTCCAGCAATATCATAAAGTAAGAATTTCCTATATTTGAGCTTATATATGCCCACTATAAAAGGTGTTATCCAAGAAAGTGGTCCAAGCAATCTTCCAAAAAATACACTAAGGGCACCATATTTCTTAAAAAATTTAACACCTTTGCGATAATTTTTTTTATTTACAAATTTATTTATATATCTTGTTTTTCTAAGTCCTATAAACAAAATGATACCATATCTTTTCCCCAATAAATAGCTAATTGTATCCCCTAAAATACCTCCAATATATAAGACAGGTATGAGTATCCAAATATTTATAATACCCATGCCAGAGAGTATGCCTCCACAGAGAAAAAAGATTTCACCATACACAAAAAATGAAAAACCTATGATAGTTTCAAACATTGAGCCTAAAAATAGTATGATATATACAAAATCTTTATATCGTATTAAAAAATTGATAAACTGATCAATTATATGTAAATCCATTTTATCTAATTGTATTATAAGATCTGTTTTTCTTGAATGATTCCGGTGTTAGCGCTTGAATATTCCAAAGAAAAAATGTTTTAAAATAACCTTCTTTCTTAAATCTTCTATTTGAAGTGGCTACTTGTTTGGTACGGAAAAAGAAGAAATTTCCAAACACTTGCATATTTTTTATAAATTTTAAATCTTCGGAATAATTTAGTGTCTCGTCAAATTCAACTTGCTTGGCAATATCTGTTTTAGCAATTTGTATAGAGTAAGATGTTTTAGTGAGCCAATGCCCAAAATCATAAAATTTGTACCATAGCGTATCATACAATGAATGATTTGCCAAAGGTTTGAGTGTAGTTGTTCCAATTGAGAGATTGTTGTCATCATTGCTGTTTATATAATTATTTAATTCTTTTAAAAAATCTCTCTCTACAGCAGTATCAGCATCTAAGAAAATAGTAAAATCTGATTTTGTACTAACCTTTTTTAATCCATAGTTTTTTGCTCTTGAGACACCTTTTTTACTACTGTATACTTGTAGATTTGAAATTTTACTTTTAAATGATGAAACTTTTTTATATGTATCATCGTTGGAGCCATTTTCTACTACGATGATTTCATAGTCGTTTTTATCATAGTCTAAAGTGGATAATTTTTCTATAACAAGAGATATATATTTTTCTTCATTGTAGGCGGGTATAACAATAGAAAAAAAGTTTTTATGAAAAAAAGATTGTATTGTTTTTTCTATTTTTAAAAGAGATTGTGATGTTTTCTCTTCTATATATAAAGGCTTTGTCTGTTCTAATTTTAGAGTTAATTTTTGTAAATCAAATCCCGTTTCATCTTCGCAAATTACAAAATTATTTTTATATTTATGGTATTTTGCCAAGTATTCTTGTTCTGTTTGATTTGGTGTCGGAAACAGTATAGCTTTTTTGTTAAGCTCCACCAAATCCATAATAGTTGTATATCCGGCTCTTGATACAATGACTTTAGCCCTGCAAAAAAGTTCATTTCTAAAATCTTTTGTGGCCGATGGATAGATGATTGTATCATATTCTTCTAATTCTATAATATCTTTTTTGGAAGCATCACCTAAAATAAAAACTTTTTTTCCTTCTATTTTCTTTGATTCTTCCAAAAGTTTAGATATAAATGTATCTTTTTTATCCTGCAAGTATCCGCTTATTATGAAAAGATAATCTATATCTTCTTTAATATTTATTTTTTTGTATGAAGACAGTATGCCTACAAATTCGTGCTTACAAAATTTTAGTAAATTTGTATGTGAGAGATTGCCGGCTAAGTTTTTATCATAGGATTTGAAATCCGGTATAAAAAGTTTATTGAAATTTCTAAAATAGTAACAATTAGACAAATCGCTTAAAAATTTAAAAAAAGATAAGCCTTTTGGCGGTATAAAAGATATTTGGTGAGACAAGATAAAAGAGGGTATTTTTTTAGAATAGATGCCATATCTTCCATCAGAAAATATAAAGTCGAAGTCATTTTCGATTTGAGAAGTTTTTTTATGCTCATTTCTTATGATAAGGTTAGTTTTTATAAGATCAATGAAAAGATAAAGATAAAAATACAATCCATCTCCTCGTTCGAGTTTTGGATAATCTTTAAATTCCATAAAATTTACAGTACTACTTCTTAACTCCTCTTCTAAAAAATGCAGAGTATTTCCATAAGATATTATGGTGATATCATATTTTGTTTTAAAATGATTGATAACTGCCAAAGTTCTAGTAGCATGACCCAAGCCCAATGAGCTTATAGCAAAAAGTGCTTTTCTTTTCATCTTTTATCCTATTGTCTTTTTATGTTTTTTTATATAAAACCATATAAGCAGTCCGACTAAAATAAGTGTAGCTACTGTGATTTCTTTTAAATATGTATGAATAAGTGCTTCGTTTTGCCCTATAAAATATCCCAGAAGTGTTAAAATAATAACCCAGATGAAGGCACCTAAAGCCGTATATATACTAAATTTGAACGCATTCATCTTAGCCAAACCCGCCGGAAAAGATATATACTGCCTTACTCCTGGTATAAGCCTGCCTGTAAAGGTAGAGATGTGTCCATGGTTTTCAAAAAATCTTTCCAGTTTATCAACTTTTTCTTTAGATGTTATTTTATATAACAGTTTTCTTCCGAACCTGCTAGCTAGAAAATAGTTAAACCAAGCACCTGCCAAACTGCCCACTACTCCAAACAATAAAACCAAAGTCAAGCTCATATCACCTTGATATGCAAGATATCCGGCTGGAATCATGACAACTTCACTTGGAAACGGGAAAAAACTACTCTCTAAAAACATTAAAAGAAATATCCCAATATATCCCCAGCTTCCAATGGTATCTACTAAAAAACTAACTATTTCGTGCATTTATATCCTTAATTTATATTTAAAACATCTTTAATTGATTGAATACTTCTATGTATAAAATCAGGTTGTTTCATGTCAATCTTAATGACTTTATAGGTTACATTTTTACCTTTAACGCTAACTTTTATATAGTGGTAAAAGGCATTATTTTTATACTTATACAAAGGTGCCCCGGCTCCTCCTGTTATTATAAAAGGAGTTTTGTGCCAAGTGCCTCTAAAATATGCATGAATGTGAGAACAAAAAAGCATAGTCACTTTGTATTTATCAAAAATATCATTTAGCCTCTTTGCTTTTTTAATATTTTTGATGCTGTGTCCTCTTGCATACTTTCCATACCTTGGGTCATACAAAGGAACATGCATAAAGACAAATCTATTTTGAAAATTTTGTGATATTTTAAGCCTGCGAATAAGCCATTGTCTTTGTTCTTTTCCAAGACTTTTTTCATTTGAATCATCCAAGACTATAAAATAACTATTTCCAAATGTAAAAGAAAAATATGTTTTGCCAAAAGTTTTATCATAATTTTTCTCACCATCATACCATGGGATTTCATGATTTCCTATGATACTTATGATAGGCTTTTTGGATGTTTTAATTTTTTTTAGATAGTATTTGAATTCTTTAACATAACCATCTGGAACCAAGTCGCCATTGTTTATAGCAAACTGTATGTTTTTATCTTTATTTACATCATTTATGATTTTCTCAAGAACTCTATCGCCATCTCTATTGTCCCCCATGACAACAAAAGAAAAGTTTTTTTGTTGTAGATTTTTAGCTTCTATTTGCTTAAGCATTTTATTATTGTATGATGAAGCAAAGATAGAAACAGTTATTAAAAATAATAAAATCATTTGTTTCATTACGATATCTCCTCTTTTATTTTATATACTACAATATGAAAATGAAATGAAAATTAAGAGTTATACCTTTTTTAGAATATCAAGGATTATAAACTTATAATCTTCGATATCTTTATCTTTTGCTTTGTTTGATTTTCTAAATTTTGTATGTAGCTTTTCCAACTGTTTTCTTGTTTTACTATCTATAAATTGCTCCGATATACTCTCAACTGATTTTAAAAGTTCTTTTTCTCTTAAGGCATGGCTTCTATTTATGATAGTTTTGGCATGAAACAAGGAGCGATTCAATAATATATAAGGGAAATTTATATTTTTCATAGGGCCGATTTTTAATTCCTTTTTGCCTAATTTTTGCCCGAGGATTTTTATATCTGCCAATTTATCATACCCTAAAACTGCACCTGCTCCACCTATTGCGGCACCTATGATGCTCCCTGTCATCAAGGATGAGCCGCCTACTGTTATATCTACTCCAGCTCCGGCAAGTCCACCTGAGGTAAGACCACTTAACAGCAATAGATTTTTAGATAATCCAAATATTGACTGACTTTGTTTGGAAAAAAGATTATTATCCAAGATATCCAACTCATCTTGTTCGATTTGTAGTATATTATGATGCCATAGCTTTTCAATGTCTTTTTGAGCTTTTATCTCCAAACTTATCAGTTTATTTCGATATTTTTCTTTAAGCAATTCTCTTTCTTTTTTAGTTGCTTCTTTTCCTTTTACCTTTATCTTTTGAGTCAAAGTTATAGAATTTGCTATATTTTGAGCTATCATTAAGGCAGTGGCTTCTAACTTTTGTTCATGATTTGTTTTTAGTATCAAGATAGAGTGTTTCACCTCTTTTGTCCAATCCTCGTTTAGATAAGATACTGCTTCGAGAAGTTCAATATTATCAGCAAACTTTGCTTTTAGAGGATTGTATGTTTTGACTATTTTAAAGTATTGATTTAAAGCATTTTTCCATTCAAGACTATAATCTTCATCTCCTATCATATTTATAAGAGCCATAGACGCTCTTCCTGTAAATCTAAGTATTTCCATTTGGGATTCATACTCTAATCCGTAAGGTTTTGAGCCATCTACGACATATATGATACCTGCTCCTTGCATGATCGGCTCAAGCAATTCTATCTCATCATTAAACTTTGGGTTATTTCTATTTTCATTTATAAATTTATTAATTCTTTCAAATTTTTCGTGTGCCCCAAGACCTTTTTTGTCAATGTAGGATAAAACACTTCTTGCCCTTTGAAATCCGGGAGTGTCTATAAGCTCATAAATAATCTTATTATCAACTTTCAAAGGAAAAATCCTTCTTTTTTTAGTAGTTCCCGGAATATCTGATATTTGAACGCTGTCATCTTGTGCAAGAGCTGATACTATAGAGCTTTTTCCTTTATTTGGATGACCTACTACTGCAAATCTGGGTATATCTTTCATCTAATAATCTCCTTTTCGCTGAAGCAAGCTCCAGTGAAAATTCCCCTCACTTTTAGGGCTCCCATAAAATTCCCAAATTTTATGGGAAAAACTTATGCTTTGCCTTTGGCAAGAGGAACTCTCATGATTTTTATTGTTGTTTATGTTTTTGAAACATGAGAGTTTCATGTAAATATCCATATATTTTGAAAATTTTTTAATTTATTATTCCATATTTTGATATCTTTTTCTGCTGGAATATATGAATTATGCAAAGTGCCTATGGGCAAAATATTTATTTTTTTACACTTTTTTGATAATTCCTCTATAAAATCCAAAAATTCATTAGTTGGCGGCTCCCATGATTTTATGATGATTGTCGGATCCTCCTGTAAAGAGTGCAAAATTTCATTATCTTCTTCAAGAGTATTGTTTCCTCCTGCTAAAAAAGTGAATTTTGGTTTTATATTTTGATAATCAAGAACAATATCCAGCCTGTTTTTATCTATCGCCCATCCTATGATAGTGGAAATATTGGAATTATCAAGACTTTCTGCATTGATAAAATTATTATTTTTTGGCAAACTGTTTTCTTTTGTGTCAGCTTGAGTTTTAACTATTTGGGTATTCATATTGTGTAGTAAAGCTTTACTTTTTGTATTTTGTAGATAACTTTTGTCTATAGCTCTGTTTAAAAAATATTTTGTGATAAAAAGTAAAATAATTCTAGGAAATATTCCCCAAAAAATAATCGCAAAAACTAAAAATTGCCACCAATTACCAAGAAGTCTTGCATGGCTTATATACTCTTTTGAGAGTTTGCCACCGAGTCTGAAAAATTGACTCTTTTCTATAAGCTCCAAAGATGGACTGCCGCAGTGACAAAGCCAACTCCAAGGCAAAGAGATAGTTTGAAAAAAGTCATATAACTCTTTTGGTGATATATTTAAAGTACTGCTCCATCCAAAAGCCAAATCTTTAGAGATAACACTTACTATCAATGATACTAAAATACCCGATAAAAAAGAGATTGTGAGCAGTTGAATCCTGTTTAAAATCAACCAGTTTAAAATCAATGGCTCAAACTTGAAGTTTATTTTAAAAGAGGGAAATGACTCTACAAGTTTGTCAAGCCAAAATGCCGGTGATATTTTCAATAAAAATTCACTGTGAACACTTTTATCTTTGATCATAGCGATAATATTTAATAATAGTGTAAATAAAGGGAAAAGAACCCCAACAAATAAAAAATGAAAAATATTGATAGGTTTTTGTCCACTATAGCTTATAAGCCCATATCCGATAGACAACCCTGTTAAAAAAATGATAAAAACTAAAACAACAGTAATAGCATTTATCCCTTTTGATATATTTGTTGCATTTGATTGTGGATTTAGGGTTGAAGCATGCAACGCATTCCAAGCTTTTAATTGTTTTAAAGGAGATGTTTTTAAGTGTTTTAGCTTTATCCCGTCAAGACGATTTTTCTCCTTGTCAAGCTTTGCATACTTAAGCAAATGGGTATAGTCAATATAGTTTTTAAGCTTTGAATTATGTGCCATAAGTTCCTTTCTCAGTTTTATTATATCAAAAAAAGTGCTATATGGTTATATTGCAGTAGATCCAATATATCTTGCATGTTTTTTTTCTTTTATTTTTTCCACATTGACCAAAATAAAGCTATCAATACAATTATTGAACTCTTCATCTATATTAAAGCCCATGAAAACTATACCGCCATCATCGCAAAGATCAGCATACTGTTTATATAATGTCGGAACTGATGCCCCGTAAAAATTTAGATTTTTCTTTAAAATC
>JALWUQ010000026.1:21493-23783 GCA_026993075.1 Campylobacteraceae bacterium
TTTAAAATCTGGCTGAAAATTAAATAATTCATTGGAATAAAACCCACTTATTCCAAATTTGCTGTATACAATATCGCTTTGAGCAAGTCTATATGAGCCTACTACTTCCAAATGCTCTTCATCCCATAAGACTATATGTTTGTAATATTTATCATAATCGTCAATATCTCTTTTTCTTCCTGTTCCTTCACCAACTTCTCGAAAAGATAACTCCCTTAGCCTTCCTATCTCTCGCAATAAAGACGAATTTGGAATATATTCAAAGAGATAAATAATCTTACCATCATTTGTAGAACCTATTATCTTCGCATCTTTGAGTTCTTTTTTTAAGTTTTGTCTATTCTCTGGAAGCGAAATACCTTTTACCGTAGCAAAAATACCAGGTTTACCTTTTGATATATTGTGTAAATGTTGTTTAAATAATAGGATTTTTTCATGGATACTGATATTTGTATTTTTAAAGTTACTGTAAGGAATGAGTTTTCCTATTATAAATTCTATTGATTTGTTTTTTTTATTGAACATTTCATGAGGTAGCAAAAATGCTGATAATTGTTTGTTTAGCATAGAAGCGATATAGAAAAACAATGAATTTTTTGCCTTAATATAAACTGGCAATATCGGTGCATTTTTATTTAGAGCAAATTTTAAGAATCCTTTTTGCCATTTTGTATCCTGGATGCCAGTTGTGCCTGATCTTGAAACTTCTCCCGATGGAAATATAATAATGGCTTCTTCATTGTCTAAGCTACTATATATTTGATCAATTGAATTTTTTGAAATCTTGCTCCCAAATGTATCTACTGCTAAAAATAAGGGCTCTAAGGGCTTTATTTGCATTAGTATATCATTTGCTACAATTTTTACATCTTCTCTTACTCTCTTAATCATATGGATAAGGCAGAGAGCATCAAGCATACCCAAAGGATGATTTGCTATTATGATTACTCTTCCTGCTGCTGGAATATTTTCTATCTGACTTAGTGTAACTTTATATGAAAAGTTAAACTCGTCGAGTACATGATCAATAAATTCAAAAGATGATGAATTGCCATATTTATTTAAAAGGGCATTCGTTTTTTTTTCATAAAGTACGATTTTTAAGATTTCATATATAGGTTTTTGGATAAAAAAAGGTAAAGTTTGTATCTTTTCAAATTTATTTGCGACTAAATTTTGTATATCTAACACTCTTTTTCCTTTTTAAGATTTTATATCCTGCAAATACTATTAAAACAAATACTAAAACACCAATACCTGCGTCTTGACCATATAAATCAAATCCATAGCCGAGATAATATCCTCCAAGCAGATAAACAAATGCCCAAAAAAATGCAGTTATTATATCAAAACTTATAAACTTTACAGTATTGATTTGGTGAGCACCGCACCAAAGAGGAACTATCCATCTGCTCCAGCTACTGTTGCGACCAAAAAATATAGCTTTGAAAAGATTATTTTTTATTATTTTTTTTATTTTCTCAAATCTTTTTTTATTAATCTTTATTTTTTCTAAGTATTTTTTTAAATACTTTTCTCCAACCTTTTTACCAAAAAAATATTCATTTATATCTCCTGTTATCATGCCTAAAAAAGAAGCTAAAATTAATATTTTTATATCTAAAATTCCTTTATAAGCCAATATTCCTAAAAATATAGTAGTTGATTCCATTGGTATAAAAATACCAATAGGAAGGGCTTCAATAATTGCACCAAAAAATAAAATAGCTACTGCAACTATCATAATAGTTTCGTGCGGAAACTGTGCAAGATAATTGAAAAGATATTTTAAAATCTCTTTCATTTTTTATTTTTAAACCTTACAAAACTTAAAAAGGTTTCCCTGACAGGATAAAAAAAAGCTTTTATTTTCTCTTTGATATCTTTAAAAACTTTTTTTATATTTCTATAAATTTTACTGCCGATTATTAGTAAATACCAGTAATAAAAAGTTCTGATGATACGGTATTTTAGCAGTCGCCTTTTGTTGTGCTTAAATATGTCAACAGTTGGAATATATATGACAATCTTTAGGATATAAAAAAATATGCCAAGTTTTACAAAACCTCTTACGCTTAGAAAAACTGCAAATGTTGCACTGGCTTCGGCAATGCCTGCTATGAGCAAGAAGGAACTAAGTAGTACCAAATCATTACTACGGTTTATAAAATCAATAAATTTACTATATATGTCAAATTGTCTTATAAATATAAGTAATCGTTTTGCCATTTTTATGACAAATTCTTCAAAAATAAAATATATTATAAATAAAATATATTTTATAATAATC
>JALWUQ010000027.1 GCA_026993075.1 Campylobacteraceae bacterium
TGCTTTGGAACAGTCAAGTTTTAAAAGATTTGCTTCATGGGGTTGATTTGCATTTTTTTCAATTTCATACTCTATTGTATCCCAATGTTTTTTTACATTTTGTACTACCTCTTCAACAGTTATGCTTCCTTCGTCACTCGGTCCAAAGTTCCAAGAAGAAGCAAACTCTTTTTTCTCTTCAAGAAGTTTTTGACCTATCATTAAATACCCACTTAAAGGTTCTAATACATGCTGCCATGGTCTAGTCGCATAGGGATTTCTAATACTCACTTTTTTATTATTTGAGACTGAAAGCATAATATCAGTTATAAGCCTATCTTTTGCCCAGTCACCACCACCTATTACATTTCCAGCTCGACAAGTTGCCAAAAGTGTTTGATGTGTTTTCTTATAGTTTTGCACATTAAAGTAAGAATTTCTATATGAGGTAGCTAAAATATCTGCAGCACCTTTTGATGAACTGTATGGGTCATAGCCTCCCAGAGGGTCATTTTCTCTATATCCCCACACCCACTCTCTGTTTTCATAAGCTTTGTCACTTGTGATATTTACAATTGCTTTGACATCATGTTTACGACATACTTCTAGCACTTTAAGTGTACCCATAACATTTGTTTCATAAGTTTCAATCGGGTTATCATAAGATGGTCTTACAAGTGCTTGAGCAGCAAGATGAAATACAATATCTGGTTTATATGTCATAAAAGTTTCATTCAGTTTATCTAAATCTCTTATATCTCCGATAATAGAGGTAATATTTAATTTGAGAAGTTCTATATGATTTGGAGCAGTAGGTGCTTCAAGGGAATAACCTATAACATTAGCACCCATTTTATGAAGCCAATAGACAAGCCAAGAGCCTTTAAATCCTGTATGTCCTGTCACAAGAACTTTTTTGTCTTTATATATACCTCCAAATAAGCTTTGCATTACCACACCTTCCATGGTGCTTTGTTCTCTTTCCAGAGCTGATTGAGTTTTTGATTATCTCTTAATGTATCCATAGGTTGCCAAAATCCATTATGTTTATATGCAGTCATCTTTCCATCAATGGCTAAATCCTGTAAAGGTTTTTGCTCGAAAATACATTGTTCATCTTCTGAAATATAGTCAAAAACTTCTGGTTCACATACAAAAAAACCACCATTTATCCAACCTGCTTCATTTTTTGGTTTTTCTATAAACTTTTTGATGTTTTGATTTTCATCAATATCAAGATTACCAAATCGTGCTTCTGGCTGAACAGCAGTCATTGTCACTGTTTTTCCATGAGATTTATGAAAATCTACACTTTTTGCAATATCGATATCACTTACACCATCACCATAAGTAAGTAAAAATGTCTTATCTCCAATATATTTTTGAGCTCTTTTAATACGACCACCTGTCATAGTATCTAAGCCTGTATCAACAAGGGTAACTTTCCATGGTTCACTTGTATTGTTATGTACTTCCATTTTATTTGTTTGCATATCAATTGTAACATCACTTTGATGTAAAAAATAGTTTGCAAAATACTCTTTGATATAATACCCTTTATAGCCTAGAAGTATAACAAAATCATTAAAGCCATAATGTGAATAAATCTTCATAATATGCCATAATATAGGTTT
>JALWUQ010000028.1 GCA_026993075.1 Campylobacteraceae bacterium
AACCCAACTTCGTTGTGTGAACCGAAAATCTATCTCGTTTCACTCGCTACGATTTTCTTCAAGGTAACCATTTGATATCGTGTTCACCACTAAAATCCTTGATTTTAGGGCTTACACATGATATCTGCATAATAAAACCTAAAAAACAACAAGCAGTTGTTGTTTTTCTTACGGTTTTATACCTCATCTTCTACATCTCCTCCTGCTTCTATGATACATTCTTGTATCTCTTCAGATTTTTTTCTTTTATTTTCCATCCTTCTTAAAGCTTCGGCATCAGCGATACTCACATCTTTATCTTTAATACTCTTTTCTCTTTCTTTTGGTTTGTTTATTCCTAAAAATATTCTTTCAAATTCTATAAAAATTTTAAAAAGCAAAGACACTTCCTGATAAAATGCAGAATATTCATGCATATACACATTTTCAATAAATTCATCTACAAAATTATTTAATACCACTTTAAAGATTTCTCTTTCTAATACTCCGGCTTTCTCATCACCATTTGACTCGTCAATAATTAATTTTTGCATAAAAGAGAGTATAAAACCCATATCATCTTCTAAATCAGTATATTTTTGCGTATCCCTTCTATAACGAGATTGAAGGACATAATTGACCATTAGCAATCTTTTTTTACCATCATCTCTGTCTTCTTCGTAAAAAGATGCTGTTGTCGGGACGGGATCACTATTTAAATCATAAAATATATTATCATACTCATCTGCTAAAAATTTTTTACCTTTAACTTTTATAATACTGTTCATATTTTCCAAAGCTTTTTTACTATCCTCATCTATTGGATTTTGCAACAAGATTTCTATAGTTTCTTCAACATTTTTAAATCTATCTTCTTCTAAGACAAATGCAAATAACGAGCTAAGAAGCCCATAATATAAAGCTCTGGCTTTATTAATAGTTTTTTCATCCATTATATTTCTCCTATTTGTGCTTTTAACATCACTTTAGCCTTACAAGTTTCACAACAGTAAAGTGTTCTTATCTTAGCTTTGTCTCCTGCAAACAAAGGTGTCATTTTTTGTGCGATTTTCATCACGGCTTTTTTAGGAGCAAACTCTTTACCGCACTCTACACAGGCAAACAATTCATCTTTAGCTAAAATTCTTTGTCCAAATGTTTCAGCTTTAAGCTCAAGTTTATCCCTAACTATACTTATACACTCACTCTCTGGACAAACAACTTCACAATAAGTACAATCAGTGCAAATAGAAGCATCAAACCTGAGAGTATTATCTTCTGGGTGAGCTGTTAACGCACCCACATTACATGCACCTACGCAACTAAGGCAAAGTGTACAATTTTGCTCATTTACTATAACTTTGCCATAATGGATATATTCATTATGATTTTCATAAACACCAAGATCGCTCTTCCCTACTAAATGAGATAATCTTGCTGAAAAGATTTCTCTTTTTCTAAGTCCCAACTCATTGATAGAATAGCTGCTTCCATCAACTGCTGATACTTCATTTAACTTATTTTGCAATTCTTCTTTATTTTGTGCTACTAAAATCATATCTTTACCATATTTTCTTTGACTTATATCGTTTACCATATCCAATGATGCTTTTGAACCCTTGGATATAAAGTCAGTATAGAAAACAACTTGGAAGCCACTTTGTTGAAATAGACTTATAAAATGAGCCTCATGCAAAAATTTTCTACCTCCTACCATAAGAGGGACTACATTGGCGGGTAAATCAATTTTTAAATTCTCCAATTCCATAATTTCTGGAATTACCAAAATAATTTTTCCTCTTAACAAACTGGCAGATTCGTAAATATACTCTCTTGGAGTTGCACACAAATCCAACGCACCTGATGGACAAACACTGACACACCCTCCACAAGTCTCACAATCAATATCACTAAAAGATAACTCTTTTTTTTCATCTATTTTCAAGATCGCATTTGTAGGACAAATATTTGCACAGTCTCCACAAATATCACCACCATCTTTTGTTCTTCTGCCTTTATATTGACAAATATCAGGATTATAAGATATCGCTTTTTTGTAAGTAAATTTTTGTATATTTTGTAAAACTTTATCAACAATTTCTTTTATGGAAGATTTTAACGGATCATATACACCATTTTGTACAAATGCAGACTTTGGAGCATTAAACCAAACCATCTGGTCTATACTTAAAGGTGTTATTTTACCATTTCTATTTAAAGAAACTACCAAATCTCCAATGGTACCTTCAATTTTACTTACAAATTCACTACTTGCAAAATATAAATCCAGTTGAGCATCTGAGAGTAATGACTCAATTTCTATGAGTTGTTCTTTTTCTCCTACGATAAGAAGTCTATCTCCTATATCCTTTGAGCTTTCAAAATCAGTTGCAAAATCCAATTTTATACCTTTAATAGCATAAAGAAGCTCAACTATTTTAATTTTATCACTTACATCATCTTTAGAATTTTTTATATAAAAGTCTATTTCGGGGGCATAAGCCTCAGCCAACAACTCTTTTGAATTAGAAATCATAAAATTTTCATTTACTTTTTGTAAATCATCAATAATCCTTATACTTTCATTTAGAGGAAAGTCTAAAGATTCGGGACTATAATAAACATATTCAGTCATTAGATCACCTTCATATATAAAACTTATATTTGAATTATAAAACTAAATTACTTACTTTCAGCTTAAATAAGTAAAAAATATTTTACTTATTTAAGCTGAATAAACAGGATAAATACACTCTTAATTAAGAAATTATTTACTTTGAGATTTATTAAGGAATTTTTTATATAATAATTGATATTATGAAAATATGAAAAAGTTATTGTTTGTATTGTCTCTTTTTTTAGTATCTTTGATTACAATTTATATTATAAATCAAGACAAAATCAATCAAAATAAGATAAAATTTGGCTCTTCTTTGCCTTTAAGCGGTATCAATAAGGAATTGGGGTTATCTGTCAAAGATGGTGCTTTGGCATACTTTAAATACGCCAACAAAAACAATCTTTTAGGAAAAAAGAGAGTTAAATTTATCTCGTATGATGACCAGTACGAACCTGAACTGACAATCGAGAACTTAAAAAAGCTTCTTAATAAAAACAAGGTATTTGCACTTTTTGGCTTTGTTGGAACTCCAACCATAAAAGCTATAATGCCCATCTTAAATGATAGCAATATACCTTTTGTAGCACCATTTTCAGGGGCTACATTTTTAAGAAAGCCTCAAAGAAGTAATTTCATCAATTTTAGAAGCAGTTATGCTGATGAAATTGAACAACTCATTTCATATTTAGTTGATCAAAAATATTTAAAAAAAATTGCGATTTTTTATCAAAATGATGATTATGGAGACGATGGATATATAGCAACCATACTATCTTTAAAAAAAAGACATCTAAACTTATGGGCCGAGGGGACATACAGGAGAAATACTCTATCTGTTACTCAAGCATTGTATGACATAAAAGCATCCAAGCCGGAAGCCATCATTATGGTAGGTGCTTATAAGCCTGTTGCACTTTTTATCAAAAGATATAGAAAAATGGGCAAATCAAAAACTATATTTTGCAATATTTCATTTGTTAATGCAGACGAATTAGTAAAAGAGTTGCAATATAAAACAAAAAATATGATATTTTCTCAAACCGTACCTTCATATAATGATATTAAAATTTCAATTGTAAAACAATACAGAGATATATTTAAAGAATATTACCCAAACTCCAGATATGGTTTTGTATCATTAGAATCATATATTGCAGCCAAAGTAAATATTGAAGCTTTAAGAGAAATCAAAGGGTATATTACAAGGAAAAAGTTTTTAGAGAAATTAAGAATTTTAGCCAAAAAGTATAGAAATAAAAAGATATTTGGTAGAGTTTTTTTATTTAAATATAAATCTAATAAATTTATAAAATTAAATGAATAAAGGTTCAAATTGAAACGCTTTACGAAACTTCTAAATAAAATTTCCTTTAAAAATAAAACCAACTTTCTTATACTTCTTATGAGCTCGGGAATGCTAAGCATTATGATACTTTCTGAATTATCTCTTTTTTCTCTCAAATATAATTTTGATACTCTATATAAAAAAAGAACAGTTCCTTTAGCTCAACTTGAAGAAATTAAAGATTTATATAAAGTCAATATTTATGACACATTGTTTGATTTGCAACAGGGTATCATAAAATACCCTCAAGCCAAAGAAGTTATCTCGTTGGCACAAAAAATTCTTAAAAAAAATTGGGAAAAATTTAATGAAAGCCTTAAAAAGACACCTAAACCTTTTTTTTATTTTACTTTCTTTGCAAAAAAATATCTCTTTGAAGGAGAAAATCAGGAAGAATTTATGATACTGCAAGACAGTATGATAAAAAATATAAATAAAAAGATGAAAGTTATAGATAAAAATATAAAAATAATATTAAACTTAGAAAAAAATAGTAAATCCACCAATGTAAAAAAATTGTTAGAAAAACTATATTTAAATATAGGACTTTCAAATATATACTTTACAAATCTAATCAATTTTGACCTTAAAAAAGCTGCACTTGAGAAAAGAAAAACTGAAAAAGTATTTTACTTTACTTTTACAATATCTATAATCTTTATAATTGTAATATTTATATTTAGCATCCTTCTTTCCATATTTTTAGTTAGTAATTTCAGGGAGTTAAATAATTCTCTCGAAAATAAAGTTAATGAAAAAACAAAAGAGTTGCAAAAATTAAATGAAAATCTTGAATATCGCATAAAAAAGGAAGTTCAAAACAGCCAAAAAAAAGATAGAATCATGTTTCAACAATCAAAGCTTGCCAGCCTAGGAGAGATGCTCCAAAATATTGCTCATCAATGGAGGCAACCTCTTGGAAGCTTAAGTCTTATTATACAAAGTTTTCAAACAAAAGCAATGGTAGGAAAACTTACAAATGAGTTTATTGAGGAAAAAGTTCAAGATGGTCTAAATATATCTGAGAGTATGTCTCAAACAATAGATGATTTTAGAGATTTTTTTAGCCCTGACAAGACGAAAAAATACTTTATGATAAAAGAATGCATAGATCATTCTTTGGATTTATCCAAATATCTTTTACAAAAAGAAAAAATACAGATATATCTGCACATTAGTAAAGATATGTTATTATATGGATATTTTAATGAGCTTTCTCATGTATTTTTAAATATTATACATAATTCGAAAGATGCATTATCAAAAAAAAATAATCTCGATGAAAAAACCATACTCATTATAGTTAAAAAGAGTACAAGCTCTGCCATAATAAGCTTTATTGACAATGGTGGCGGGATTGATGAAAATATAAAAAGTCATATTTTTGAACCGTATTTTACAACCAAATATAAAAGTTCAGGTACCGGCATAGGTCTTTACATGGTAAAACAAATTATAGAAAAACACATGGACGGAAAAGTAAATTATAAAAATATCAAATATAAATTTGGCGGAAAAAAATTTTATAATTGTGCAATGTTTGAAATAAAAATACCCTTAAGAAAAGAGGAGATATAAGAGATGGACATAAAACAAAGAGATTTGGAAATATTAAAAGAATTCAATATACTCTATATAGAAGATGATAAATATCTTTTAAAAAATAGTATTGATATTTTAGAAGATTTCGTAAATAAAATTTATCCGGCAGCAAATACAGAAAAAGCTTTAAAAATCTTGCAGGAAAATAAAATCGATTTGATAATATCGGATATATTGCTTGAAAATGATAATGGGATAGAATTTATCAAAAAAATAAGAAAGCAATATGGGATTTTTACACCTGTTATTTTAGCTACAGCTTATACCGATACTAACTATCTGCTCGAATCCATTAAACTAAAAATCGAAAATTATATTGTAAAACCTATCAATATCAAAAAACTGTTAAATGCGGTGCATGATACTGTTTTACCGCTAATTCAAAAAAGAGAGATTAGAAAATCATATAATATAATAAAAACCATATCGCTTATATGCGATAGCAAACAAATAGAAGTAATAAGATTTATTGTGAACAACCTTGATAAAGAAAATATTTTTGATTACTCATATCTTGATATTATGGAAAAGATAGATATAAGCAAACCGACTCTTGTGAAAATATTTAAAACACTAATCGACAAACAAATACTCACTAAGCTCCAAAGAAGCAGATATCTTTTCAATGAAGACAAACTTGATTATCTAAATTTTGGAGAAAAAAGTGAATAACCTTTTAAGAAAGATACCAAAAATTGATACCTTTATAAAACATGATGATTTTAGAGGATTTAATAAAAAACTACTTGTGAGAGCTGCAAGAAAGGAGATAGATATACTAAGGCAAGGTATTATCGATTCGAAAATTTCAAATTTTGATATAAACAAACTCACAACAAATACAAAAATAAGATACAAAAATATACTGTCTTCTTCTTTAAAACCAATGATAAATGCAACAGGAGTTATATTGCATACAAATATGGGTAGAAGCTTGATATCAAAACAAATCTTAGAAAGAGCTTCTGCTATTATCTGTAATTATTCAAACTTAGAATATGACAGCGACAAGGGCAAAAGAGGAGAAAGGTACACTCACGCAAAAAAAGGACTCAAGGAGCTTTTAAATGTAGAAGATGTATTGGTAGTCAATAATAATGCGAGTGCTGTATTTCTAATCCTAAATAGTTTTGCAAAAAAACAAAAAGTTATAGTATCAAGAGGAGAGCTTGTCGAAATAGGCGGAAGTTTTAGAGTACCCGAGGTTATGAAAGAAAGTGGAGCATTACTAAAAGAAGTCGGTACCACCAATAAAACAAAACTTAGTGATTATGAAAATGCTATTGATGATAATACAAAAATGCTTATGAAAGTTCATAAGTCAAATTTTTCAATAGAAGGTTTTAGTGAAGAGGTAAGTTTTGAAGCGATTAAAAAGATTGCTGTTAAGAATAACCTTATGGATTATTATGATTTAGGCAGCGGATATGTTGTTGATTTACCTTATAATTTAGGCGATAAAGAACATTCATTACTAAATATTTTAAAGCATAAACCTTCTCTTATTAGTTTTAGCGGGGATAAACTTTTTGGAAGTGTGCAAGCCGGGATTATCGCAGGAAAGAAAGAATTCATAGATAAATTGAAAAAAAATCAATTATTAAGAATGCTAAGAGTTGACAAAATAACACTTAGCATTTTAGAAGAAACCGTAAAAGCATATTTATTGCAAGATTATGAACAAATTCCGACTTTAAAACTTCTTTTTCAAAGTATTGATTCTCTCGAAAAGAGAGTGCTTAAGATACAGTCTTCATTGGAAAAAGGAGTTTGTGATATAGTTAAATCCACTACATTTATGGGAGGAGGAACACTTCCAAACAAAAAGTTTCCTACAATTACTTTACATATTATAGGCGATGCAGTAAAGTTAGAGAAAATATTCAGATTAAATAATTTGATTGGAAGGATAGAAAGAGACAAGTTTTTGATAGATTTTAGAAGTATACTGCCTTCTCTTGATACAAATATAGAGCAAATTATAAAAAAGGTTTTAGATTGAACCACTTAATAGTCGGTACCGCGGGACATATAGACCATGGAAAAACTGCTCTGGTTGAGTCGTTAACAGGCTACAATGGAGATGAATTAAAAGAAGAAAAAGAAAGAGGCATGACTATAGACCTTAGTTTCTCCAATTTGACTGATGGAAAAACAAATGTCGCTTTTATAGATGTCCCTGGCCATGAAAAATTGATTAAAAATATGATAAGTGGGGCTTTTGGATTTGATGTCAGCTTATTTGTCATAGATGCAAATGAGGGAGTAATGCCTCAAACTATCGAACATCTTGAAGTCTTAGACTTTTTAGATATTAATGATATTATTATAGTTCTAAGCAAATGCGATTTAGTTAGCAAGGATACAATAGAAAAAAGAAAAAAAGAAATACAGGAGTATTTAAAAAAATATAAAAATCTTAATCTTTTAAAGATATTTGACACCTCCATAAAAGATAAAAAGAGCATAATCAGGCTAAAAGATTTTTTATTGAATTTAAGACTAAATAAAGAAAAATCCATTGATAGCTTTTTTAGGTATTATATAGACAGAGTTTTTACAGTAAAAGGCTTTGGTGAAGTTACAACAGGTACAGTTTTAAACGGTTCAATACAAAAGAATGAAAAAGTATATGTTTGTGAAACCAATCAAAATATCATTGTTAAAAATATCCAAATCCATGGGCAAACTTGCGAAAAAGCGAACAAGCACCAAAGAGCAGCCTTAAATCTAAATATTCCGCATGGAAAGTTAAAAAAGGGATACCTCCTATCAAACAAAGGGTATTTTAGAGGTTTTAAATCTATCGATATATTTGTAAAAAACAGTAAAAACAATACTATAAAACACAATAGTTCAGTTTTATTTTTATATGGTGCGAAAAGCATTAACGCAAAATTATCTCTATATAGTGAAGAAAAAATTAATGGAGGATATCTTGTCAAAGCAACTTTTAAAGAAAAAGTATACATTATGCACAATGACAAATTTATTCTTCTTGCAAACAATCATATATTAGCAGGAGGAATTGTACTGGATTCTATAAATGATCCAATAAAGAAAAATAAAAAAATACCTCTTTTAAAAGCCTTACTTAAAAAAGATTATGCGGAAGCATTTTCTATACTTGTAAACAATCACAAGAGAGGTTTTGGTCTTATTTCCTCAATTCAAAGATTTTCATTAAGCCATGATGAAGCTATCTCTATAACAGATAAAATGAGTGAAGTATTCACAGATAAAAAGGCACTTGTTGTTTATCCTGAAAGTTCCAAAGTTTATATAAAAGATAAATTGCTAAATATATATAAAAAAAATCCCTATGCTTTTTTATCTCCTAATTCACTTATGCTTCGTATAAAATGGGCAAGTGAATCTTTAATAAAGACAGTTCTTGATACTCTTGTTAAAACAGATTATTTGGAAATCAAAAAAAATATTTATAAAAGAGTTGATATCGATGATATAAATATAGAAAAAGAGGTTCATAGAAAAATAGAAGATATTTTAGAAAGTTCAAATTTCACACCTCCTGCTCCATATAATATATATGATGATTTGGATATTGACAGAAAAATGGGTGATAATATATTAAAAAAACTTACCACATCCAAAAAAGTGGTAAGGATAGCTCATAATCTATTTATTTCTTCAAAAAATCTCTCAAAAATTTTATCCATTCAAAAAGAGATCATTCAAAAAGAGGGGTATATAGATGTTGTATTGTTTAAAAACAGACTCTCCCTTAGTAGAAAATATGCGATAGGGTACTTAGAGTATCTTGACAAATTAGACGAAATAAGAAAAGATGGGAATAAAAGATATTTGATTTGACTCATATTTTTTTAAGATTTAGGGGTTTTATTTTTGGTTTCATTTCACCCCAAGTATATATTTTTGTTCCTTTTTCGATAGTTTTTTGTGCAAATTCTTTATTTTTTGGTATAAAATAAAATAATTTAGGAATTGTTCCTTCACTCTCTTTTAATACAAAGAAGTTTCTTTTTTTAAGCATTTGAACAATTTCGCTTTTTTCATCATTTAAATCACCAAAATATCTAAGTTTTGCGGGACAAGTTATCTGACAAGCTGTTGTTGTTTCACCTCTTGCCAATCTCGTATCTGCACAAAAGATACATTTATCTGTAAAAAAATGTGTATCATCAATATATCTAGCATCATAAGGACACGCTTTCATACAAGATAAAAGCAAATCACATTTATCTTTATATATTCTTACTATAGCATTTTCATCTATATATATCGCCTTTCTTTCACAAGCCTCAAGGCAAGGAGGATTCACACAATTTTGGCACTGCATTTGTATAAAAGAAACTGAACTTTTATCTATATTCCAAAAATCACCTTCGATATCTCCATCTTTTTGAATCCAAAGTCTTCTATGTTCCATCCCCAAAGATATACCATTTTCCTCTTTACAGGCAACTTCACAAGCATGACAATCTATACAAAGTTCATAATCAAATGCCATACCATAATTTGCCATTACAATTTCCTTATACTAACATTTGTTTCATGCATTGTAGAACATCCGTAAATCTTTTCATATTTATCTTCAATTATCATATTATCACTTGCTCCATGCCCGCAGGCATTGACCAAGTCTTGAGAGCAAATACCAAATCCGTGGGCAAACCAAACAATATCAGGAGCTATTTTATTTGTTGGATATGCTTTTATAATGACCTTATCAACACTGCTAACTACTAAAATATCATCATTCTCCTTGATACCTAATTTTTCAGCTACTATATTATTTATCCAAATTTTATTTATCTCTTCAAAATCTTTTAGCATTATATTATTTGCAGTTGCAGTTTGAGTTGCAGTCACATATCTTCCGGTAATTAGCCTAAATTTATTTTTAGGTACTTTAAAATCATACTCATCTCTCCAAGTTGGTATAGGATCAAAACCATTTTTAGCCAATTTCTCTAAGTAACAATTAACCTTGTAATTCCTTTTAACTGTATAGTATCTCTTATCTTCAGGATAATATTCATAATAATGATTTGATATTTCTTTTCGTTCATCAATATAGGGGTACCATATTCCTCTATTTTTTAAACTATCATAAACATTTTTACCAAATTGTGAAATGATTAATCTTTTATTTCTCTGGGGTACACTATTTTTATAAAGTTCAGCTAAGTCATAACCTCCCTCTTTAAATGCTCTGTTTTTACCGTTCTTTTTTATATTTTTTTGTAGATATATATCATATTTTGCACTGATTTCAAAAAGAGGTTTTGATAATTTTTTACCGAGTCCTTTTAAAATATCCTGTATACTTTTACTCTCATAAAGAGGCTTTATAACTTGATTTCTCAAACCTAATGATGGCTCAAGTTTATTAAAACTCACCACCATATCTTCTCTTTCAAGATAAGTACACTCTGGTAATATAACATCTGCCATCAAAACAGTATCACAGGGTAAAATGTCCATTACTACTATTAAATCCATCATTTCAAGCAATTTTTGTGTTTTTTTAATATCTGGCATATTTTGCATAAGATTATGTTTTCTTATAAACATAGCTTTTACAGGATAAGGTGAAGTTTTGCCTAAGACTTTTTCTCTAAAGTTTGGCCAACTGCCTCCTTTGTTTGAGCCGTAAACTATACCGTCAAGGTCAAACCTGCCCTGAGAATTATTATAAAAAGGTTCGTTAATCTCTTCTGGATTTAGTTTAATATGTTTGCCAAATATAATTCCGCCTTTTTTATTGATACTACCGGCTAATGCATTGATTAAGACCATAGCTCGACGAAACTGAAAATCATTTTTACTCCATACACTTCTTCTTCCTAAGTAATATAGTGGATTCTTTGCATTAAAAAACTCTCTTGTTATTCTCTCAATTTTCTCTGATGGGATATGGGTTTTTTTTTCTGCCCATTTGGAAGTATATTTGTGTGACAGAATATGGTCTTTAAGTTTGTCAAAATCTTTAAAATATTTTTTAACATACTCTTTATCATACAATTCATTTTTTAAAGCAATGTATATCATACTCAGGCAAAAAGCTAAATCAGTTCCAGGATGCACCGGAAGATATTCATCAGCTTTAATGGCTGTCACAGTACATCTAGGATCAAGAACTACTAATTTTTGGTTTGAATGAATCATATTTAAACTGTCTGGAGTTACTATAGATTCATACCTGTTGGCTCCACTAATAATCATATAATCACTTCCTGCTACATCCATTTCTCCCACATCACCTATGGTTAGTATTGTTGCACCAAGCTTTGTATTTAAACATATTGAGCCTTCGTCCAAAAAATTAGCACTTCCTAATTTGCCATTGAAAAATTTAATATATTCATCTTTGTTAAATCCCTCTCCATTACAATAAACTATTGTAGAACGATTATCTTTTTCTTCATCTAAAATTTTTACTAATTTATCTTTTATGTATTCATAAGCTTCATCCCAAGTGACTCTTTTATACTTACCTTCACCTCTTTTTCCTATTCTTATGAGAGGATACTTCAGCCTGTCTCTGTCATAAACTTTTTGAATGCCGGCATTTCCTTTAGGACATAACATATTTTTTGATTTTGGAAAATTTGGATTAGGGTTTAATTTTGTGATAACACCCTCTTCAACTCTGGCAAAACCGGCACATTTATTTCTACATACATTACAAAGATATGGAACTTTTTTTACATTTTTATTTTTAGATGTTTTTGTTGTTACTAAGCACTCAGAAAATGATAAACTGGAATATATGCTAAGAGCTACGCTTCCTTGTAAGAATTTTCTTCTTGATATTTCAATAACTCTCATATTGTTTATTCCTGATAAAAGTATAATGTCAAGAAAATAGTATTCTTGACATTAAAAAATAATTAGCAAGATGGCACATTGCCACTATCGCTAGCAAAGTTATATAAAAAATCATATACATCTTTTAAGTATCTTTTTCTAAGCGGTCTTGCTTTCGGACAAAGTTTTTTAATCTCAGCATTTAATTTGCCAGCTTTTTCTATACTTTGCCACTGTGCTTGAGTATGTTTTTTTGCCATTACGCCACCATTTGCGATTCCATTTTTTATGCAAGCTCTCTTAAGCATTCTAACATAAATCTTCTGTCCTCTAGCAGAATCAGCAAAAGCCGAAGTGCTTACAAAACTTAGTCCCAATAGTGCTATAAATATTGCTCCTAACAATTTCTTCATTTTTTTCCTCCTTTCATAAGATTATTAAAATTAAACATTTTCAGGGTCATTCTCCAAATAAAGTAATTTATCTCCAATATAGTAGAGTGTTATAGCTATTCCTATAGCGCCAAGAGCGATAAAAATTTCAGTCATTGATGGAGTATAATGTATAAAAGACGGCGGTAGTTGATATTCAGTTATTTTTAGAGTCTGCATTGGAAAAAGTTGGGTGTCATTAACTAGGTCATACCTCATATAAAATATACCTATCATTCCCGTAAAAGATGCAAATACCAGTGGTTTTATAGCTCTTGCACTACTAAAAAGTATTATTATAAATGGTACTAAAATACCAAGAAATATTTCACCTATCCAAAATGATGATGATTTTAAAATATGTATAGCAGTTGCACTCCTGTCATACATACCGCCATAAATAGAAGTAAGTGCTTTCCAAATCTCAAAAAACAGTAAAATCGCTAATAAAAGCCCAAGTATTTTGGCAGTCGCAATTAAAGTTTTTTGAATGTTTTCTGGGAAATCAAGTTTATATTTAAAACCATACATTAAAAATATTAAATAACATCCAGTAACCATGGCAGTAAGTATAAAATATAATGGATAATATATTCCGTTAGCAACTGGACGACCAACTAAAAATCCAAAAACAGCACCAAGGTTTGAGTGTGCAGCAATCCCTACGACAAGACCAAATATTCCAAATCTTTTTGCCCATTTATGGTCATGCCTTAACAAAAAGAAAAACTCAACCGCAATAAATATTAAATATAATGAATACAAAACGCCCATGCCCCAAATAGCAGATGTTAATCCCGGGCTGATTGTATTGTAAAGCATCATTCTAAAAGGGTGCCCAACCTCTAAAAGTATAACAATAAAGCCGCTTATAAGGGTAACTAGTGCACCGTGGATAGCCCTTTTAGAAAAGGGTTCTAACACTTTTACCTCAAAAACATGTCCTATTGCCGACATTATACAAAGTCCTGTTGAACTTACAACAAAAAATATATACATCGCAATCATAAGCCCCCAGGGATGTTCTCTGTAAACCCCATAAGCATGATGTCCAAATCTTAAATAATTAATAAAACCTACTACAAAAAGGATAAGAAATATAAAGGTAATAAACGCTATTAATAGATTAAGCGGTGTTCTTTCAAATTTAAATAATTCTCTTATATCAGTATGCCTCATTGGGATAATTTTCTCTATCTGTTTCATACCTTTTTCAGCTAATGCAAACATAATCTTCTCCTTATATCAAATAAAATAGTTTTGGTTTTGTACCAAGGTGTGCTTTTAGAGTAAAATGGTCTCTTACATTAAGTAGCTGACTTATTTCACTTTCAGGATCATCTAAATCACCAAAAGTCCTTACTTTAGTAGGACAAGTAGCTTGACAAGCCGTAGTTGTTTCACCTCTTGCTAGTCTGGTATCACTACAAAATGTACATTTATCGACAGTTTCTGTTCTATCATTTACATATCTTGCATCATAAGGACAAGCAACCATACAATAAGTGCATAATATACACTTACTAGCATCTACCATTACTATCCCTCCAGGGGCATAATGTGTTGCTTGCGTAGGGCAAACCTCTTGACATGGTGCATTTTCACATTGTTGACACTGACTGGGCTCAAAAGTACTGGAAGCAATATTAATATTTGGCCATTCTCCCTCAACCTCTTTAACTCCAACCCAAATACGATGTTTTCTTGCCCCAAGCTCAACTCCATTTTCTTCCTTACAGGCTACTTCGCAAGCTCTGCAATTTATACAATTTTTATAATCAAGTGCCATACCATATCTCATCTCACACCTTCCTTATTTCAACATTTGTTTCATTCATTGCAGCTGCTCCGTAAACTGGTTCTATTTCATCTATTATTATTATAGCATCACTACCACCATTCCCATAGGCCATATGCATCTCTTTACTACTACCTCCAAAACCATGAAGTAAAAATATTTGATTAGGTGCAATTTTTTCAGTCGGATATGCTTTTAAATGAATTTTACCGACTCTGCTTTTAACTTCGACCATATCTGCAAACTCAATACCTTTTCTTTTTGCAACTCTTTTATTTATCCATACATAATTTGTTGGAATCAAATCTCTTAGCATCATATTATTTGTTGTCGCACTTTGAGTAAATTGGGCATGTCTACCAGTAACCAATCTAAATTTACCCTCAGGTACTTTAAATGCCATATCATCGTACCATGTTGGCATTGAGTCAACTCCTTTTTTAGTTAAATTTTTAAAATTCATAACTACTTTTAATTTTCCTTTTTGAGTAGTATAATTCTTTTTATTTTCAGGATAGTACTCATATTCATTTGGATTTAGTTTTTTATGGTATTTTTCCATATTAGGATAAAAAACACCTTTTTCATCTAAGATTTTCCAAGCTTTTTCACCATAAGTTTTTACGACTCTCTCTTTATTTTGTTCTTCAACAGGTTTATCCCATGCATCAGCCAAATCAAAACCATTTTCTTTATAATACTTCTGTATCTCTTTAGGTTTCATGCCTTTTATATCAGCTTGAACATCTTCATCATACTTTTTAGTATTTTCCCAAAGAGGACGAGAAAGTTTTTGTGCCAACTCTTTATAGATAACCTCAGGTGTCTTTGTCTCAAACATAGGTTTGATTGATGCTTTTCTCTGAACGATTGCCGGCTCCAACAAACCATAACTAGCTGCTGGAGAAGTTCTCTCCAAATAAGAAGCTTCAGGTAATATAACATCACAATACATTGTAGTATCGCTAGGAAGTATATCAATCATTACATTTAAATCCATCTTTTTAAGAAACTCTACAGTTTTAGCAGTATTTGGAACACCGCTCATAGGATTATGTTTTCTCATAAACATTGCTCTGACAGGATATGGATTTTTGCCTTCAAGTATCATATTTCTAAAGACTATCCAAGAGCCTGATTTATTACCTGTAAGAGCTATACCATCGGTATCAAATCTTGATTTTGCTTGTGCATACAATGGAGCATTTATATCTTCTTTGGGCAAAGCTAATTTTTTACCATAAATAATACCGCCCTTTTTATCAAGATTGCCACTTAGACCTTGGAAGATAGCCATAGCACGGCGAAGTTGAAAGTCATTTTTAACAAATACACTTCTTCTTCCTTGATAATATATAGGACTTTGTGCCGCCATAAACTCTCTTGCTGTTTTATATATCTCTTTGGCAGGGATATTTGTAAGTTTTTCTGCCCACTGTGGTGTATAATTATGTGATAAAATATGTTTTTTATAATCCTCAAACCCTACTGCATACTTAGAAACAAAATCTTTATCATAAAGTTCTTCTTTCATAACAACATAAGTCATTGCAAGTACGAAAGCAAGGTCGGTACCGGGATTTACTGCATACCATCTATCAGCTTTTGCAGCTGTGTTTGTAAATCTCGGATCAAGTACTATGGTTTTAAGACCTCTTCTTTCACTTCTTTTAAACATATCTTGAGTATCGGGGGTTATGATAGCTTCTGCTCTATTAGCTCCAGCGATAATAAGATAATCAGCATTATTCATATCAGCTTCACCATAAGTACCAATAGTTGAGAAATAACCTCCAAGAGTTGTCTCAAGACAGATACTTATCTCATCAACATAGTTTGGAGAGCCAATTTTTTGCATCATCAAGTCTTCAAATCCGGCCTTGGAAAGTCCTTCTCCGTTACAATAGCCAATAGTGGCACGATTATCTTTTTCTTCATCAAGTATCTTAAGAATTCCCGGGAATTTATCCGTTCCGTTAAGTATTGCCTCATAAGCCTCATCCCAACTTACTCTTTTATACTTACCGTCACCTCTTTCTCCTATGCGAACCAAAGGATATTTTAGACGATCTGGATCATAAAGTGTTTGAATACCCGCGTTGCCTCTAGGACAAAGCATGTTTCTTGATTTTGGAAAGTATGGGTTAGGATCAAGCTTTGTAACAATACCTTTATATTTACCTTCACTCTCAACTCTTGCATAGCCTGCACATTTATTTACGCACATTCCACAAAGAAACGGTACATGTTTAGCTTTACTTAACTCAGTCTTTGTAGTAACTCGAAATTCTCCTGTCTCTTTTTTATCAGAAAAAAGATTTGAAGCACTTAAAGCAGTCCCGCCGATAATAGTCAATGCAACACTACCTTGTAAAAATCTTCTACGGGAAATTTCTACTTCCATATTACCTCCTTATTATGATTATAAGATTTATTGTCTTGTTGTTTGAGATTCTACTCCTATCAGTATTAAGTTAGCTTAAAAATATAAAAAAATTATGATTTTAATTAGAAAAAAAGATAATTTATTACAAAAAGTAACAAAATATTATAATGATTATTTAATATTTTTATTCATAAGAAAAAACTATAATAGACTTTTAATAAATTAAAATAATTTTTATTATAGTTTTATATTATGATTTCTTTGATTAGTAATTGCGGGGTAACATATCCTCTGTAATAGTTTTTTGAGATTGAAAAGAGTATATCTATCTTGAAACCGACATTAACTTTATCTTGATAATTGAAATATATCGACTCAAGTATAGAATTATTATGCTCTATAATGATTTTTTGGTGATTTTTTGCTTTACCAAGAATTCTTGTTTTTTTTACCTTTGCATTTTTTATTAAAAAGTAAGGTTTTGGATTTTTTTGACCATAAGGTTCAAAACTTTCCAATATATCCAAAAGTTCAAAGTCAATCTCTTTTGCATCAATTTCACCTAATATTTCTTTATTTGATATAAATAACTCTTTTTTTAAATTATTTACTCTTTTTTCAATAGATGCCTTAAAAATAGGTAAATTTTTAGTTTCGATAGACAATCCAGCTGCACCTTTATGTCCGCCATAGCCTAAAATATTATCTTTTTCTTCTTCTATCAAAGAGAGTATATTAACCTCTCCAACACTTCTTGCACTTCCTTTTGCCTTGTCATCTGTCACTGAAAACACAATAGCTGGTTTTTTAAATCTTCTGGTAAGTCTGGCTGCTACTATGCCTATAACTCCTTCATGCCAGCCACTACCCCAAACAACTATGATATTTTGATTTTTATCGACTTCAGTCTCAGATATTTCAAACAATTCTTTTTCTATATCTTTTCTATCTTCATTTAATTTAATCATATCTTGCAATAATACCGTCGCTTCCGACATAGTTTTAGCTCTTAAAAAATTAAAAGCTTTCATTGCACTGTCCATTCTTCCTGCACTGTTTAAAAGAGGGGCAAGTAAAAATGATATATCTTCGCTGCTAAAACTCTCTTTTTCAAACTTTTCTTTTATAGACAGTATTGATGCTCTTTTTGTATTGTTTATAGCCTTTAAACCTTTTTTAACAAACATTCTGTTTAAACCTTTAAGCTCCATCATATCCGCAACTATTGCAATACTAAGCAAATCAATATATTCCAAAAGATTAAAATCAAGTCTCATTTCCTGCTTAATTGCCGCAACAAAATACCAGGCAACCTGAGCTCCACATATCTCTTTGTAAGGAAAAGAACACTCTTCTTGTTTGGGATTTATAATAGCATAAGCTTTGGGTATATTTTTTGGCACCGTATGATGATCTGTTATGATAAGGTCTACTCCTCTTTCAAGACAAACTTCAGCTGCTTCTACTGCAGATATTCCATTGTCCACCGTAATAACCAAACAAGGCTCAAGTCTCTCAACGATACTCTTGCTCACTCCATACCCGTCACTAAATCTGTTTGGTATTATCACCTCAATATTTTGCGATAGTTTCTCTAAAAAATCACTAAGTATAAAAGAAGATACCACTCCATCAACATCATAATCTCCAATAATAGTGATTTTTTCTTTATTTTTTAAAGCTTTTGCTACTCTTTTTGCTGATTTTTGCATATCTTTAAAAAGAATCGGATTTGGCAAAGAGGATAAAGTCGTAAATTTATCATTCTCAAATCTCTTCAATAATATTTTTTGTATATCTTCTTTGCTTAATATATCAGACATTATTGTTTAAAGATGCCTCTACAAACGAAAGGATTACTTTGTTTGGCTTTTGAAGTCTTGATGTAAATTCAGGATGAAACTGAACACCCATAAACCAAGGATGATCTTTCAATTCAACAACCTCTATCAGCCCATGGCTCTCTCCACTTACAATCATACCAGATTCTTCATATATTTTTTTATATATAGGGTTGGCTTCGTATCTGTGTCTATGTCTTTCATATATCTTTTTTTTGCCATCATATGCGAGGGATAGCAAAGTTTCTGCTTTTATATCACATTCATAAGCTCCAAGTCTCATAGTTCCACCAAGTGGACTTTTGTGAGTCCTTAACTGTTTATTTCCACTACTGTCTATAAATTCATCTATTAGATAAATTATAGGATTTTTACAGTTTTTATCAAATTCAACTGAGTTTGCATCTTCAATTTTTAATACATTTTGAGCAAATTCTATCAGTGCTAACTGCATACCAAGACAAATACCTAAATATGGTTTTTTATTGACTCTTGCATATTCTATAGCTTTCATTTTTCCATGAATTCCACGCTCTCCAAACCCTCCCGCTACTAAAATACCATCACTTTCTGCTAAAAGTTCCAAATTTTTGTTTTGTTCCAAATCTTCACTATCCACCCATAGAAGCTCAACCCTTGCATTTAGATTTGCACCTGCGTGTATGAAAGCTTCGGTAAGCGACTTGTATGCCTCTTTTAAATCAAGATATTTTCCAACAAAAGCGATTTTGACTTTCTTGTTTGGGGCAATGACTCTTTTAACCAACGAATCCCATTTTTTCATATTTGGCTCAAGATTATCCAAATCTAAATACTCAGAAATAGGTTCCAAAATACCTTCATTTAAAAAATTTAACGGTACTTTGTAAATACTTTTTGAATCAACTGCCTCTATAACAGAATTTTTTTCAACATCACATGACGATGCAATCTTATCTTTCATAGCTTTTGGTATCGACTGTTCAGTTCTACATATCAATATATGAGGAGTTATACCTATCCTTCTTAACTCTTGAACACTATGCTGAGTAGGCTTTGTCTTAAGCTCTCCCGCCGCTTTCAAATATGGCACAAGTGTAAGATGTACAAAAATGGCTCTTTTCTTGCCAACATCGCTTTTGAGTTCTCTAATAGCTTCTAAAAAAGGTAAACCCTCTATATCTCCAACTGTTCCGCCTATCTCAACTATCAAAATATCTTGTTTTGCCCCGGCTTTTATAATTCTTTCTTTTATTTCATTGACTATATGGGGAATTACTTGTATAGTTTTGCCAAGATAATCTCCTCTTCTTTCTCTTTCAATAACAGTTGAATACACCTGACCCGTTGTAAAGTTATTATATTTGGCCAGATTTACATCTAAAAATCTCTCATAATGGCCCAAATCAAGATCAGTCTCAGCTCCATCGGCAGTCACAAAAACTTCTCCATGTTCGAGTGGACTCATAGTCCCTGGATCAACATTGATATAAGGATCCATTTTTAGTATGGTAACCTTGAAACCAGAATGTTTTAACAATGTAGCTATACTGGCACTCGCAATCCCTTTTCCAAGTGAACTTAAAACTCCACCTGTTACAAAAATATATTTTGTCTCATTACTTGACATTTTTTACCTTAAAGATTTATTGATTTGTAATTATACTTGAAATTAAATTAAGATTTGTTTTCAATAACTATAAAAGAGTTTTTAATCGCATCTTTTATAAGAGTCGGCCGTTGGCTTTTTAAATCCATAAAGACCCAAAGAGTTTCAGCAACTGCTAAAAGTTTATTATCTTTGATTCTATAAAATTCATATTTTCTTTTTGATTTTATTTTTCCTATTTCACTTATCCATGTTTTTACTATAATTTCATCATTTAAAAATGCAGGGGCTTTATACTCTATAAAATGTGATTTGGCAAACCATGTGGCACTGATTTTCTTATAAGTTTCCAAGGTTATTCCATTTGCACTTGAGTGTGCCATACCACTGTCTTGCATCCACTTGACATAATAAAAATTATTTAAATGATTATTAAAATCTATCTCATTTGTTGTAACTTTTACTTTGTATTCATATACAGGTATAAGTTTGTTTTGCTTCATACATATCTCTTTGCTATTTCAATAACACCGCTAACTATAAATTGTATAGCTATGGCACCGGTTATGAGTCCCATTAATCTTGTAACAATCCTCTCTCCGGTAATACCTACAACTTTTTTTATATAGATAGAGTTTCTAAGGGTCAAATACAGTAATAACATATTTATCAAAAAAGCTATTATAAGTGAAAAAATATCTGGCATATTAACAGCTTGAGATTTAAAAACAATAATAGTAGCAAATATACCGGGTCCAAAAATGATGGGAATACCTATAGGAATTACAGCTATATTTTCATGCTCTTTGGAATCATCATCTTCTTCTTCTTTTGTATGATGGCTTCTTTTTTTACTGTGGCCGTTTACCATATTTACAGCCATCAAAAGCAAAACTATTCCACCCATAGCCTTTAGAGAATTTATATCTATACCAAAAAGCTTCAAAACAAAATCACCAGTAACAAGCACAATAAAAAATGCCATCATAGATGTTACAGTGGCAACAAACGCAACTCTTCTCATTTGCATTTTTGTAATATTTTCATGCAATAAAGAAGGTATTATTGCACTAACTCCTATTGGATCAAGGATAGCAAACATTGCTACACCCTGAGACAATATCAAATTGAAAAAATGTTCCATTTAGTAGAAAATCCTTTAAAGACACAAAATATATGATAGTGAAACTACAATTTAGTAGTTTCACTACATGTTTTACAGCTCAGTTTTAAGTACTGCTCCATGAGTTGCATTTGTAACGAGTATTCTATATTGTTTAAGCCATGAACTATCTATGTCTCTTATTTTTGGTTTAAAGTTTGCTCTTCGTTTTTTTATCTCTTCTTCGCTCAGTCTTGCATTGATAGTATGCTTATCAACATCAATATCTATGATATCACCATCTTTAAGAAGCCCTATGAGTCCACCCTCAGCTGCTTCAGGTGAGACATGTCCAACACTTACACCATGGGTAGCGCCACTAAATCTTCCATCGGTAATAAGTCCGACCTTTTCTCCAAGACCCAAACCCATTATAAGTGATGTGGGTGCTAACATTTCTTGCATGCCAGGACCTCCTTTTGGTCCTTCATACCTTATAACAACTACATCGCCGGCCTTTACTTTACCACTTGTTATACCTTTTAATGACTCTTCTTGCGAATCAAAACATACAGCAGTACCGCTAAATACTCTCATGCTTGGAATGACACCGGCAGTTTTTACAACTGACCCCTCTTTGGCAATATTGCCAAAAAGTATAGCCAAGCCTCCTACTTCACTGTATGGATTATTTATTTTATGGATTATATTAGTATCAGTTATTTCACTGTTAGCTATCCTTTCTTCGATACTCTCACCTTCAATAGTTAAATTATCAAGAGCCAATACATCATTTCCCCTTTTTGTTATCTCATGCATTACAGCACTGATACCACCTGCTTTATTTATATCTTCCATATGTACTGTTGAAAGAGATGGAGAAATTTTGGCAATATTGGAAACATTTTTATTCATCTCATTTATATCTGCAAGATTAAAATCAACGCCAGCTTCTTTTGCTATCGCTAACATATGTAAAACTGTGTTAGTACTTCCTCCCATGGCCATATCCACTGCAAATGCATTGTTTACAGCTTTTTTATTTAAGATATTTTTGATTCTAAACTTTTCTGTTAGTTCTTGGCTTTTTGCTATCTCACAAACTCTTCTTGCTGCTCGTCTTAAAAGTTCTTCTCTCTCAGGAGTAAGAGCTAAAACAGTCCCATTTCCTTTTAAAGCAATTCCCATAGCTTCAAGTAAAGTATTCATGCTATTAGCAGTAAACATACCACTACAACTTCCGCCTCCAGGGCATGCCGCGCACTCAAGTTCTACCAATCTCTCTTCAGTTATTTCTCCGCTTTCAACTTTTCCCACTCCTTCAAAAACAGTAGACAAATCGATAGAAGTTCCATCTTTAAGCTCCCCTGCTTTCATCGGGCCACCTGTAACAAATACAGTTGGAACATTAACTCTTAAAGCTCCCATAACCATTCCTGGAGTTATCTTGTCGCAATTTGGTATACAAATCATAGCATCAAGCATATGTGCATTCATGACAGTCTCTATTGAATTTGCTATTATTTCACGGCTTGGAAGAGAATATAACATACCCTCATGCCCCATTGCGATACCGTCATCAACACCAATGGTATTAAATTCAAATGGCACACAACCATTGCTTCTAATTTCATCTTTTATAATTTTTGCATACTTGTCTAAAAAAAAGTGTCCTGGAATTATCTCAATAAATGAGTTAGCCACTCCAATAAAAGGTTTGTCAAAATCTTCATTTTTTAATCCTGTAGCTCTAAAAAGGCTTCTATGCGGCGCTCGTTCAAATCCCTTCTTAACTTCATCACTTCTCATGTATATTCCTTTATAAGATAAATTTTCAAAATTATAGCCAAGATTACTTTACTTTTAGCTTTTTTTTAGATATAATTTCGTCTCTTAAATTGCGGGAATAGCTCAGTGGTAGAGCACGACCTTGCCAAGGTCGGGGTCGCGAGTTCGAACCTCGTTTCCCGCTCCATTTAAAAGCTCAAATGATAAAAATTAAAAGATTTTATAATTTTAATTTACTTTATTTGTGTTTTGCTTAAGATAGTTTATTTTAGGTGCGGAGTTGTTTGATTTGATGTCATTTTGTTCCAAAATGTAACCGCAAATTAAAATTTGCTTCAAGGTACCCAGACATTTTGATGCAAGTTTGCATAACAAAATGTCCAAAAATTTGCCAAATGACAAGCAGTTGTCA
>JALWUQ010000029.1:0-3387 GCA_026993075.1 Campylobacteraceae bacterium
CTGCAAAAGAAAAGCTACTTAAAAAAATTATTATTATAAAATATTTGAAACCTTGCTTTAGCATCATAAGTCCTTTGGAAAAATAATAAATTATATAATAGCAGAATTTGTAGTCTTTTGCCAGCAAAGTTGCCAGCAAAAGACTGTTATAAATGTATTAAAACATAAACCATGCATTAAGATAATAATTATTATCTTGTGAAGCAGGACCAGTAATAGTGGCATTTTTTGTATATGAGTTGATCTGGAGAGATAACCTGATTTTCTCAGTCGGAAGATAATCAAATTCTACAGTTGAGCCTGTCATATCTGTAGAATGGTCAGTTGTATTCTCTGATTTTTGATAATCAAAAGAAACACCGTATTTATGATTATAGGTATATCCTATTTTTGCATTTGTATCTCTTAGTCTAACTTCTGCAGCAGTTCCGGTTTGTTTTTCCCATACATGGCTTGCAGTGGCAGTGATATTGTGAACACCATTTGTGTATTGCCATTCACCATCTACCGCATTATCTTTATAATTAGTAGTTCCTGCGCCACCTACGCTTGTATCATTTGTCTGAGTGTTATAAACAAATCCGCCAAGCATAAAATAATTATTACCCACAGTATGTCTTATAGCTATCCTGGCATATGGGCTTGTGCCTGTTGTTTCTGGATTTACAGGAGGATTTGATGCTGTATTCCAGTTGAATACTTTCATCAATCCCTGGCCGTTTGCACCTTTGTATGCTGTAAAATCCACATATATAAGATTGTTCCATAAAGCATAAGCTCCAACACCACCCATTAAGTTAACAGGTGCATTTAGCTGAGTTTGCAAGACACCAGTTCCACCCGCAAATGGCTCCATCCAAGCCCCGGTAGTATTCCACAAGTCTTCTACTCCTGGAGTATTATCAACAGTTACGCCATATACAAGTCTTGAACCGTTAAAATTTGCAGAATTTGCATAGCGAACATCCATAAGATCAGTTCCAAATGCAGGTCCCCCATTTGGTCCCCCGCCATTATCATAGGTAAATTGAGCAAATGCACCTAAGTGGTTCATGATTTTGCCACCATAAAATACACTTCCTTGGGCAAAGTTTACAACTTTATTGCCAGGATCTGATTTGTTTGTGTAGTTAGTCATATCAAGTTGTACCATTGCAGCCAATGGAACCATATGTTTTTTCCCGTCAGTCATTGTGTAGCCGTTAAGTTTAAAATCCCGTCCTACTTGTGTAAGTTCCGGAAAAACTGTATGACATGCCGAACAGCTAAGTCCTGTCTGACGAGCAAAACTTGGAATGGCATAAGCAGAATCTACTCCTGCTGTTACCAACAATAATGCAGCCCCCGCAGCATACGCTGCAAATTTCTTCTTCATAAAATACCTCCTCATCCGTTTAATGGATATGTTGTTTTTTTAATTTCCTAAAGATTATAGCTTAGAAAATTGTTTAAATTTTTACACTATCTTGCATAAACTTAGATAATCTCCTAAATTAAATTCTTAAGGTAAATCAATACAGTTATGTTATCAATTAAAATTATAAAATTGAATTTAAAATTTATTAATTTTGGTTAACAATTAATACATATATTTACAAAATAGTGCATTAGAGTACGATTATACAGGGATTTTGTGAATTAATATTTCAAAGTAGGTGGAAATTTTATATACTTTATTATTTAGACAAATTCTATTTTATTTCTTCCGTTTTGTTTTGCTTTGTAGAGTTGCTTGTCAACCCGCATCATAATAGTTTCAGGATTGTCACCATTTTTGTAGTTAGTTACACCGAAACTGCAAGTTATATTTTTGACTTTATCAAATGTATGTTTTTCTATTTTTTGTCTCAATTTTTCTGCTAAGGAGATAGCTTCATCTTCTGTGGTTTCGGGTAATATTATCAAAAATTCTTCTCCACCCCATCTTCCAAAAATATCACTTTTTCTTACTGATCTTGAAACTATGTCGCATAATTTAGAAAGAACCATGTCCCCTACCTTGTGGCCGTAACTGTCATTTACTTTTTTAAAAAAATCTATATCAAAAAATATTAAGCTAAGTGGTCTTTTGTATCTCTTTGATATCTCAATTTGTGAATGCAAAGAAAGATCCGTCTTATATCTGTTGTAAATAGAAGTCAATTTATCAATAGTTGCCAATTTTTCTAACTCTTTTTCTAATTTTTTTCTTTTTGCAATCTCTTTTTGTAGATAATAAATCCAAGTTAAAGTAGTTAAAATTATAATTATCGAAATAATAAAAATATTAAGAATTGTATTTTTAGTATATCCTTTTTGATAGTGCACAGAAATCCAACTATTGTAAATCTTGGTTTTTTCTTCATCTGTTATACTGTTTATCGCTTTGTTGATAGCAGGTATCAACTCTTTATAGTCTTTTCTTACCATTATTCTAACATTAAATTTCCAAGGTGTTCTCCCAGCAATTTTTAAATTGGAAAAATCATATTTGTTTATATTGTAAGCTATTACAGGCAGTATGTCTGCTGTGGCAAAAGCCCTGCCATCTCTTACTAACTTAAGTGCCATATTTGTATCTTTTGTTTCAATGATTTTTATTGATGGATAATTTTTTCTAATTAATTTTTCGACAGTATAATTTTTTCCAACTGCTACTGTTTTATTTTTGAGAAAATCCATATTTGATATAAATCCTACATTATTTCTAGTGGCGATTACAATAGGAAAAGAAGAGTATGGTTTTGAAAATACTGCATATTTTTCCCTTTTTGGGGTGATGGTAGTTGAAATAGTCAAGTCTGCAGTTTTATGTTTTATTTTATAAAGTATATTGCTCCAACTGTTATCGATAGTACATTTTGATTTTAAATGTAATTTATCTTTTATTAATGACCAGTAATCAATAGCAATACCAACTAATTTTCCATTTTTCATACTATTAAAAGGTGCCCATGTTGGAGTTGATATACATTTAATTATATGAGATTTAATAAAAAATCTTTCTTTTTTTGTTAGCTCCAAGGGATTGTAGATATAATTGCTTATATCCAATTTATTGCTTATCATATTCAAAAATACATAAATATCTTCTATTCTTTCAATCTTTTTATTGTTGAATTTAAAGTTTTTACTCATATACGGTTTTAACAAATAAGCCTCACTTTTTAATTTATCGTATGTGAGATGTTGAGTATTGTAGTATTTTAATATTGTATTAATGGTTTCATTAATGTGTTTGAAAGCATAAATCCAGCCTTTTTTTGTTGCCTTAATAAAAGCTTTTACTCTTTTTGGATGATTTTTTAACTCTTTTTGTGAAGTAAATAGTATATCACCATAAAAATCAAAGCCAAAGCTACTCGGATTAAACAAGTGGTATTTAATCTTTTTTTTCTTTAAATAATA
>JALWUQ010000029.1:3487-6554 GCA_026993075.1 Campylobacteraceae bacterium
AACAGTGCTATTTTGGAAGAGTGTAGCATCATTCTTTGTGCCGGTTTACCTCCATAAAGTTTATCACCCAATATGGAAGCTCCTATACTTTTTAAGTGTACTCTTATCTGGTGAGTTCTGCCTGTTTTGATAGTAACTTTTATCTTTGACTTATTTCCTTCTATGAGGATGGGTTGTATCGTAGATATGGCTTCTTTGCCTTCATTTGAGATTTTGCTGTAAGCTCTACCTCTTTTTATGGTCAAAATTGGGCTGTTTATTTCAATCTCTTCAGCAATCTTCGTATTTACCCATGCGATATATTCTTTGACAACATTTTGATTTTTAAATTCATTAATAGCTTTTTGTCTAAACTCATCATTTTTGTACAACAAAAGCACTCCACTCGTTTCTCTGTCCAATCTGTTTAAAAGTTTAAACCCTACCTCTTTAGCTACTTCTTCACTATTTAAAAATGCCGGTTTGTCAACCGCAACAATATCATTATCTTCAAAAATTATTTTTATTTTATCAATTTTTTTTACTTTAAATACAGTTTTGATTTTCATGTCATTTCTTGCAATTTCAACTTTTTTATTGCCGGCAAAAACTACCCCTCTGTCTATAAGATCTTTAGCTGCACGATTTGATATATTCTCTTGGGCAGAAAGTAATTTGTATGCTTTTTCTGTTTTCATTATAATGCCTCCTTAAAGCTTTATATGCATTTGTATAAAATCTGCAATTTTATCATTTAACGGCAGCTTCAGCCTCTTTTTTTTACCGGTGTATCCTGCAATTAATTTGATATTTGATTTTGCTGTTTTAAATTCTTTTGAAAAAAATTTAATAAGCTCTTTATTCGCTGCGTTATCAACTGCGGGAGCTTTTAGTTTGACTTTTAGCATATCATCAAAAATTTCACAAATAATATTTTTACTTGAATTTGGTAAAGCTTTAATATTGAAAATTACATAATTATCTTTTATATCATACCACATTTTTTATACTCTTTATGATTTGGTCTAATTCTATCTCATCTTTTATATATGCTTTTTCTAAATCCTGTGAAAGTATTTTATCTAATGTGTTTTCATCTGAAATATAGACATTTTTAATCATTTTAAAAAGTTGCCTTTGATTAAATATATATTTTCCACTTATTATAATATTATTAAAATATGCCGGCTCTAAAGGATTGTGTCCACCGATACCATCTACAAAAGAACCACCTAATATAACTATGTCACTTATAGCATAGATATTTAGCAATTCGCCCATTTTATCACATAAGATTATATCATCATAAAAATTATCTTTATTTGATAATTTGTGATAACTCAAACCTTTTGTTTTGGAGAAATTTTTCAAAAATCTATCAACTTGTCCAAATCTCTCAGGATGCCTTGGTACGACTATGACTTTTGTATTTTTTTGAAATTTCATTTGATTTAAAAGCAGCTTCTCCTCTTTCTCATGAGTACTTGCTATAACAATAATCCTACAATTTTTTGGTTTTTCTATATTTTTTGTTATTTTGAAATTTCCAAAAGCTTTTATATTGCCTGTTACTTTAACATTTTTTGCACCAAGTTCTTCTAACCTTTCCTTATCTTTTTTGCTTTGAGCGAAAACTTCGTCTATGTGCTTGAATATAAGTCTATAAAAAAAAGCAAATCTTTTATATGATTTATATGAATTATCAGATATTCTCGCATTTAAAAGTATGGTTTTTGCTGTCCTTTTTTTGGCATATAAAAAAAGAAGATACCATAGTTCAGCCTCAACTACTATCAAAACTCTTTGTTTTTTTTGCCAAAAAGGCTGAAAGATTTCAAAAGGCAAAAACCTGACCTCTTTAGAAAGTTTTTTCGCTTCATCAAATCCTGTATTTGTTATAACACTTATATTTACCTCTTTGTCCAATTTGTCTAAAATAGGTTTTAAAGATTTTACTTCTCCTAAAGAACAGGCATGAAACCAAATATCATTTTTTTCAAAAAAGCTGTTTTTGTATAAAAAAAATCTAGCCGGAATCGAATCCTTGTATTTTTCCTTAAAGCCAAGATATATCAGATAAGGTACAAAGATTATATATAAACAAAGTGCTAAAACAAAATAAATTATGAAAAAACATTGCTCAAAAAAAGTATTTTTTATTCTCTTTTTAAACAATAATTTATCTTTACTCTTCTTCGTTATTATCTTCAATATATAGTATTCTTCCACAGTGAGGGCAGGTTACTATATCTTCACTTTTTATAACTGATGAAAAAGTTTTATCATTTATCCTCATGTGGCAACCATAACATGCCTGTTTTTTGACAGGGACTACCGTTTCGTTTCCTGCCCATTTTCTTACTTTGTGATAAAATTCTAATATTTTTTGATTTATTTTAGAGAGTATCTTATCTCTTTTTGCATAAACTTTTTTCCTGTCTTCATTTATCTCTTTAAGTTTTGCTTCTATTTGAACTTTTTTTTCATCAACAATTTTAACTACTTCTATTAGCTCTTCATCAATTTCCAATATAAGAATATCTTTTGCCTCGCTTGATTTTTGTAGTCTTTGTATCTCTTCATTGGCAAAATCACACTGCTCTTTTGTGATATCTTCCTCAAGCTGTAATGCTTTCATCTCTTTATCTGTTTTAACCGCACCGCTTTTTTTATTTATATCTTGTAATCTTTGTGCTAATTCAGCCAAATGTAGTTCATGTTGTCTTACTTTAAGATCATTGTCCTTTTTTTCTTCAATCAATTTTTCTTTTTTTTCTGTAAGGTCATTTTGTTTTTTAGCAACACTTGATAACTCCTTGTTTATCTTCTCAATTCTTGGCCCAAAAGAGTCTATCTCTTTATCTATTTGTGATAATTCAATCAATTGCTCTAAATATTTGTTCATTGTTTTCCTTGCTTTTATATTTTATTCATATTTAAATGGATTTTTTGAGTTTGCAATTATAGCCTGAATATTAAAATTTTTCAAATTTTCACTCAAACTTTGTGCAAAATATATCTCACTTTCAAAGTGTCCTATCTCTATCAAGCTTAAATTATTCTCCATAGCTTCATAAGCTTGATGATA
>JALWUQ010000030.1 GCA_026993075.1 Campylobacteraceae bacterium
AATAAAAGAACATATTAACTCAAGCATTGTTATTCTTCCTCTTTATCCAAAATTAATTGCCTTCTTTTGATATTGGTAAATATCATATAAAATAAAAAAAACATCATGATAAAGCCGATAAGTGCCAAAAGTTGTGCTATACCAATACTGTCTTTTTTCATTGTTTCCAACATGACATATCCTGTGCTGCTAAATATGATTTGCAAAATCACTAAAAATATAACTGTTTTTTTAACATTCATGTTGAAAAATTTAACCATTATATGATGCAAGTGAGTTTTGTCAGGTTTAAAAGGCGATTTTCTTTTTTTTATCCTTCTAATCATAACAACAAGAGTATCAAGTATAGGCACAGCAGCAAGATACAGTACAACTACAGGAGGGATATACTTTATGCTTAAAATTGCCAATACACTTATGATAAATCCCAGGCTCAAACTGCCACTATCTCCCATAAATACTTTTGCAGGATTCCAGTTTAGTATCATAAATCCCACCAAAGAGGCGATGGTAAAAGTTGAGATGGTTATCATCAAAGTGTTGCCATTATCATATCCTATCAAACCAAAAAATGCTATTATCACGATGCTTATACTCCCTGCCAAACCATCGATACCATCTATGAGATTTAAAGCATTTGTGAAACCGGCTATTGCAAATGCAGAAAATGGAAATACAAACCACCATACCAAGTTAAATTGATAGTCAAAGTATTGTCCGAGTGTGTAAATGCAAGCATGGTTCAGCCAAAGAACAAACACCGCTACAAAGATAATTAAAAATTTCATTTTAGCCGATAAATGATATCTATCATCAGCCAATCCGCCTAAAAAAACTATAAATATAGCTGTAAATATATACCAATATTCTAAGAACATATAAAATTTGAAAGCTAAAATAGAAAAGAAAAAAGACATCATAAAGCCTATGCCTCCTCCAAGAGGAGTGATGCTGTAGTGGAAACTTCTACCGTTTGGTATGTCAAGTAAATGCAGTTTTCCCGCATTTGCTATAAGTAATCTTATGAATATATAAGAAAGTACAGCAGTAGCCATTAATTTGATCATTTATTTATCTTTTACCTATCATTTTTAAATCATACATCAGTTTGGCAAATATTATATAAAACTTTAGATTAAAATTACTTGATATTATCTTTATTTTGTTTATTCTAAGGACCAGAAAGATTTTAAGCGTTTTTAGTGGATAGATGCAAACGCAACTGGTGGCCGGTTCGGTGCGTTTTTTGCACACACTAATAGTTATATTATAATTAATTTAATTTGTCAAAAAGAGATAGTGCATGCTATCAAACTTTTAATGGTACATCAAAATACTGACCCCCTTTCACCTAAAAGTAAATTCCCAATACCTGACCCTGTTTGTTTAGATACCATTCAACGGTTTTAACTATCCCGCTATCAAAGTTTTCATCAGCCTTCCAGCCAAGTTCTGTTTCAAGTTTTGTAGCATCTATTGCATAGCGCCTGTCATGTCCGGCTCTATCTTCTACGAAAGTTACCAGTTCTTTATAACTCTCCTTACCAATTTTTTTCTTTGGTGGGACTTTTTCATCAAGTATAGTTGTGATTGCATCTACTATTTGAAGATTTGTTCTCTCGTTTCTTCCACCTATATTATAAACATTTCCTTCTTTGCCTGTATGATAAACTAAATCTATACCCTTACAGTGATCAAGCACATAAAGCCAATCTCTTATGTTCTTGCCATCACCATATATAGGAATACTTTCGCCAGCTAATGCTTTTCTGATAATAGTAGGAATAAGCTTTTCATCATGCTGTTTTGGTCCATAATTATTTGAACAATTTGTTATAACTGTATTCATACCGTATGTTTCTTGATAAGAACGCACTATCATATCGGAACTAGCTTTACTTGCTGAGTATGGAGAGTTTGGAGCATATGGTGTCTCTTCTGTAAAAAGATCAGTCTCATTAAGTGTTCCATAAACTTCATCTGTTGATATATGATGAAATCTGCACCCTTTATAGTCTTCTTTATAAGTAAATGGTTTCTCCATCCAGTACTTCTGAGCTACATCAAGTAATGTAAAAGTTCCGTTTACATTTGTTTCTATAAATACACCAGGGTTTTTGATGGAGTTGTCCACATGTGATTCTGCTGCAAAGTGGATAACACCTCTTATGTCATATTCATTAAAGATAAACTCTACCAACTCACGATTACAGATATCACCTTTGATGAACTTGTATCTTGGATTATTTTCACACTCTTTTAGATTATCAAGATTACCTGCATATGTTAGCAAATCTAGGTTTATTAAGTTGTACTCTGGGTATTTATCTAGAAAATATGGCACAAAGTTTGAGCCTATAAAGCCTGCGCAGCCTGTTACTAATATGGTTTTGAATTTTGAATTTTGAATTTTGAATTTATTTTTTTCCATTTTTTTCCTTTTGTAAATTAATTTGCGATGTTTTAACTATTGATGTTAAAATTTTTATAATTTCTTCAATATTATTTTTATTCATAACTCAACACTCATAACTCAAAATTTTCGTGATACAATCACGAAGAGAATCTTTCCAGTAAGGGATACTCAGGTTAAACTCTTTTTTTATTTTCGCTTTGTTTAGTAGTGAGTAGTGTGGTCTTTTTGCCGGTGTTGGATATGCTGAGCTTTCTATTGGGCTGATAACACAATCTATCTTAGCCATTCGCATAATCTCTTTAGCAAAATCATACCAACTGGCAACTCCTTCACTACTATAATTATAAATTCTTAATTTTGAATTTTGAATTGATGGAATAATCTCTAAGATAGTTTCAGCTAAATCTCTAGCATGAGTAGGGGTACCAACTTGATCAAATATCACACCAAGTGAGTCTCTCTCTCTGCCAAGTTTGAGCATTGTTTTTACAAAGTTAGCTCCAAAACTACTATAAACCCATGAAGTTCTTATGATGATAGAGTTTAAAGGGTCTATTTCCCTCATAGCATTTTCACCATCGAGTTTAGTTTTTCCATAAACGCCAGTTGGATTAGTCGCATCATCTTCAACATAAGGCTTAAAGTTTTCACCATCAAATACATAGTCAGTTGAGATATGAATGAGTTTAATGCTTTTTTCTTGAGCGACTTCAGCTAAATTTTTAACCGCTAAGTGGTTTATCTTATCAGCATTTTCGGCATCTTCTTCTGCTTTATCTACTGCCGTATAAGCAGCACAGTTTATGACAATATCTATTTTATTTAATTCTATAAACTCTTTTACATTTTGAAAGTCTGTTATATCTAAAGTAGAACTATCCGTAAAGAAACATTTATAATTCATCATTAAAAATTCATCTTTTAACATTCTAAGTTCACTTCCAAGCTGACCATTTGCTCCAGTAACCAGGACATTATACTTGACATCTAAATCTTTTTGCTGTATACTATTTGTACAAATTGCCTCCGTGCACTCCCCCTCCTTTTGGAGTGGGGTAACCATCAGATTCAAAAGTTTTTTTTGCAACCTTTCAAACTGTTTTTTTGATATTTTCCCATCATAATATTTTGCTCTTTTGATATCAAATAATCGCAACTGACTTAAAATTGCGAAACTTTTTTTATCTTTTTTATACTCAAATAAAAAATGAAATTTATCGCTCTTTTCTTTTGAAGTTAAAGGAATACCCAGAAAAACCCTATTATTGAATTTTTTATATACCAATACTGGTCTTAAGAACTCTTCTCCTTTACCATCTTGCTCATAACCAATATTTGTTCCTATTTTCATAAAGATTATATGTCTTTGTTGAAATTTGATTATATTATTATTTTTATTTATTGCCTTTTTTATATTATTCCATTTATCAAAATTTTTATTCATAATAATCAATTCCATATTTAAAAATATCATCAGTATCACAAAGATTAGACTGTTTTCTATCTTTATCAGATAATATTAATTTATCTTTTGAAAGCAACCACTCAATCCCCAAAGTTTCATCATCAAACGCTATGCCTCTATCATTTTCAGGCGAATAATAATTATCAACCTTATAAGCAAACACAGTATCATCTTCAAGCACCACAAAACCATGAGCAAAACCACGAGGAACAAGTAACTGGCGTTTATTTTCACCTGTAAGCTCAACCGCAACATGTTTCCCAAAAGTGGGGCTTCCTTTTCGTATATCTACAGCTACATCCAAAACACGACCCGAAATAACACGGACAAGTTTAGTCTGAGCCGCAGGTGCAAGCTGATAGTGAAGCCCTCTTAAAACCCCACGAGAACTTTTAGACTCATTGTCTTGACAAAAGTTTATCTTATAACCCAAAAACTCTTCGAGGCTTTGGGCTCTAAAAGTCTCTACAAAGTAACCTCTCTCATCTCCATGAACCTGTGGCTCAATTATAACGACATCTGGTATGCCTGTTCGTATAAAGTTCATTTATTATCTCTTTTCATTTAAAATTAATATTTATAATTATTGATTAGCTTTGCCAATCAAATACTGCCCATACCCATTTTTCTTCAAAGGCTCTGCAAGCTCCAAAAGCTTCTCTTTGCTTATATACCCCATTTCAAAAGCTATCTCTTCCAAACAAGCCACTTTAAGCCCTTGACGGTTTTCAATAGTCTGTATGAACATACTAGCTTCAAGCAAACTCTCATGTGTACCAGTGTCTAGCCATGCATAACCTCTGCCCATAAGTTCAACTTTTAGTCTTTTTTCTTTTAGGTAGTCTTGGTTTAGAGTAGTTATCTCCAACTCCCCTCTATCGCTAGGTTTCACAAGTTTTGCTTTTTGAACAACATCCTTAGGATAGAAATAAAGACCTACTACTGCATAGTTACTTTTAGGATCATTTGGTTTTTCTTCTATACTTGTTACATTACCATTTGTATCAAACTGGGCAACACCATAACGCTTCGGGTCTTTTACATAGTAGCCAAATACAGTAGCTTTATTCTCTTGCTCTGCATTTTGAACACTATCAGCCAAAAGCTCCGTAAGTCCATGACCATAAAAGATATTGTCTCCAAGAACCAAGCAGACATCATCACTTCCTATAAACTCTTCACCGAGTATAAATGCTTGAGCTAAACCATCAGGGCTAGGCTGAACTACATAAGAAAACTTCATCCCGATATCATTACCATCACCCAAAAGCTCTTCAAATCTTGGAAGATCTTTTAGCGTTGAGATGATAAGAACTTCTTTTATCCCTGCTAACATCAGAACTGATAGTGGATAATAAATCATCGGTTTATCATAAATTGGTACTAATTGTTTAGATACCCCTTTTGTTATTGGATATAGTCTTGTACCGCTTCCGCCTGCCAATATTATACCTTTCATTTTACTTCTCCTATTATTTTTGATTTATATACTTCAATGCTTTTGATATAGTAGTCTTTGACAAGCTCAAAAAATCAGCGATTTCACTTTGTTTATAGCCATCAAGTACAGCTTCTTTTATTTTCGTATTTCTTGTTTTTATATCTTCTTTATTAGTAAAATAATCTGTTAATGGTTTTTGTCTCAATCTAACTATCTCTTTGCCTTGTTTGTATTTCGTTTTTTCTAACTCTTCTAATTTCTTTAGTTCCGCATCACTTACTTTATCATTTAGTATCTTAAGTAATTCATTATCATAAAGCATAGATTCTTTTAGCAGTTGGCTATAAATCCCATTTGATATACAAAACGACGATGAGTATTTATATTCACTTGCTTCCTGAGCCATATTAGCTTTTATAGGATTTTGCTCTATATATTTGAATAAAATTGATAAATAATTATCATCATAAACAAAACTATTTTTAAATCTTCCTTGCCAAAGTGGTCCTACTCTCTTATACTCTTTATTAAAATATTGTGCATATTTTGAGTTAATTTGTCTGGCTATCAAAGATAGATTTTCATTTTTTGTCTCGATAAGAAGATGATAGTGGTTATTCATAAGACAAAATGAATGAAGTATAAAATCATATCGCTCTTTTGCTTCTTGTAGAATTTCCAGAAATTTTTTAAAATCATCATCTTTTAAAAATATATTATCTCTTGCTACACCATGATTAATGATATGGTGAAAGCCTATATATTCTACCCTTGGTTTTCGTGGCATGATTAAATAAAAGGATTTATGATTTTAAGTTGATTTTCTATGCTTGTAGCATCTAATTGAAACTTTTTATACAAAATATTCGTAATTTCATTAATAACTTGAGTAGAAATCAATATCTCGTTGAGTGAAAATATAAGATTATTTGCAATTTTATTTTTATCAAGTTCTGTTTTAGAATATGAATAAAGTATAATATTTGAATCCAAAAAAACTTTATCTCTCATGTGCTTTATCTCTATCAAATTGAAAGCCTATTGTGTCGATAGAAATCGCACTCATCTTTTTTCCTTTTTTCAATATTGGTTTTATATTTATTATTATCATACATTATAAGAAATCTAACTTCTCTTCTTTCTTGTAAATCCTGATATTTTTGAGGAATGCGAACTATACCATTTTCTATAATTGCTT